>JAFXAV010000030.1 GCA_017516785.1 Oscillospiraceae bacterium
CCCTGTTGAAGGGCAACTACTTCGGCACTATGCTTGTAAAGATGGGTCTTGCGGACTCTCTGCTGGGCGGTGCTACCTACTCCACCGCTGACACCGTCCGTCCCGCACTGCAGATCGTCAAGACCAAGAAGGGCTCCCACCTGGTTTCTTCCTGCTTCATCATGATCCGCGGCGAAGAAAAGCTGGCTATGGGCGACTGCGCCATCAACCTGGGCTACGAAGACTCCGTGGACAAGGAAGGCAATGTGACTCTGTCCGCTGCTCAGAAGCTGGCTGAAGTTGCCATCGAGACTGCCAACACCGCTCGCGTTTTCGGCATCGATCCCAAGGTCGCTATGCTGAGCTTCTCCACCAACGGCTCCGGCAAGGGCGGCACTGTCAAGCTGTCCCACGATGCCACCGCTGTTGCCAAGGAAATGGCTCCCGATCTGGCTATCGACGGCGAGATGCAGTTCGACGCAGCTGTCGCTCCCGAAGTCGGCCAGCTGAAGTTCCCCGGCTCCCCCGTGGCAGGCTACGCCAACACCTTCATCTTCCCCACCATCGAGGCTGGCAACATCGGCTACAAGATCGCACAGCGTCTGGGCGGCTTTGAAGCTCTGGGCCCCATCCTGCAGGGTCTGGCAGCTCCCATCAACGACCTGTCCCGCGGCTGCAACGCCGACGAGGTCTACAAGATGGCCATCATCACCGCTGCAATGGTCTAAGTCGGTATCGTTACATAGCATAAATCGAAGGGCACCCCATCGGGGTGCCCTTTCCTTTTTACTTAGCAGCAGCCGCAGCCAGAATCGCAGCGGTCATTGCCCCAGTTGCCGCAGCCGTTGCTGCCGCCGCAGTTGCAGAACAGCAGGACCAGAATGATGATCCACCACCAGTTGTTGCCGATGCAGCCGCAGATACCGTTGTTATTGTTACACATAATCCATTACCTCCGGAAATTTCGTTGGGCTTTGCTGCCCACACTCCATGTTATTCTGGGGGCGGTTTTTTGTGCAGCAGAAAGCGGCAGTCCATAAGCGGACTGCCGCAGATATTTTTATTGATTACAGAGCTCTCAGTGCATCCACCAGAGCGGTCTTATTTGCGGTCTTCTCGTCCTTCATCTTGATGACCCGGGCGGGGCAGCCTGCAACCACGGCATTGGCGGGAACGTCGCTGACAACGATTGCGCCTGCGGCGACCACGGCATCATGACCCACGCGGCAGCCTTCGATGACCACGGCGTTGGCGCCGATCATGACATTGTCCTCAATGATGACGGGGGTGGCGGAGGCGGGCTCAATGACACCTGCCAGGACGGCGCCTGCGCCGATGTGGCAGTTCTTGCCAACCGTTGCTCTGCCGCCCAGGACTGCGCCCATGTCGATCATGGTGCCGTCGCCAATAACAGCGCCGATGTTCAGAATGGCACCCATCATGATGACGGCGTTCTTACCGATTTCCACCTGCTCCCGGATGATGGCGCCGGGCTCAATGCGGGCGGGGATATTCTTCATATCCAGCATGGGGATGGCGGAGTTGCGGCAGTTGTTTTCGATTTCCAGATGCTCGAACTCATTGGCTTCCAGCACGGGGGCAACATCCTTCCAGTCACCGAAGATGATTTTCTGGCCGGGGGCGGCGTTGAAAACCTGACAGCCGGGGAAGTCTACGGGAGTCTTTTCCCAGACATAGACCTTCACAGGGGTCTTCTTTTCGGATGTGCGGATGTATTCAATGATTTCCTGAGCATTCATGGCAATCTCTCCTTTTTGGTTTGTATCATGATACCATCTTTTTGCATCGGTGACAAGGGGATAAATTGACAAAAATTCATTCCAGCTGTATAATAATTCAATATTGCGGGCGTTGCCTGCGAAGACGGAGGAAAATCCTATGCGCATCATTGAAGACCGGCGGGCCCTGCACCGGATTCCGGAACTGGAACTGAACCTGCCCAAAACCATGGAATATTTGAAAAATGCTCTCAGTGGCCTGAACTGCGCTGTTTTTTCGCCCATGGACAGCGCCCTGTGCGCCTGGTTTGACTTCGGCGCTGACCGGGCAATTGCCTTCCGTGCCGACTGCGATGCCCTGCCCATCTCCGAAAAGAATGAATCTTCCTATGTATCCTGCCATCCCGGCGTGATGCATGCCTGCGGCCATGACGGCCATATGGCAATCCTTCTGGAACTGGCCCGCCGTTTAAGCGAAAAGAAGTGCCTGCCCCACAATGTGCTGCTGGTGTTCCAGCCCGGTGAGGAAAGTCCCGGCGGCGCAAAGAAAATCTGTGAAACGGGTATTATTGAAACATACAATGTATCCGCCATTTTCGGCCTGCACCTGTGGCCCGGACTGGAATCTGGAAAAGTATTCAGCCGCCGGAAGGAACTGATGAGCCGCTCCAGCGAGGTGAATGTGGATATTTACGGAAAATCCGCCCATATTGCCAAGGCCAGCGAGGGCCTGGACGCGGTGTTTGCGGGCACCGAGTTTTATCGTAGAGCCATCGCTATGGAGCAGAGCCTGCCGAAGGAAACCTACCGCCTGCTGAAATTCGGAAAATTCCACAGCGGCACCGCTCGGAACGCCCTGTCCGACCACACCCACATGGAGGGAAGCCTGCGGGCATTCCAGGACGAGGTTTTTGAAAACCTCCGGGACAATCTCTTTTCCATCGCCGCCGATGTGGAAAAAGAGACCGGCTGCGCCGTGAAAATCTCCATGAGCGACGGTTACCCCGCCATTTTGAATCCCGATGACATTTTCGACCGGGTAAAGGCAGTTGCCGAATTCCATGAACTTGCCCAGCCCAGCATGACCAGCGAGGATTTCTCCTGGTATCAGCGGTATGCCCCCGGCATGTTCTTCTTCTTAGGACTGGGCGACACCCCCGCGCTCCATGCGGACAATTTCAGTTTTGACGAAACCATTCTTGCGAAAGGGGCCGATTTCTTCGAAAATCTGGCCGAACATTTCCAATGATTCCTTTAAACAATAACCTTGCTTCTCTGAAACGCAGTCAGATTCGCGTCTTCACGAACCTGGCCCGGGAGACTCCCGACTGCGCCATGCTGACCATCGGTGAGCCGGACCTGGATACCCCCGAGACAATCAAGCAGGCGGCCATCGCCGCACTTCTGGATAACCAGACCCACTATGCCCCCAATCAGGGCACTTTGAAGCTCCGCCAGGCTGTTGCCGAATTCGAAACGGGCCGGGGCAATCCCACGAAGCCGGAAAATGTGCTCATCACCATCGGCGCCTGCCAGGCGCTGTTCACCGCGCTGCTGGGCATTCTGAATCCCGGTGAGGAGATCATCGTCCCCACTCCCGGTTTTGGCCTTTATGAGACCATCGCCACCATCGCGGGAGCAAAGACTGTTAAGCTGGATGTGACGAAAACCGGCTTCCAGATCGATGCCGATGCTCTGAATGCCGCTATTACGGACAAAACCAAGGCCATCATCCTCAATTCTCCCTGCAATCCCACCGGTGTGATTTTCAATGAAAAGAGTCTTGCCGCTGTGAAGCAGGCGGTGCTGGGAAAGCCGATTTTTGTCATCAGCGACAATGTCTACAACCAGCTGTCCTACGCAAGCTGTCCTGACCTGAGTCTGGATACGGAGCTGAAGGACCAGCTGATCCTCTGCCAGAGCTTCTCGAAGCCCTATGCCATGACCGGCTGGCGGGTGGGATATCTTGTATGCCCTGGCTACGTCATGGACCGGCTGCTGCTGCTCAGCGCGGCAACCATTACTGCCGTACCAACTTTCCTGCAGGATGCCGCCGTCACCGCGCTGCAGACTGATGCGGCCCCCATGCGGGAAATCTATGCCGCCCGGAGGGAATATGTCTGCAAACGGCTTCGTGACATGGGTCTTTCCTTCCCGGAGCCGGAGGGTGCCTTCTATGTATTTCCGGATATCTCCCGGTTCGGCATCGGATCGGAAGAATTCTGCACCCGGATGATCAAAGAGGGCAAGGTGGCCGCTGTTCCCGGTAGCTGCTTCGGCGCGGAAGGCTATATCCGCCTTTCCTACTGCTACTCCGACGAGGAACTGAAAAAGGGCCTTGATAGAATGGAAGCTTTTATCAAAACGCTGTAAATTGCAGTTTATCGAGGTGTTCGGTGGCGAAGCCACCCTTGGCCCCCTCCCTGAGGGGGCTGGCAAAAATCTTTGATTTTTGACTGGGGGAGTGTCGTAAAGTCGATAGGACACTCCCTCCGTCAGCCCTTCGGGCTGC
>JAFXAV010000031.1 GCA_017516785.1 Oscillospiraceae bacterium
ACCTGTGGTTCGACCCCCTGTTCCTGGTTGTCAAGGGCATGCAGGACAAGCAGATGGAAGTTCTGGAAGCCATCAAGATGTTCTCCGACAAGGGCCTGAAGTCCACCGGTGGTCTGTCCAACAACTCCAACGGCGCTCCCAAGGAAGTCCGTCCCATCATGGACGCAACTCTGGTTGCAATGTGCATGATGCAGGGCCTGACCTCCGCCATCGTCAACCCCAACGACCGCCGTCTGATGGAGACCATCAAGTCCTGCGACATCTTCAAGAACCACGTCCTGTACTCCGACTCCTACCTGGATCTGTAAGTCGGCAAGGCCGACAGCTGATGCGTGCTCGGTGCGGCGGGTTTCGTAACTGCCCTGCGCCGCTCGGTATCGGTACATGGTACAATGTGTAATTGAATAAATTCCGGTGACCGGGAGGAAATTTTCCTCCCGGTCATTTTTATTTTGCGAAATGGATTGCCAATAGGGGAAATCTTTTGTATAATTACGTTGTGACACTATACCCACTGGAAAGGAAATGCAGCATGCCATCCTGGCAGGAACTATTGGCGGCAGCTCTGGCGGTTATGCTGGTGCTGGCCATCCGGTCCTCTGTTCGAAGGAACCGGGACCGAAAAATGAGAGAGAAACTCCGGAAGCTGGAACTGGTGCTCCAGCCCCGGGAGACGATAAAAGTGATCTGCCCCCAGAAGAAGGGTAGAACCATTCTGACAAGCAAGCGGATCCTCTTTGAAACATCCCAGGGCTTTACGGCGGTGCCCATTAAGACCATAAAAAAAGTCCAGGGAAACAACGAAAAAGGAAACCGCACCACCTCCATCCCCAAAATGGTGAGCCTTGTCATCAAAGCGGAGCAGGAGTATGAAATCAAAAACGACTGCCCGGAATTTGAGGAGTTTGCAAAGCAGCTGATCAAGAAAACAACAAAGAAAAAGAAAACATGACAGCAGGGCGGCTTGCCCGCAAGCCGCCGCTGGATGCTGATCGTGTTTTGCGGCGGGCTGAGGGCAGCCCGCCCTACAGAGGCAAGGAGGGGAATGGCAATGTCCCGGAAAAAGAAAGCCCTGGCTGTCCTGGCGGTTCTGCTGATTCTGCTGATTCTGCTGTGCGATTATCTGTACTGGACGGCGCCCCTTTCTCTGGAAAAGCAGATGCCGGAGGAGATCTTTGACAGTACGAAGCTCCAGCTGTTTTACTACGATGAATTCTTCGACTCGGAGGAGATTCCGGTGGAGGAAGCGGACTTGCAGACGGTGCTGGATGGGGTGGCCCAGACGGAAGTGACCCGCAAGCCGAAATTCGGCACCATGAGCCAGTCCTTTTTCTACCTGTACTTCTATTATTACGACGGATATACCAGGGTGATGGTGGAGGAAAACGGGGAGATCATCGTGACACCGGATCACCTCAAAGACAGAAATCTCTATTTTGACGGTGGAGAAGAACTCTACCGGGCCCTGTTGGCACTTGCTCAATAAATTGCCTGTCCCCCAGTAGGGCGGCTTGCCCGCAAGCCGCCGCTGGATGCTGATCGTGTTTTGCGGCGGGCTGAGGGCAGCCCGCCCTACAGGGGTAAAAAACGTATATTCAGCCGAAATGGCTCTATATAAAATTATGTTAACCAAGAAAATTGGGAGGAATTACTTTATGAGCGTATTAACTGACCTGATTTATGGTGGATCCAATGCCGTTGCCGGTCTGACGGAAAATGCCGTCAATGAGGCCATTGAAAAGTTCGGCGCAGAGAAGGAAATTGCCTTCCCTGATACTGCTTATTATTTCCCCACCATTTACGCCGCTACCGGCGTGAAGGTGAAGACCCTGGGCGACCTGCCCGCCTGCGTGGGCGTGCTGAAGAGCCTGATCACCAATCAGGAGGATCTGGGCCAGGCGCTGAACGCCGGTCTGGCTACCGCTGTTGGCGCGGAGATCATTGAGGGCCTGAAATATCTGGAGGGCGGCGATCCCTATGAGAAGGAAACCGGCATCGGCTTCGTTCCCGATCCCATCATCCGCAGCCTGGGTGTTCCCCTGGTTACCGGCGATATCCCCGGTGTGGCTGTCGTTCTGGGCAAGGCTGAGAATGCTGCTGACGTGGTGAGCGTTGTCAAGGATTACCAGTCCAAGGGCATCATGACCTTTATGGTGGGCGATGTCATCGAGCAGTGCATGGACGGCGGCGTGAAGATGGGTCTGGAATTCCGTGTCATTCCTCTGGGCCATGATGTGACCTCCGTGATCCATGTGGTCACTGTTGCCATCCGTGCGGCCCTGATCTTCGGCAACATCCAGCCCGGCAACCTGGCCGGTCTGCTGGAATACACCAAGAACAGAGTTCCCGCTTTCGTCAACACCTTCGGCGCCATTGATGCCGTGGTGGTTTCTGCCGGTGCCGGTGCCATTGCCCTGGGCTTCCCTGTGGTGGTGGACATCGATCTGGGCGAGAATCAGGTTCCCGGTGCGCTGGAATCCGTCTGCGACCATGCGGAGACTGTGAAGAAGTCTCTGGAGCTGCGCTCCATCAAGATCAAGGTGAAGGAGCTGCCCATTCCCGTGGCATTTGCCGCTGCCTTCGAGGGTGAGATCATCCGCAAGAGCGATATGCACAACGAGTTCTGGTCCGCCAAGAACCCCACTGCCGAGCTGGTGGTGATGCGGGAGATGGGCGAGATCGAGGATCACAAGATCACCATCGTCGGCCCCGATCTGGCGGATGCCAAGGAGCTGGCTCTGGCAACCTATGTGGAAGTGGCCGGAAAGAAGATGCAGGTGGACTTCGAGTCCGTTATCGAGAGAAAGTTCCACGCCTGGTTCAACTACATGGAGGGTGTCATGCACACCGGCCAGCGCAATCAGGTCCGTGTCCGTGTTTCCAACTCCGCCTTTGAGGCAGGCCTGCGGCTCCAGCACTTTGCGGAGGTGCTGTACGTCATGATCATGGACGAGTTCGACGCAGTTGTGGATAAGTGCCAGATCACCCTGATCACCGATGCGGTGGAGGCAGGCAAGTTCCGGGACGAGGTGGCAATGCCCCGCTATACTGCCCGTGACGAGCGTCTGGACTCCATGACCGACGAGTCCGTTGACCGCTACTATACCTGCATCCTGTGCCAGTCTTTCGCACCCGCCCACTGCTGCGTGGTCACTCCCGAGCGTCTGGGCCTGTGCGGTGCCGTGTCCTGGCTGGATGCCAAGGCCACCAATGAGCTGGACCCCAACGGCCCCTGCCAGCCCATCTTCAAGGAGGGCTGCACCGACGAGCGCACCGGCCGCTTCGCATCCGTGGACAAGGCCATCTTCGACTCCACCCACGGCGCCGTGGAATCCGTCACCCTGTACTCCATCCTGGAGGATCCCATGACCTCCTGCGGCTGCTTCGAGTGCATCTGCGGCATCGAGCCCATGTCCGGCGGCTTCGTCATCGTCAACCGGGAGTTCCCCGGCATGACCCCCGCAGGCATGACCTTCGGTGAGCTAGCCTCCTGCACCGGCGGCGGCGTTCAGACCCCCGGCTACATGGGTCACGGCCGTCACTTCATCTCCTCCAAGAAGTTCATCGCCGCCGAGGGCGGCATCGAGCGCATCGTCTGGATGCCCAAGGAGCTGAAGGATGATGTGGCCGAGCGCCTGAACAAGACCGCCAAGGAGCTCTACGGCATTGAGAATTTCGTCGACTACATTGCCGACGAGACCATCACCGCCGATCCCGAGGAGCTGCTGAACTGGCTCACCGAGAAGAATCACCCCGTCCTGGGCCTGGAGCCTCTGCTGTAAGTACATAACCGAGGGCCCGCTGCATGTTCGCAGCGGGCCCTTATTGAATGATGAAAAACGGTTGAATTTTTCGAAAAATGTGCGATAATGGGATCAGAAAACACAAGGAGGTCGTGCCATGAAGAATATCCGGGAGATCCTGAAGCGTTTTTCCGATGCCATGGGAGATGTATTTACCAATGTTCTGCTGGGGTTGCTGCTGATGGCCCTAGGCTACGGCCTTCTCTCCCTGTTCGGATAAAGCCAAAGCGCACCACGGGTGTACTTAAGAGCCCCATTTCGAGAAGCACCTGTAGGGGCGGGACATCGGCCCGCCCGCCGCAAATCAGTGATTTGCGGTTTTCTCGAAGGGAAACAATTATTTTTCGCCTGACGGCGCATGCATTTTGCAATGCAAAATGCCGGGCGGGCAAATGTCCCGCCCCCTACAGACCTCTTGTATACACGCAGAGCGCACCCAGCCGGGTGCGCTTTCTTAATTTCTTAAAATTCTGAATTGTAACCGTTTGTGGTTGAAATCCGTCGAAAAAAAGGGTATCATTTAAGGAGCATTTCAGGAAAAGGAGGGCCTGCCATGAGCGAGCAGAATCAGCCCAATCCCACCCCCCGGCGCAGGAAGCCCCGGCGGCCCAAGTGGGTCAAGAACAAATTTACCTACCAGCTCTGGCGGAACTGGCCGTTGATCCGGTTCGTGCTGCTGTGCATCCTGGTGGCGGCCATTCTCTTCGGCCTGGGCAAGTGCGCCGTCAGCGCCATCGGCGGTCTTTTTGAAAAGGACCCCGCCGAGACCACCGAGCCCGTGCAGACGGACCCTGTCCAGACCACTGCTCCTCCCGAGACGGAGCCCCCCGCCGATGACCTGCTGAAGCAGGCGGACTTTATGGCTGCGGGCTATGATTACGAGGGTGCGGCAGACCTTCTGCGCACCAGCAGCTATTTCGCCTCCAGCTCTGAGTATCAGTCCCGGGTGGCCCAGTATGAGGCCGAGTCCCAGAAATTGGTCAAGTGGCCCGATATGCAGAACATCACCCATGTGTTCTTCCACACCCTGGTGGTGGACAACGCCCGGTGCTTCGACGGTGACTTCACCGAGAAGGGCTACAACCAGTACATGACCACCATCCCCGAGTTCCTGAAGATGATGGAGAGCATGTACGAAAGGGGCTACATCCTGGTCTCCCCCTACGACATCGCCTACGAATATGTGGACGAGAATGGCCAGACGAGGATGAAGTACGGCGAGCTCTGGCTCCCCGAGGGCAAGACCCCCTTCGTCATGAGCCAGGACGACGTGAACTACTATGGCTACATGATCGGCGACGTGGACCCCGACTATGAGCGCCCCGCCGTGCCCCACGCCGACGGCGACGGCTTCGCCCACAAGATCGTCATTGGCGAGGACGGCTACCCCACCTGCGAGTACATGGACGCCAACGGCCAGATCCATGTGGGCTCCTACGATCTGGTGCCCATTCTGGAGGACTTCATCCGGGAGCATCCCGACTTCTCCTACCGGGGCGCCCGGGCCATCCTGGGCATGACCGGCTACGAGGGTGTCTTCGGCTACCGCACCAAGCCCGCCTATGAGGACGA
>JAFXAV010000032.1 GCA_017516785.1 Oscillospiraceae bacterium
TGGAAAACAGCACGGCCAGCTGCAATTTTGTCTGCTCACCGTTGCTCAAGGTTTCATAGGGACGGTAAAGTACTGCATCATCCAGCTGCAATTTGACCATTTCTCGTGCTAAGCGCCAGTATTCGTACTCCGGATACATCGCTTCCACTGCATCGATAGCCAGAATGCTTTGATCCGTCACATGGTAAGGAAAATAGGAAAACGCCACCGAGGTGGAAATACTGCCCCGATATTCGTACTTTCCAAGGAGCAGATTTAAAAACGTGGTCTTGCCCCGTCCATTTCTGCCGGTAAAGCCCAGTTTCCAGTTGGTGTCCAGCTGAAAGCTGACATTCTCAAAAATGTTTTCGTAGCTGCCATCGTAGGCAAAAGTAAGATTGGTTATATTAATCAGTGACATAAGTGCCCTCCAAATAATCAAAAATGGCCGCAGGAAGTCATCCCGCAGCCACAAACGCACACTTTCCCCTTATGGGCACAGTATCGCTATCCAAGCTGAAAGAATCCGCACTTCCTGCATTCCGGGCACAGCAAAGCCAAGCGACGATACCGCCGCTTTTCGTCTGTTGCCCAAGTAATTAGCAAGAAGTAGTGCGCATCCTTCCAACTCCAATCTGTATCAGTTTTTGTTATTATAGCAGAAAAGGCCTTCTCTTTCAAGTCCCCACCGGAAAAACCGTTTTCTTTGTTCATAGCGGTGTAAATAACGGGATTCCCTGCATAAACTGCTTGTATCACACAGTTGAGGTGGGGCTATGAAACAACGGTCAATTCTTTGGCAGTGGGCAGGATTTGCTCTCGTTACTTTTGGCGGCACGATTCTGCACTTTTTGTACGATTGGACAGGCGGGAGCATCCTGGTTTCGCCCTTTTCCGGGGTCAATGAATCCACTTGGGAGCATATGAAGCTGCTGTTCTGGCCCCTGTTTCTTTTTGCGGTGGTTCAGTGGCTGTTTTTCGGGGATCAGGAAAACTACTGGTGTGTCAAGCTGGCGGAAATTCTGTTGGGGCTTCTGCTGATCCCGGTGCTGTTTTACACCTACAATGGGGTATTCGGAAAATCCCCCGACTGGATCAACATTGCCATCTTCTATATCTCAGCGGCTTTGGTCTTTCTTTTTGAATGGTGGGCATTCAAACGAGAGCTACTGCAATGCAGATATCCTCGACTTGCCTTCGCCGCACTCTGTCTGATTGGGGTTCTGTTCGTGGTGTTTACCTTTGCACCGCCGCAGATTCCTCTGTTTCAGGATCCGCTTACAGGGACCTACGGAATCGTCGGCTGACTCCCCTTTTCTTTGTTTATTGCGGGTCAATTATTGGCGCAGAAATGACTTGACTTCTCTCCCCTTCCAAGCTACAATCACCACACCTCAGAACGAGAAAACACTCCCCGGAAGGTGCTGCCTTTCGGGGAGTGTTTGGATTTGACCACATTTTTGACCATAGACAGAATTCGAACACCCGTAAACAATGGGACGGATAGTTCCGGAAACGATGAGTTTCCGGAATAAAACCATCTAAATGGAGCCCAAAAGGTTAGAAAAAAGGTTATCACTCTATTTGGGAGCTAGATGCCGCAGGTTCGAATCCTGTCGCCCGGACCAAAAACCGTACTCACTTTTCTGAGTGCGGTTTTTTGCATTTAGATGAAGAATTCGAAAAATAAATGCGATTGTCCGGTGGACAATCGCTTGCCGACGGCTGGACGGCGGCAACACCTTAATTTGATCCCAATGGGAACAAATGCAAACGAATCCTGTCGCCCTATCCAAAACGGAATCTGAATCCGATTTTCTGCTCAATTGATTTATGCAATTGAAAAGAATGCTTTTTGATGGTATAATTTTGTACAAACCCATAAGAAAGGAATATTCACATGATTGATCACAAAAAATCGTTGAAGAAATCATTCCTGCATAATTAAAAGAAATCGAAGATCGTGAAAATATCCGCATTCTGCACTGCATCGAGTCCGGTAGCCGGGCATGGGGATTCGCCTCTCCCGACAGCGACTATGATGTCCGCTTTATTTATGTGCGCCCGGTAGAATTCTATCTCCGTCTCGACAAGACCCGGGATGTGATCGAATGGCAGTTGGATGAAACTCTGGACATCAACGGCTGGGACCTGCAGAAGGCCCTGCGGCTACTCCACGGTTCCAACCCCACACTATTTGAATGGAACAATTCACCCATCGTCTATAAAACCACCCCCGAGTGGGGCGCAATTTCTGCAGTCATTGATCATTTCTTCCAGCAAAAGCCGGACTCCACCACTACCTCAATACCGCCAAAGCAAATTACCGGGAGTATCTCAAAGGCGACACAGTCCGTCTGAAGAAGTATTTCTACGTACTGCGCCCCATCCTGGCATGCCGCTGGATTCTTGAAAAACAGACCCCGCCTCCCATGCTCTTCATCGACCTGGCAGACGCCTGCCTTGATCCGGTTCTCGTTCCCGCAGTGTCCGATCTGCTGCGTCTGAAAATGGAAACCCCTGAACTGGGCCTTGGCCCCCGTGTTGACATAATCAACAATTATCTGGACGACTCCATCGAAGAGCTGGAGCAGCTAATCCAGACCCTTCCCCGCGACGAAAAGGACAGCTGGGAGGAACTGAACCGTATCTTCCTGAATATTGTAAACTGATTTCTCCATTTTTACAGAAAAAACCGCCGGTGCATTCTCACGCACCGGCGGTATTCTTTTACTTTCAGCCGCCGTTTCGGATCTGCAGCAGCTTCATTTTCAGGTCATTTTCCATCTTGGCCATCTCAGTCTCAGCGGCAAGACGCTTTGCCCGGCCGTCAGCCTGGATCTTCATCACATCGTCCAGAGTCTGAATCAACTTGGCATTGGTCTGCTTCAGAGTTTCAATGTCCACGATGCCCCGCTCAGCTTCCTTGGCGGTTTCAACAGATGCCATGTGCAGCTTCTCAGCATTGTGTTTCAGCAGCTGATTGGTGATATCGTTGACCTGCCGCTGTGCAGCCGCAGCTTCGGTGGAATGGGCAATGCCCAGAGCCAAGACCATCTGGTTCTTCCACAGGGGGATGGTGTTCATCAACGTAGTCTGGATTTTCTCCACCATCACATTGTCATTGTTCTGGATCATCCGGATCTGGGGGGCAGTCTGGATGGAGATGGCACGGGTCAGTTCCAGATCATGGATTTTCTTTTCAAAACGGTTGCACTTGTCAGCCAGGTCTCTTGCTGCCTGGGCATCCTCCGCAAGACCGGTAATCTGTGCAGTTTCCTCCAGTTCCTTCAGCTTACCCATGCGAACTTCCTGAAGTTTCTGCTTACCTGCCAGAATGTACATGGTCAGTTCCTTGAAGTAAGCCAGATTCTGCTCATACATTTTGTCCAAAACGGCAGAATCCTTCAGCAGACGAATCTGATGCTGCTGCAGGGCATCGCCGATCTTGGCAACATTTACCTCTGCCTTGGCATACCGGGCTTTCATGGTTTCCAGCTTGTCAGCCTGCTTCCGGAAGAAACCGAAGAGGCCCTTCTGCTCTTCCGCATCAAAATCCTTCAGCTCGCCCACCACGCCGGTGATCAAATCACCCACTTCGCCAAGGTCCTGGGTGCGGACATTGGCAAGTGCCGCATCAGAAAAATCGGCCATCTTTTTCTGAGTGCCGGCGCCGTACTGCAGGATCTGTGCAGTATTCTCCACATCGATCTTGGCAGCGAAATCCGCAATGATCTTCTGCTCCTGGGGTGTCAGCACAGGTTCCGCAATTTTCGGCTGGGTTTCTTCCACCACCACGGCAGGGGCGGGAGCTGTCTCGAGTTCCGGCTCCAGGGTCAGGGCGGGGACGGATTCGTAATCAAACTTGAATTCAGATTCCATATTAAATCTCCTCTTCCGGGAAAATGGGTATGTTTACAGATTCTGCTGTTTTTTCATTTTGGTCAGGTCATCCTCCGCCAGACCTTCCTGGGCAAGGAGCGTATGGAGGACGGAAATATCACTGGAAACATCCATGGCGGTGTCCGCAAAGAGATCATCCAGCAGTTTTTCGAAAGCCAGGTTCAGGGTATCCAGGGTCGCCTCAATTTCCCGCTTGGAAGCCTGGATGTTCTCGCCCTGGATCGGCTGGGCATCCATATCCGCATAGGCGTTCAGCAGCTTCACGGTCATGGGCAGGTAATAGTCCATCAACTTTTTCAAATCGGGCACCACTTCAGGGTGTGCTTCTGCCCGGTCGAAGATTTTCTGAACGATGGTCTCCATCCGGAAAATCTTGGCGGAAATCTCATGACCAGGGATAGCGTCGTTGCATCTGCGGATTTCCGCAATAAAAGCATCGCCCCGATCCAGCACTTCCTGAACCTGAGGGGAATGGGTAACTTCTTCTTTCTGGGCCTTCATGGCTTCTTCCAGCCGCTGCCGCTGTTCCAGCTGCAGTCTGCTCTGCTCAAAGAGCCGGTAGGTTTCGTCGCTGACAATCAGCCGGGTCTGCTCGTTGTCCAGATGACCTTCCAGAAACAGACCGGAATCAATCATCTTCCGCACCTCTTTGCGGACAAATTTTTCCGGCTTTCCCACGGCTCTTGCCAGTTCCTTCAGGGCGATGTGGGTCTTTTCGCCCAGAGCCTTGCGGTACTTTTTGAACCGGCTGACCCATTCAATTCTCTGGATTCCGCTGGTCATGATACCTGCGCCCAGGGCAGTGCCGCCGATGGAAAAAATTGCCGGAGCAGCGCCGATTTCCACCACCAGCCAGTTTACCAACCCTGCGGCAATCAGACCCAGAATACCCACAGCAGTCAGAAGGCTTCCGCCGACAATTTTTAGGATTCCAGCGGTGGTCTTACCGTTGGGATTGCCGTAGAGTACCGGAAGATTCTTGCTTTCTTCGACAATCTGCGGCTTCTGCGCCGGACGGGCGTTATTGTTCATTGCCCGGCGGACGGCTTCGCCGCTTTTGTCCACAGCCCGGTCCACCGCCTGGCGGATGGTCTGATTCAGTCTTTGATAGTCATGGGAACTGACCGCCCGGTCCACAATATCCTGGATATTCCGGCCTAGGTCATCCCAGTTATAGTTGTATTGAGCCATAGCATCCTCTCCAATACAAGATTGGTTTTATTATAACGCCATCGGGAAAAAAACACAAGCAGTCATCAAAAAAAGACCGCCCGGAGGCGGTCTCATTTTCAAAAGAAACTCATTTGTTTGCTCTTCTCCTCAAAGGTTCGCATGTGCCGGAAAATCTCACTATTGTCATGCCAGATGCCGTTTTCCTCACAAAGCTCATGGAAAAGCTTCGTAAGTTCCCGGCTACGGGGGCTGGGAATGTCATAGGCATTGCCGTAGGCGCGGATGTAGCGCTGCTTCAGCCCCGGGAAGTATCTTTCCAGCTGCGCATAGAAATACTCCCGGTTTCCCTCCCGGAGGGTAAGACCCATGCCGAAATTGATAATGCCCTTCACCCCGGCATCGGCGCAGTATTCGACAATTCCCCGAATATTCTCCTCTGTATCATTGAGAAAAGGCAGAATGGGACAAAGCCACACCACCGTTGGAATCCCCGCCGCCTGAAACTGCTTCAAGGCAGCCACCCGTGCCGAAGTCGTGCAAACTCCGGGTTCAATAATCCGGCAAAGATTTTCGTCACAGGTGGTCAGGGTCATCTGCACCACCGCCTTGGTGCGGTCGTTGATCCGCGTCAATACATCCAAATCCCGGAGGATCCGGTCGGATTTGGTCTGAATCGCCACACCAAAGCCATGCTTTTCAATCAGTTCCAGAGCCTTTCGGGTCATGCACAGTTCCGATTCCAGCGGAATATAGGGATCCGTCATGGCGCCGGTACCGATCATGCAGGGTTTCCGTTTGGCTTTCAGGGCCGTTTCCAGCAGTTCCAGCGCATTTTCCTTCACTTCGATGTCCTCGAAATCGTGGTTCATCTGGTAACAGGCGCTTCGGGAGTCGCAGTAAATACATCCATGCTGGCAACCCCGATAGAGGTTCATGCCGCCCCCTGCCGATAGGATTCCCTTGACCTTTACATAGTGCATCCGCTGTCCTCCACAGGTTCAATGTGCTTTGCCGCCCAGATGCTGTACTGCTCCCGGTAGAATGCCTGATAGCCGTCAAAATCCAGGCTGCACCGGATTCCCAACAGTTCCATCCGGACATCGAAGAGAATGGCTTCCACGTTCAGCGGCTTCAGTCCCGCCGCCAGATAAAAATGTTTGCGCTTTTGCCGTGCTTTCAGATCAGGAGCATCGGTCAGGGTGCTTTCAATTTCCAGGAAGAAACCCCTGTCCCCGTAATGCTCCATCAACTGAACCAGAACGGCTGTACCGATACCCTCGCCCCGGTGTTTTTTGGATACTGCAAAATAATCCAGCAGCACCAGATGCTCGCTGTTGATGGTGAAAGCAAGTCCTGCAAATCTTCCGCCCCGTTCCACACACCACACATCGCCTTTACCTTCTTTCATGGTTTTCCGGATGATGCTGAAGGGTTTCCGCTCCGATCTGGGAAATGCGGTGCGGTAGAGGGCAAAGAGTCTGAGCCAGTCGATGATTCCTCTGGGTTTGGTAAATTTGATATCGTTCATCTTATTTCTTCTGTGCGTCGATTTTTTCTTTCAGTTCCGTCAGGTACAGCCAACGCTCCGTCTTGGCTTCCAGAGCCTCTTCCAGCTGGGTCAGCTGATCCTGCAGTTCCTGCAGCTTCACATAGTCGCTGCCCGCCGCAGCCTGAGCCTTCTGATTTTCCTCGATTTGCTCTTCCAGATCAGCGATATCCTGATCGATGGTGGCAAATTCCCGCTCTTCCTTGTAGGAGAATTTCAGTTTTTTCTCCCGGGGGCGGTCCTGGACGGCCTTGGGTTTTTCAGCCTTAACGGGCGCTTCTTCCTGTTTCCGGACAGCTGCCCAGTCGCTCCAGTTGCCGGGATACTGCTCAACCTTTCCGTCACCTTTCACTTCGAAAATGAAGTCCGCCATCTTGTCCAGGAAGAACCGGTCGTGGGAAACTGTCAGAATGGGGCCGGAGAATCCCTGAAGATAATCTTCCAGGATCGAAAGCGTCATGACGTCCAGATCGTTTGTGGGCTCGTCCAGCAGAAGTACGTTGGGCGCCTCCATCAGAACGGACAGCAGGTACAGTCTTCTCCGTTCGCCGCCGGAGAGCTTGCCGATGGGCACACTCTGCAGATCCGAAGGGAACATGAACCGCTCCATCATCTGCTTGGCGGTGAAAGTACCTTCCTCGGTACGGATTTCCCGGGCAATTTCATGGATGAAATCATAGACCCGCTGGGAAAGATCCAGTTCTCTTCCCTCCTGGGAGAAGTGACCGATTTTAACGGTGGTGCCGATTTCCACATGACCGCTGTCCGGCTGAAGTTCCCCTGCCATCATGTGCAGCAGTGTGGATTTGCCCGCGCCGTTGCGGCCCACGATGCCGATCCGGTCGCCCCGAAGGAGATTGTAGGAGAAATTGTCGATGATGGTGCGGCCGTCGAAGGCCTTGCTGACATTGTGAAGCTCAATGGTCTTCCGGCCCAGACGGCTGGACGCTGCCGCCATTTGGATGGTGTCGTCGGTCTCGGGAGCATCCTGATTCAGAAGGTCCTCGTACCGCTGAATCCGTTCCTTGGATTTGGTGGTTCTGGCCTTGCAGCCACGCATGATCCATTCCCGTTCCACTCTCAGGATGGCCTGGCGCTTCCGTTCGCTGGCTTCCGCCATTTCTGCCCGAAGCTCCTTCAGTTCCAGATATTTGGAATAGTTGGCTTCATAGTGATAGAGCTTACCCCGGGACAGCTCCGTGATATGGTTCACCACCCGTTCCAGGAAATACCGGTCATGGGTGACCATGATGAGACCGCCCCGGAAGGATTTGAGCCAGTTTTCAAGCCAGGCAACCATTTCGCTGTCTAAGTGGTTCGTAGGCTCGTCCATCACCAGAATGTCCGCCGGATGCACCAGGGCAGCAACCAGAGCAACCCGCTTGCGCTGACCACCTGAGAGGGTGCCGATTTTCTGGTCAAAGTCTGTAAAACCCAGCTTGGTCAGCATGGACTTGGCTTCGTATTCATTGAGCTGCCGGAATTCCGCCGGAAAATGCAGAAATACCTGCTCCAAGACTGTTGCATTGTCGTCCATGTGGGGATTCTGGGAAAGAAAGCTCACCTGCACATTGGGATTACGGGTAATCCGGCCCTCGTCCGGCTCAATGACTCCTGCCAGAACCTTCAAAAATGTTGACTTTCCCGTGCCGTTGATGCCGATGATGCCAACCTTGTCCCCTTCGTTGAGATAGAAATTCACATCCTGCAGCAGCTGTCGGCTGCCGAAATTGATGGATAAATGTTCTGCGGATAATAACATAATACGTTCCTCGTTAATAGATTTTTCCCTATCTTACCACACAGCCGGACCTTTTTCCAGATGCATATCGCAATAAAACGAAATGAGGACCAGTTCCAAGCTGGTCCCCAACATTTATATCATAGCAAATCACATTTTGATTGTCAAGACTGGTTGTATCCCCCTTGTGCAAATCTGTATTTTACACAGATACATTTTATGTATTTTATACAGTTTATCCACTTGATTTCCGTAATCCCTTGTGCTATTTTATAGTCAGAAGAGGTGATTCCAATGTACACGTAAATCTTTCCGATAATCTTTCATCAAGCTGAATTCAAACCGATGCAGGATCATGGTAGACATGTGGATGCGAAAAGGGATAAATCGGTAAGAAAAACAAAATTGAATGAAAGAAATCGAAGAAATTAAGAAAGTGAGGTTAACCAATGATGTTAGATACCAAAAATTGGCAGAAGTAACCCTTGATTGATGTAGTTGCAGATGCATTGGTCAAGGGTTACTTCATTTTTATTTTGCTCCCAACAGGGGGCGTATTTTATGCCTTTTTCTGCTGTTCCAGCCGGGAATACCAAACGACTCCCCCCAGAATCAGGGCGCTGCCCAACAACTGCAGGGGCGCAGGAATCTCACCGAAGAGGAACGCCGCAAAAAACGCTGCCACCACCGGCTCACAGAGCTTGGAGGCGGACACAAAAGACGGCGAGAAGAATTTCAGGCACCAGCTGAAAATGCTGTGACCCAGAATGGTGGAAAACACCGCCAGCAGCAGTCCCACGATGATGGCGCTGAGGCCATAGTTAAAAAGGCCCTGCTTCTGCACCAGACACATAATCAGCAGAGTCCCGGAGCATGCAAGATAAACGATATAAGTATAAACGGAAGTGGACACCTTCTCCCGGACAATACGGCCCAGCAGCGTATAAACCGCCACAGCCACCGCCGCCAGCAGAGCCAAAATATCGCCGTACAAATGACCTCCCCCGCCGGAGGAATCAGACAGGGCAATGAGGATGCTGCCGCCGAAGGTCACAGCGATTGCAGCAGCTGCCCGAAAGGACAGTTTACCCTTCAGAAACAGGCAGAAACCCAGGCTGACCCAGATGACTTCCGTGCAGACGATGGTGGTGGAACTGGCAACGGAAGTATGGGCCAGGGACTCGAACCACAGGAAAAAGTGAAAGGCCAGACTGATGCCGCTGAAAATACTCAGCAGCACGGTCTTTTTTTCTGCCTGTGCAAATTCCTGCCGGATTTCCTTCTTGCCCAGCACCACCGGTGTCATCAGCAGCACCGTCCACAAAAGACGGAAGGTTGCGGTCACTGCCGAGGGAGCCTGGGAAAACCGCACAAAAATCGCCGAGAGCGAAATTCCGATCACCCCGATGACGATCATAATCATCGGCTGTTTTTCTATGTATTTCATCTTTTCACCTTAGAACGCCTTCACCAGTTCGATTGCCTTCCGGAAAAGACGGTAGAACGGCGTTTCCAGTTCCTTTTCCGCCTCTTTCAGGTACTTGCGGATTTCGATATTCTGGGGACAGTGCTTTTCGCACTTGCCGCAGCCGATACACTTGGAGGCAGCGGTGGAGTCCTTCCGGAAAGCGGTGCATTTCAGGTATTCCTTTACAGCAGCGCCCTTGCCTTCGGTGTAAATCCGGTTATAGCAGGCAAAAGTGCCGGGGATGTCCACGCCTTTGGGACAGGGCTGGCAGTAACCGCAGGCAGTGCAGCCAACTTTCAGGGATGCATTGATGGCCTCCACCACCCGGCCCAGCATGGCGTTGTCTTCTTCCGTCAATTCGCCGACCTTTGCAGTGGATGCGGTCGCAATGTTTTCCCGCACCATGGCATCAGAGTTCATGCCGGAGAGTACCACTGTCACTTCCTCCTGATTCCACAGCCACCGGAAGGCCCATTCTGCGGGAGTCCGCTGAACAGAATATTCCCCAAAGACCTTCTTCGCCTGTTCCGGCAGCATGGTCACCAGCTTGCCGCCCCGAAGAGGTTCCATGATGATAATGGGCAGACCCTTTGCATGGGCATAGTCCAGACCCTTCCGGCCCGCCTGAGTATGCTCATCCATGTAGTTATACTGAATCTGGCAGAAATCCCAGTCGTAGGCATCCACAAGACGGCAAAACATCTCGGAATTGCCGTGATAGGAAAAACCGATCTGCCGGATCTGGCCGCTGGCCTTTTTCTCGGCGATCCATTCCTCGATGCCGAGGCTCTTCAACTTTTCCCATGTGGCAGTATCTGTCAGCATGTGCATCAGATAGTAATCCACATAGTCGGTCTTCAGCCTCTTCAGTTCCTCGGCGAAGAGTTTATCAAGGCCCGCCCGGCTCTTAATCAGGTAATGGGGCAGTTTGGTGGCAACATACACCTTTTCCCGAACCTTGTTTCTATGGAGAATTTCACCCAGGGCAGCTTCGCTGCCGGAATAGACATAAGCGGTGTCAAAATAGTTGACGCCCTTCTCAATGGACTGGAGGATCTCCCGCTCCGTTTCTGCCATGTCGATTTTTCCTTTTTTCTGGGGAAAACGCAGGCAGCCGAAGCCAAGGATGGACAGTTCATTTCCGTATTTGTCGGTGCGGTAATTCATGGGTATACCTCGCAAAAAGTTTTCTTTATCCTATCACAACACCGGCAAAATCGCAATAGCGGGACTTTTGATACTTTCCACCGCACTGTCAATATGCTATAATGGTAAAAAATGCGACACAGGAGGAAACAAAATGAGCGTTTACACATTCCTTTTCAGTCCCACCGGCGGCACCCAACGAGTCATGGACATTCTGAGCGATGCCTTCGGCAGCACCAAAACTTTTGATCTCTGCACCGATATCGAAGCTATGGAGTTTGCATCCGACGATCTGGTTCTCATTGGCCTTCCCTCTTTCGGTGGAAGAATCCCCGGCATTGCCGGGCAGCGCCTGCAGAACGTCGGGGGCAACGGTGCCAAGGCTGTTCTGGTTGCCGTCTACGGCAACCGTGCCATCGACGATACCCTGATTGAAATGAAGGATCTGGCAGAAAGCTGCGGTTTCCAGGTGGCAGGCGCTATTTCCGCTGTGGCAGAGCACTCCATCATGCGCCATGTGGCAGCGGGGCGTCCCGATGCGGACGATGCTGCAGAGCTCCGTAACTTTGCAAAGCAGATCACCGTCCGACTGGACTGCGATGAAGAAGTGCAGGTCCCCGGTAAGCGCCCTTACAAGAATTTCGGCGGCGCCGGCATGTTCCCGGAAGTGGACGGCTGTGTTTCCTGCGGTCTCTGTGCTGAAAAGTGTCCCGTAGGCGCCATCCCCGCCGATGCCCCCGACACAACCGATAAGGAAAAATGCATCTGCTGCATGCGCTGCATCGAAATCTGCCCCGTACAGGCAAGAAAGCGGAACCCCATCGCTCTGAACAATACCATCCAGCGGCTCGTCAAATTCGTCACCGGCAGAAAACCCAACGAATTGTTCATCTGATACTTCCATTTTTCGCCTTTTTATCGTAAAATATGAGAAAATGAGCAAGGGAGAGAAAACGATGAATCAGAAGAATCACTGGGTCAGCGTCTGGGGCAATGCCGTTTCCGTGGCCGAAAACCGCCCGGAGCGCTATGCCAAGGACATCACCATCCGCTACCCCATCCACGTTCCCTTTGAAGGCAGTGCCATCCGCCTGACCTTCGACAATTACTGCGGCACCGAGTCCATCACCCTGACCAAGACCACCGTCTTCTACGGCGGCAAATTCCACACGGTTTTGTTCCGGGGCGGCGACAAATCCGTCACCATCCCCGCAGGCGAACGGATCACCTCTGATCCTCTTCCTGTGGAGATCAATGCAGGTGAGATCGTTCAGGTCAGTTTCTATCTGGAGGATTTCACCCTGATGCGCTCCGTGGTCTATACCTGCGGCCCCCTGAGCGAAGGCATCTATGCCATCGGCGACCAGACGGAAAACGCAAGCTTCGACCTGGAGACCTCCCGCAAGACCCATCTGTTCTATTTCCTCTGCAACGTAGCCGTCATGACTGACGAGGAAAACCGTGCTGTGGTCTGCTACGGCGACTCCATTACCGCCCAGGACTGGCCCGATGAACTGGCCATGCGCTGCTTCCGGGAGGGATACGACCACACCGCCATCATCAGAAGAGCCACCTCCGGTTCCCGGATTCTCCGGGAGTACCACTGCCTGACCTACGAATCCTACGGTCTCTCCGGTGACCACCGGTTCCATCATGAGGTTCCCACCACCGGTGCCGACACCGTCATCATTCAGCAGGGCATCAATGACATCATTCATCCCGTGGGCGAAGCAGTCAATGTGTTCCGCCCCATGAGCGATCTGCCTACGGTGGAGCAGCTGATTGATGGTCTGAAGGACTACATCGCCCAGGCAAGGAGCTTCGGCTACAAGGTCTATGTAGGTACTCTTCTGCCCATGGGCGGCTGGAGAACAGATGCGCCCTTCCGCCAGCAGATGCGCCATGCCTACAACGATTTTATCCGCACCACTGATCTCATCGACGGCTTCATCGACTTCGATGCAGCCCTGCGGGATCCTGAAAAACCAGACCATTTCCTGCCGGAATACGATTCCGGCGACCATCTGCATCCCAGCAAAAAGGGTTATGAACGGATGGCCATGGAAATCCCCGCACACATCCTCAAGTAAAGAAAAACAGCCATCGGATGAACCGATGGCTGTTTTATTTATATATCTTCCGCATCAATCACAGGGTATCCCGCTTCTATCAGAGCCTCTGCCAGCACGCCGGAGCCTTCCACCAGTTTTCCGGAAAATGTGCCGTCATAGACCTGCTTCAGGCCGCAGGTGGGACTTCTGGATTTGAGGACCGCGCAGGCAACTGTTTCATCTTTCAGTTTTTTCAAAATGGCTGAAATCGCGCCGCGGACCTGTGCGTCCACGTTGACACCCTCCTTATTGATGAGAACGCCATTCACGATTTCCATAGGCACTCTCGGGCAACCGAGGCCAGCCTCCAGTTCCGGGCATACAGGAATCGCTTCCCTGCCCCGGAGGAATTCTGCCATCTTGGGGTCAAAATTGTTGCCGCCGTTATACTTGCAGTTCTCCCCTAGCAAACAGGCGCTGACCACAATTTTGCCGCTGCAATACCGGATCGCCTTGCGAAGCACTTCCCGGTCGGGGGCATAGCACACCAGTTCCAATGCTTTCTCCACAGGAACCCATTCCGCATATTCCACTTCGTCGGGGATGGGTTCTTTCATGTCCTCGAGACTCTTTCCCAGGAAAAATGTCACGGTTCTGATGTCTCCCGGCTTGGCGCTGGGCACCACCGCCCGGAAATGGTTGTCAACAGTAATATGGATGCCCGTTTCCTCCCAAATTTCCCGGATAGCAGTCTCTTCCAGCGTCTCACCGACCTCGATCTTGCCCTTGGGGAAAGACCAACCGTGGTAACCCTGCACCAGCAGTACTCTGCCATCTTCAATGACCACTGCGCCGCCAGAATTCCGCTGATCCAGATGCCGCAAATTCCGCTTTGCAAGGACGTCCCGGTTATCGAGAGTCACTTCCACCACATCCACATTTTTGTGGCTGCGGATGGTATCCAGGAATTCCGACTCCGCCTTCTGGATCACGCCGATAATGGGAGTGTTCCCATCCAGCAATGCCAGTACTGCCTGCTTGAACCGTTCTGCTTGTCCTTCCGCAGGACCCAGCTCGTCCATCAGGATCAGATCGCAGTTTTGTGCATCTTTCAGCGCGGCACAGCCGAGGGCATCGAATTTGGGAAGTGCCGCCGGGTCGCCTTTGTTCAGGCACATGAACAGCTGATTGCTCTCGCTGGCCTCCTCCCCGGGGTGTACCAGATGGACAGAGAAATCCCCATGCACCGTATCGGTTCGAAGAGTCCGGAAGCCGCCCACCCGGCCAGAAAAGGTTTTCAGATAATTCTGTATCAGGGTGGATTTTCCCACCCGCTTGTCACCAGTCAGAAAAATATGTCTTGCCATAATCTCAATGCATGGGGCAGCCACGGACATGGATGCCGGTGGCTTCACGGCGGAGGGCCCGCTCCAAAATCATCTCGCCTGCGATGCTGATGGCAATTTCTTCAGGGGTGACGGCCTTGATGTTCATGCCGATGGGGGTGTGGACACGACTGATGCCATCTTCCGGAACACCGGCTTCCCGAAGTCTCTGATTGACGGAAGCAGTTTTCTTCTTGGAGCCGATGACACCCACATAGGCAAAATCGCCCCGGAGCACCTGCTCCTGCACATCGAAATCATGGCTGTGGCCGTTGGTCATGATGACCACATAGTCATCAGCAGTCACATTCAGATAATCGGACACCTTCGTAAAATCCCCCACAATCACATTTTCTGCAGTGGGGAAATTTTCACGGTTAGCATACTCCGCCCGGTCGTCCACCACGGTAACCCGGAAGCCGACGGTATTCAGTACCGGCGCCAGAGCCTGGGAGCAGTGGCCGCCGCCGAAGAGGATGGCCCGCTCGCCGATGGGCAGAGGCAGTCTTGCCTGCTCCTCGTCGCCGCAGCTGCCGAGAACTGCCGTTTCAGCCTCATCCAGCAGTGCAGGTTCGCTGCCGTCGGTCTTCAGCACCAGCCAGCCGGGCTGCCGCTTGACAATCCGTTCCAGAATGGTGCCCGCCAGCTTCACCCAGTATTCAGAGGTTCCGGGAATATATTGGAACAGTACCTTCACATCGCCGCCGCAGACCATACCCAGGTCATCCTTGGCATGCTCATTGAGCCGGAAGAGATAGCAAAGGGATTCCTTCTTCCGAAGCTGCTCCAGAGCCATCTGTTCGGACCTTGCCTCCACAGCGCCGCCGCCGATGGTGCCGAGAATCCGTCCATTCTTTCCCACCAGCATCATGGAGCCTGCACCTCTGGGGGCAGAACCCCGGTCAGCCACAATGGTCACCAGGACGGTATCCAGATCCTTTTCCATTTCATATAAAAGCTTTGCAAAAATTCGGTCCATAAATTTTCTCCTTATTTGCCGATGGAATTTGCCATCAGGGCATCGAACTGCTCGGAAGTCAGCTCGCAATGATAGAAGAGGTCATAGAAAGTCTTGACTTCTTCGTAAAGGTCATAGTCCGCTGCCTCGGGATAGAGGAGCTTGGTCATCCACATCATGCCAAGCAATCGCTGCACAGAGGGCGGGAAACCCAGCCAGTTGTAGGGGCCTGCAGGAACTTCGTAGAACTTATCCTCGGAAATTGCCTTGACGGTCTGCCACATGGGATCGTCGCCCACAGTGTCGAAGATACTCTCATCAGAGAAGATGATCACATCGGGGTTCCAGTTCAGGATCTGCTCCATGTCCACTTCGTTGCCGCTGCCCTTGGAGGAAGGCTCCTCCATCACAGCCAGATTGTTGCCCAGCAGGTCAATGACTTCGCCGTGGTAAGCGCTCTGGGCAATAACATTCAGACCTTCCTCACCGGTGACATACAGCAGATTGGCCTTTTCAACAGAACCCACAATTTCCATGATGCGGCTGTAAGTGGATTCGCAGTAGGTTGCCAGTTGTTTTGCCTCTTCCTCCATACCCAGCAGCTCACCCAGCATCCGGTAGGCATCGCCCATGGTGCTTAAGGTAGCGGACACATGGACAAAGGTAATTCCGGTCTGCTCCTGAAGGGCATCCATATCGGCACCCACATCGCCCTTGCTTTCGCCCACATCAATGACGATCTGAGGAGCGGCGCTCAGCAGTTCTTCCAGATTCATCTCACCCTTGCCGCCGTAGAGCTGGCCCAGGATAGGAAGGTTATAGTATTCGGTAGCCAGATACTGCTCAGCGGAGGAATCCCACTCGGTGGCGATGCCGATCATCTTATCGGGAGCCAGGGAGAACAGCACCTGCTGAGCCAGAGGGCCAGAGACAGCGATTCTGGTGATTTCAGCATCGACGGTCACTTCCCGGCCGGTGGAGTCGGTAAATGTGCGGGTTGCGGGAGCTTCGCTTTCGTTCTGGACAGGAGCTTCCGTCTGCTTGGGGGCTTCGGTAGGCTCGGCAGAAGTGCCGCAGGCTGACATCGACAGCGCCATAGCAAGAGCCAGAATCAGAGCAATCAGTTTTTTCATAACATTAGTCCTCCTTCAAATCGTTTGCATTAAACCGGATCAGCGCAAGGCTGCGCTGATGGGGCATATACAGGGGGAAATCATCACGGCCGGTGTCAATGACCTTGCTGCGAAGGAATTCCTCCGTGATGACGGTTTTATCAGCATCCTTGCTGTAAATCTCATAAAACCTCTGGGCATCATCCAGATTCCGGAAAGGCTGGCCGAATTCCAGACTGAAAATCTGTTCCTCATAGGGAATGCCCAGGGCGGTCAGGGTTTCGCTGGCGGTTTTATAGCCATAGCTGCCGGTCTTGTGGCTGCCCACAGAGAAGCGGTGAGTGGTGTAATTTCTTGTGATGATGAACACCTGGCCGCTGCACTGCTTCTTGACTGCCGCCAAAATTTCATCGATGAAGCCGAAGAAGCAGAACACCATGGCATCATACTTCTTCTTAGGAGGCAGCAGCTCCAGCTCACCGCATTTGGGAACGATGTTGTTAACGCCGAATCTGCGGCAGTTTTCCTCCAGCACCGCCACGGCATCGGGATTTTTCTCGATGGACGTGACCTGTCCCACATGAGGTGCCAGCGCCAGAGACAGGTATCCCAGGCCGCAGCCGGGATCGCAGATGTGCATCTGCTTGTTGAGGTGAGGAGCCAGCAGCTTGGCAAGCTCCTGATTATAGGTTCCGTATTCCGATGCGTCCTTCATGAACCGCACCATATCTTCATACCAATACTGCATCACAGGCAGTTACCTCCCATCACAGGCTGGATCATCCGGCCCACAGGTGTTTCCACGAAGTCCACTTCGATGGCGTAGAGCTCTTCCATCAGTTCCGGGGTCAGGGTTTCAGCAGGGGTGCCGATAGCTGCCACAGTGCCCCCGGCCAGAGCCAGAATCCGGTCCGCAAAGCCCATGGCATGCTGGGGATTGTGGGTGGAGAGCAACACAGTGTAGCCTTCCTGAGAGAGCTTTTTCACCTTCTGCAGCACCCTGATCTGATTGCCGTAGTCAAGCGCAGAAGTCGGTTCATCCATCACCAGGATGTTGGCCTGCTGGGCGATGGCTCTTGCCACCAGCACCAGCTGCTGCTCGCCGCCGCTGAGATGGGAAAAATCCCGGTCAGAAAGGTGGGCAACGCCGATCTGATTCAGGGCATCGGTGGCGATGCGGATCTGCTCCTCACCGGGCTGTGCAAAAGAGCTCAGCTGGCGGGAGGTTCCCATCAGCACCATATCCAGCACCGAATAGCCGAAGGTAGGGCGATGAACCTGGGGAATGTAGGCAATGCGCCGGGCCTTTTCCCGGTGGGAAAGGCTCCGAAGATCGTCACCTTCCACACTGACACTGCCGCCATACCCCTTCAGGTTGCCGAGAATACAGCGGAACAGCGTACTCTTACCCACGCCGTTGGGGCCCAGAACAGAAAGAAATTCACCCTTGTGAACATCAAAGCTAATATCATGGAGCACTTTTCGGCTGCCATAGGAAAAGGAAAGGTCTTTCACTTGAAGGATCACAGCATGCGCTCCTTTCTGGTCATCAGATAGATAAAGAACGGCGCGCCCACGAAAGCCGTGAGAATGCCGATGGGGATCTCGGTAGCTGCCAGATTCCGGGACACATTGTCTACCAGCAGCAGAAACAGCGCACCGAAAATCATGGAGCCGGGAATCAGATAGCGGTTATCGTTGCCCAGCACCTTCCGGCACAGATGGGGAATCACCAGACCAACCCAGCCGATCATACCGCTGACTGCCACAGAGGCGGCGGTCAGGAAGGTGGCGCAGACAATCACCACAATCCGGAGGGCCTTGGTATTGACACCCATAGCAAGAGCCTCTTCCTCGTCCAGGGTCAGCAGATTGATCCGCCAACGAAGTGCAATCAGCGGTAGCAGACCGAGGAGCATGGGAATAGCCGCAAACTGAATATCCGCGGTTCTGGTGCCGGATAGGCTGCCCATAAGCCAGTAGGTAATCTCAGGCAGCTGATTGGAGGGGTCTGCCACCAGCTTCACATAGGAAGTACCGGCGGAAAACAGGGAGCTGACCATGGTGCCTGCCAGCAGAATGCTGACCACCAGATTGCCCCGGACACGGGTCGCAACGAAATACACCAGGGCCACGGTGATCATGCTGAAAACAAACGCCACCGCAATGGTGCTGCTCTTGGAAAAATTCAGCAGGATGGACAGAGCCGCGCCAAAGCAGGCGCCGCTGGAAGCGCCCAGAATATCAGGAGCCGCCATGGGATTCTGGAACACACTCTGGTAGCTGGCGCCGGCGGTTGCCAGGCAGCAGCCAACCATGCAGGCCAGGGCGATTCGGGGCAGACGGATGTTGATGACTGCCGTTGCCATATTCTGCTCCCAAGTTTCCCGGAGGCTGACCAGGGGCAGATTATCAATGAGAATCCGCACCACCTGAATGAGCGGAACGTCATAGCGTCCCAGAACAAAAGAAATCAAAAACAGCGCCACAAGGGCTGCCATCATCAGTGCAAGCCTGCCATTTGCCCGTCTCTGGGCAGAAGTCACACCGGCAGGGGTCAGTCTTTGCCGCATGAAAATACCTCCGTCACATTTCTCTCTTTTCTGCTGCATATGATACCACAGATGTTTGCAAAAGTATGTTGTTTTAACAACTTTTTATTTTTATATGTTTCGCTGATTTTTCAGGTTTCGAAATGTTTCATCCGTGATTCTGCACAGTTTTTATCGTTTTCTATTGATTTTTTTGGTTGGTATGTGTATCATATAGTGTATAAAGTAATGCCCACAACATACTTAAGGAGGAACACGCTTTGAGCCCGAAAAAGACTTTCACCGCCCCCCAGCTGCGCTACCTGCAGCTGCTGGCAAAACAGTACCCCACCGTCCATGCTGCCAGCAAGGAAATCATCAGACTCTCCGCCATTCTGAATCTCCCCAAGGCAACGGAGCACTTCATGTCCGACATTCACGGCGAATATGAAGCTTTCTTCCACATCTTCAACTCCTGCTCCGGCGAAGTCCGCTCCAAGGTTGACGAAGTTTTCGCCAACACCCTGTCCCTGAAGGACCGCAGCGAGCTGGCAACCCTCATCTACTACCCCACTGCCAAGATGGCCCTGGTTGCTGAGGAAATCGGCGATATGACCGAGTGGTACGCCATCACTCTGAACCGTCTGGTCCAGGTCTGCCGCTATGTCTCCTATAAGTATACTCGTGACAAGGTTCGCGGCACCATGCCTGAAGACTATGCCGATGTTATTGACGAGCTGATCTACACCCAGACCACCAAGGGCGCCCAGAAGGAATTCTACGAGAATCTGATCCACACCATCGTCTCCATCGACCAGGCTCCCCAATTCATCGAAGCCATCTGCACCTGCATCAAGAAGCTGACTGTCGACCATATGCACATCGTCGGCGACATCTTCGACCGCGGTCCCCGCGCCGATATCGTTATGGACTCCCTGATGGCCTCCAACAGTGTGGACATCCAGTGGGGCAACCATGACATCCTGTGGATGGGTGCAGCAGCAGGCAGCCGCGCCATGGTGGCAATCGTGCTGAGCAACGCCATCCATTACAACAACATTGACGGCATTGAGACCGGCTACGGCATCTCCCTGCGCCCCCTGTCCATCCTGGCAAACGAAGTTTACAAGGATTCCGACACCAAGCGCTGGAAGGTCACCATCAACGGCCCCGACGCCGACCAGTACACCGAGAAGGACAGACTGCTATCCGCCCGGATGTACAAGGCCATCACCGTCATTCTCTTCAAGCTGGAAGGCCAGCTGATCAAGCGCCATCCCGAATTCGGTATGGATGACCGCCTGCTGATGGACAAGATCGACTATGAAAACCAGTCCATCACCATCGGCGATGTGACCTATCACCTGGATGACTGCGATCTGCCCACCGTGGATCCCAACAACCCCTACGAGCTGACCCACGAGGAAGCAAACGTCATCAATCAGCTGACCGAGTCCTTCCGCCACAGTGAAAAGCTCCAGCGCCACATCCGTTTCCTGTACTCCAAGGGCAGCCTCTACAAGATCTACAACGGCAACCTCCTGTTCCACGGCGCTATCCCCCTGACCGAGGACAAGCAGCTCACCGAAATCGCCATCGGCGGCAAGGTCCGCAAGGGCAAAGAATTCATGGACTATGCCGACAAGGCCGCCCGTCAGGCTTACTATGCCAAGCGCGGTACTCCCCAGTGGCAGTTTGGTCTGGACTTCCTGTGGTGGCTGTGGTGCGGCCGCAACAGCCCCATCTTCGGCAAGGACCGCATGACCACCTTTGAGCGCCGTCTCATCGCCGATGAGAGCGCCTGGACCGAACCCAAGAATCCCTATTACAAGCACTACAACGATCCTGAAGTTGTGGAAATGCTGTTGGCTGAGTTCGGTCTCAACGACCCTCACAGCCACATCATCAACGGCCACGTGCCTGTCAAGACCAAGAAGGGCGAAAGTCCCATCAAGGCCGGCGGCAAGCTGGTTGTCATTGACGGCGGTTTCTGCAAGGCTTACCAGAAGACCTCCGGTATCGCAGGCTACACCCTGATCTACAACTCCCGGAACTTCCGCATTGTCTCCCACCAGCCCTTTGCAGGCCGCCGGGAGGCTCTGTACCACGATCACGACATCGCCAACGACTCCGTCATCTTTGAGCGTCTGGAGACCCAGGCCAAGATTGCCCAGACCGACCATGGCCAGGAACTGCAGGAGAAGATGGACGATCTGCTGATGCTGCTGGATGCATACCGCGCCGGCGCCGTCACCGAAAATCACAACTGATTCTTCATAGCAAAAGCGCGGAAGTGAATTTCACTTCCGCGCTTCTTTTATTGTTCTCTCAGCCATTGAATCGACTGCCGCAAGCTTTCGATGGTTTTCGTTTCCACTACCACCGTGCAGTCGTGTTTTTCTGCCAGTTTAAGCCACTTTGGAACATCCAGTTCACCGGTTCCCAATGCCCGGTGATCTTTCCCATCCACAACATCGTGAATATGCATATGGTGCAGCCGGTCTCCCCTTTTCAGAATCACCGGTTCATCCATGCCACCTTTGCAGTGGTTGTGGCCCACATCGAAGGTCAAACCGAATACGGGACTTTTCAGCAATTCGTCCAGTCCCTCAATCTGCCAGTCGGTATAGCCGTGCCAGTTTTCCACGCAGATTCGGATGCCGCTGTCACCGATGACCTTCTCGCATTCATCCCGGAACAGGGCCAGATTCCGAAGAAATTCCTGCCGGTATTCTGAAAACAGGTAAACCTTCCCCTGGGGCAGGGTGAAATAGACACCCGCAGGCATATGCATATTCAGCACGGGAATGTGGAGTTTCTTCGCAAGCTCGGTGGTCCGTCGGACCGTTTCCCGGTAAGCCTGCGCCACAAGCGGATTGAAATCCGCCATGTTCATGTTCTCGTCCAGGTGGATGGTGAAGAAAATGCCGTACTTTTCTGCAACTGCCTGCATGTATTCTGCATCCATGGTATCCGCCTGGTACTGTGGAAGATTCATGTTCAGTTCCACAAAATCCATTCCCAACTCCGCACAAAGGGCGGCGCACGCTTCCAGTGTTTTCGTTTCAATCAGCGATGGCATGCCAAATTTCATTGCCCTCACTCCCCTCATGCTAATATTATAGCACAACTGGTAAAAAAAGACAGTCCCGCAGGACTGTCTTTTCACTTTTACTTCTTTTCTTTGATGAGGAAGATTGCAATCAGGGAGCTGACCAGCAGCAGATAGGGATAGAACAGGTACTGCATGATTTGGAAAGCGGACATGGTCACGCCCATTTCGGCAGCAGTGGAAATGGCCACCAGCATCTGGGCGCCGTAGGGAATCACACCCTGGAAAATGCAGGAGAAAGTATCCAGCAGGCTTGCAGCACGCTTGGGAGAGATGTCATATTCCTCGCTCATTTCCTTGGCGATGGGGTTTGCCATGACGATGGCGACGGTGTTGTTGGCGGTGGCGATGTCCATGGCGCCAACCAGCAGACCCATACCCAGCTGACCGCCCCGCTTACCCTTGAACATCTTCCGGATGGCATAGAGCAGCGCGTCAAAACCGCCGTAGACCCGGATCAGGGCACACATGGCAGCTACCAGCACAGCCACCATGGAGGTCTCGAACATACCGGCAGCGCCAGTGCCCATGCTGGCAAGCAGGGCAGTTACATCGGTCTGACCGGTGAGCAGCATGATCAGCGAGCCGGAGAAAATACCGACCAGCAGCACTACAAACACATTGATACCGGCAATGCCGCCGATGAGAACCAGCACATAGGGAACAATCTGCAGCAGGTTATACTCGCCGACAACAGGGGTGGTAGGCTGATTGATGGTCAGCAGGAATACCAGAAGCATGGTACCGATAGCGGCAGGCAGAGCGATCCAGAAATTGCCCTTGAACTTGTCCTTCATGGCACAGCCCTGACCGTTGCAGGCGGCGATGGTGGTGTCGGAAATGAAGGACAGGTTGTCGCCGAACATAGCGCCGCCCACGATGGTACTGACGCACAGGGCAACGGAGAAATTGGAAGCCTGAGCAACCTCAACGGCAATGGGAGTCAATAGGGTGATGGTGCCGACGGAAGTACCCATGGCAGTGGAGACAAAGCATGCAACCACAAACAAAACCAGCACAGCGTACTGGGCAGGCAGCACGGAAAGCATGAAGTAGGCAACGCTCTGAGCAGAGCTTCTGCCCACAACGCCAACGAAAGCACCGGCGGTCAGAAAAATCAGCAGCATGGTGATGATATTTTTGTCACCCACACCATGACCCATCAGCTCCAGCTTCTGGTCAAAGGACAGCTTCCGGTTCTGCAGGCAGGCCACCAGGATTGCCACCAGAAACGCAATAATAATCGGCACATTGTAAAAGCCCATGGACATCTTCAGACCGTATTCAAAGAACAGTCCAAGACCCAGATACATCAGCAGAAACACGCCTATGGGCAGCAGCGCAATGGGATTTCCCTTTTTCATTCTATTTCCTCCGTATTTTCCCAATATACTATCATAACTGTATCACAAGGGTCAAAAGATGTCAAGAAACAGCTGTTTTTGAGAAATTTTCAGCGGTGATCCGGTATATAGACGCATCGTGTAGAACACCGTTCTTTTCGTATTTTCCAGCTTCCGTCCGCTGCCAGACCATGCCCGCCTTGCGCATCACCGCACCGGATGCCACATTTTCCGCCATGTGATCCGCTTCCACCGCAGACACTTTTAGATTCGTAAACGCAAAACTCAGAGCTGCGGACAGTGCTTCTGTACCATACCCCTGTCCCCACCATTCCTCTGCAAGCATGTAGGCAAAGGAGCATGTATTGGTTTGTTCGTCTAGTCTCAGAAGTTCCATAACGCCGATAATGCTGTCATCTGTCTTCAGGGCCACGCCCCATCGGTAGCACCGCCCTTCCTCATACCGGCCCAGCGATTTTCGGATGCTGGCTTCGGACTCTGATATATCTCTGTGAGGATGCCATAGCATGTATTTCGTGACCACTTCGCTGCTGCCCAACCGGTCATAATAGGTCTGAACATCATCGAGGCGTAGTTTCCGCAGCACCAGCCGCTCCGTTTGAATTTCTTTCATCTCGGCATATACCAAACCAATCACCCCACTTCTGCATACTATACCAAATCCCAAAGAAAGAGGCAAGCCTTACGGCTTGCCTCTTGGGGATATACGGAAAAGTTATGCCAGAATGGGCTTCAGCGCTGCAGCCAGGACGTCCTTCTGAGCCTGAGCTTCGGCCAGATCCTTGCCCAGGGTGGTGAAGTAGGTCTTGATCTTGGGCTCGGTGCCGGAGGGACGGACGATGACAGTTGCGCCGCCTTCCAGGCCGTAGACCAGAACGTTTGCTGCGGGCAGGCCGGTCTCTTCGGTCTTCTTGTAATCGGTGACCTTCACGACCTTGTAGCCGCCGATTTCCACGGGAGGCTGCTCACGCAGGCCAGCCATGATGCCAGCCATCTTGTCCATGCCGCTCAGGCCGGGGAACTCGAAGGAGTCGACCTTGTTCAGGTAGCGGCCGTACTTGGCATAGATAGCCTCCAGGCGCTCCTTGACGGAGGAGCCAATGGAGCGGTAGTAAGCTGCCATTTCGCAGATCAGCATGGAGCCGATGATGGCGTCCTTGTCGCGGACATAGGGACCTGCCAGGTAGCCATAGGACTCTTCGAAGCCCAGGATGAAGCGCTCGACTTCGCCCGCTGCTTCCAGGCCAGCGATCTGATCGCCGATCCACTTGAATCCAGTCAGGACGTTGCGCATCTCAACACCGTAGTTGGCAGCGACAGCATCGGCCAGAGGAGTGGAGACCAGGGACTTGACAGCCACAGCGTTCTTGGGCATGGTGCCCTTCTCGATACGGCCTTCACAGATGTAGTCCAGCAGCAGGACGCCCA
>JAFXAV010000033.1 GCA_017516785.1 Oscillospiraceae bacterium
ACATCTCCCGTTCACTGGGCAGCTTTCTGTGGGGTGCCAGGTCATGGCGCTGAAGATAGCACTCGATCAGTTCCACTGCTTCATCGCGGTGGCGTACCCGGTTCTTTTCTTCCTGTGTGGCCATGTTGTGACCTCCTTTGATTGATTTTTATGGGAAGTTTCTACTCCCCTCATGGAAATTGTACTAAAAAACGATTAGAAACGCAACGGCTGATTACTTGGCAGCAGCCTTCTTGTTCTGGTTCTCCCAGAAGAAGTAGACGGGCAGACCGGTGCCGATGGCCAGAGCTGCACAGATCAGGCTGGGGATGGGAGCGTAGGTCAGCTCGCCCCAGATCAGGGTGCAGGTCATGAAGATGGCGATGCAGGGCATGATCAGGCCGCCGGGCAGACGGTAGGAGGGGTTGTAGCCTTCCTTCTTGCGCAGGACGAAGATGGTTGCGAAGGTGGCAGCGTTCTTGGCCAGGGCGATCATGGTGAAGTAGCCCAGCAGGCCGGAGATATCGGTAGCGAAGATCAGAACGATACCGACAGCGCACTGCACAACGATGGAGAAAGCGGGGGTCTCATACTTGGGATGAACCTTGCCGAAAGCCTTGAAGAACAGGCCGTCCTTTGCCATGGCGTACTCGATTCTGGGCTGGAACATGACGCAGGAGGACAGGGAGCCGATAACCACGATAACAGCCATGATGGCAACGATGGTGCCGGCGGCGTCGCCGATGACGGGGATCTTGGAAGCCAGCAGAGCGATGGGAGCGTCGGAAGCAGCCAGCTCCTCAACGGTCAGCAGACCGGAGGCGACGATGGTCAGACCGGCGTACAGAGCCAGAACCACGAAAGCGGTCAGGATCAGACCACGGGGCAGGTTCTTTTCGGGATCCTTGATTTCGCCGGACATGTAGCAGGCAGCGCCCATGCCGTCGTAGGACCAGGTAGTAGCGGCAACGCCGGCGATCAGAGCGGTCAGGCCGCCAGCCTCAGCGCCGGCCAGACGGGTGGAGGACATGAAGATGTCGCCGTTGATGAAGAAGATGCCGATGCCGATGATCAGAGCGAAGGGAATGACCTTCAGAGCGGTGATGATGGTCTGGAACTTGCCGCCGCCTTCAACGGAGCGCATGTGCATGAACATGAAGAACAGGACGAATGCGGTAGCCACCAGCTTCAGAGCCAGGTCGGGCATGGGGATGAAGTAAGCCAGGTAGTTGACGATAGCCAGAGCCATGATGGAGATGGAGGGAGGATCAGTGCCCCAGAAGGAGATCCAGCCACACAGGAATGCCAAGGGGCGGGAGCCTGCTTCACGGAAGTAGACGTACTGACCGCCGTCTTCGGGATATGCGGATGCCAGCTCTGCGTAGCAGAAGTTAGCGGGGATCTGGAGCAGGCCGCCGATGACGAAGGCCAGAACCAGGAACAGAGAGCTGCCGGCTGCGTTGGCAACGTCAGCCAGGGAGGAGAAAATGCCGGAACCGACAGTGGTACCGACGCCCAGGGCGATAACTGCACCCAGACCCAGTTTTCTACCGAGATCGTTGGTGTTGGACATAGAAATGTCTCTCCTTTCGCATTTTTGCGCCGCGGCTGTGCACACCGAAGCGCTTTCTTCATTTTCTAAGGGATTGCTTGCCGATATATCTCTGCCGCTCCCGGCAGGGTTATCACAACAACGGCTTTCCGGTCGGTGCCGTTATCATAATTGGGTTTACTGGCCTTCCACCATCACCAGAATATTTCTGGAGGCGGGGCCGTCGAATTCGCAGAAATAGACCTCCTGGGCACCGCCCCGGACGATTTCGCCATCCTGAATCAGGAAATGGCAGTGATTGCCGGTGAGCAGAGCTTTCAGGTGGCCGGTGGGATTGCCGGCGGTGGAACCGTAGTCCCGGAGCATCCGGGCGTGGCTGTAGGGCCGGTCCTCCGGTGCAAAGAGGCTGAGGGCCACTTCGATGTCGCTTTCCAGACATTCCAGAGCCTCGTTGATGGTAACACCGGTGGTGGTATGCTTGGTCATCACAGTGACCATACCGTTTTTCACGCCGCTTTCCGCAACGATCTGTTCCACCTGGGGGGTGATCACATCCAGTTCCACATACTGTTTGGTGAGGATGCGGATGGTTTTTACAAACATGGCACTTCCTCCTTAATCCAGTCCGCCCAGGAACTCGACGGCATTTTTGCCCATGATCAGTTCCAGGGTGCTCTCCCGGAAGCCCAGCTCCTGGATGGCCTGGGCCATTCGGATCTGCTCAAACCGGGGATTGTTGGAGCCGAACATCACCTGATGCCGCAGGCTCCGGTCGATCCAGGTGATGGGGATGTCCCGGGTCAGCATCTGGGTGTAAAATTCCTTGGCATTGTCGAAATACAAAGCGCCAGTGTCGGCGTAGACGTTGGGATACTTCACCATCAGCATGGCGGTTTCCCGGACCCAGGGCCAGCCGAAATGACCCAGGCAGATGCGCAGATTGGGGTGATTGGCTGCCACGCTCTCAAAGGCCATAGGCTGGCAGTAGGAAGTCAGGGTGTCAGGCTCCCAGCTCAGGCCCGCATGGAAGAGGATGGGCTTGTTGTATTTTTCGCAGACAGCGTAGATGGGCTCCATAATGGGGTCGGAAGGCATCACATGGACCCGGCCGGGATGGAGCTTCAGGCCCTTCAGCTTCAGATCCCGGAAGGCATGCTCCAGCTTTTGCGCCGCTTCGGGATCCCGGGGATCCACGGAAGCAAAGCCGATGAACTTGTCCGGGGCCATATCCACCAGTTTTTTGATCTCTTCATTGGTAACGAGGCAGCCCACGCTTCCGGAATAATCCTCCGGCAGCAGGCAAAGCTTGTCCAGACCTGCGCAGCGCATCTGATTGAAGATATGCTCCAGGGGTGCGGTGCCGTTTTTGTGGATATCCAGCGCTTCGTGACGAAGGTCTTCCCGGGCAGGGTCTTCGTTGATGGGCTCATAGAAAGCCGGATGGACATGAATATCAATAAACATGAGCCATCGCCTCTTTCTTACAGACCCACCTGTGCCATCATGCCGCGAACATTGTCGATGGCCCGCTTGGCGTACATTCTGGGCTCATTGATGTAGCCGGTGACCAGTTCCAGGGTGGCGGTGCGGTCATAGCCAATGCGCTTGAGCTCATAGAACATCTCAGGCAGGGGCATGGAGCCTTCACCGGGCATGATGTGGCTGTCGGTGCCGTTGTCGCCGTCGATGATGTGCATGTGGTCCATCTTGTCGCCCAGCTTGTCAAAGTAGGCCATAATGGATTCATGCTGCACGAAGGGAGGCACCACGTCGCACATACCCACGATCCAGGGGTTGTCGATCCGGCGGAACAGCTCCACCAGGTCGTTGGCCCGGGTGAAGAAGTTGGATTCATAGGGGGTCAGAGCCTCCACGGTCAGCTTCACGCCAACCTTGGCGGCATGATCGCCCAGCTCCCGGATGGTCTTTTCCAGACGGGTCCACAGCTGGTCATAGGTGGCCAGATAACCGCCGTTGGCGGGGCTGGTCAGCACAAATTCCGCACCCATTTCCTTTGCCATGTCCAGACACAGCTTCAGGTAGTTGACGGCATCCTCCCGCTGGGCTTCGGAGCCGATCATATAGTTGAAGGGATAGGCATTGTGCTCGGGAGTGAAGCCCCGCACGGGCATTTCATACTTTTCGATGAGGCGCTTGACCTCGTTGATGTCGCCGGCCTTCAGGTCGGGGGCATAGGCATGGGGACGGCCACCCCACAGTTCGATGTAATCGTAGCCGTATTCTTTGGCATCCTGGAAGCAGTGCTCCAGAGGATTGCGCTGGTAGCCGGATGTGAACATACCAATCTGCATGGTCATAAAGATTCCTCCTTTATATAGAGTGGGGTGTTAGTCAGTGACCCAGGGTTCAAAGACCTGAACCACCTGGGCGGAAACCTCTGCGCCCTTGCTCAGACATTCCTTCACGCTGAGGCCATTCAGAACACCATACAGGAAGCCGGAAATGAAGCTGTCGCCGGCGCCCACGGTATTGACCACATTGGGGGCGGGAAAAATGCCGAAAGAAGTAAATTCCTTGCCGTCGTAGGCCAG
>JAFXAV010000034.1 GCA_017516785.1 Oscillospiraceae bacterium
ATGGTGTACTCCTGGCCGCCGCAGTATTCACAAGCATAGTACTCGAAGCCGTTCAGCTCACAGGTAGCAGGCTCGGAATCCTGCACGATCACATTGTGACCGTGAGCATCCACGTAATCATCCACATAGGTGTCGCCGCAGATGCCGCAGGTGTAGGTGGTGTAGCCCTGTTCGGTGCAGGTGGGTTCAGTAACAACACCCTCGTACTCATGGTTGCAGGCGATGTCAACTGCCAGTTCCTCAGCAAAGCTGGAATCCTGATCGTTGACTTCGTTGGTGGTCACGATAACGGTGGTGTCCTTTTCAACCTTGACTTCGAAGGTCAGAGTTGCGACGGTCTCGTCAGCAGCGATGCCTTCCAGATCCACATAACCGAAGGTGACAAAGCCTTCGCCCTCGTTGACGGAAATGTAATCGCCATTGACCTGGACATCGGTCAGTTTCAGAGCCTCTGCATCATAGGTCACGGTGGAAACGCCGTTGGTGGATTCAACAGAAGCACCGGTGTCATCCTTGGCAGTGACGGTGATGGTAACAGTGTCCTTTGCCTCACCGACGACAGCGTCGGACAGAGGACGGACGGGAGCGGTGGAGATGCCGGAGACAGCGTTCAGGGAACCGGTGGTCTCGTTCTCAGCAATCTCAATGGTCTGTGCCTGGAGGCCGGAAACAACGCTCTTGCATGCATCAACAACCAGTGCGTTGTCGAGCTCAGCTTCTTCAGAAGCCACTTCGTTGATCTCAGCCTTGTACAGGGCAGCGGGCCAGACATCAGCGCCAACATTGCCAACGTACATGGATTCGAACATGCCTGCCTCGCTGTTGTAGGTCAGGTAGTAGATCTCGTTGGTTGTGCCGGTGAAGTGAGACAGATACAGATCACCATTGTTATCGGAGATCAGGGAGCAGTACTGGCTTTCGTCGTACATGTTGTAGGACAGATCCAGGTTGGTGGGAATGAAGCCCAGGCCAATGGAAGAAGTGCCATCAAAGTACAGGGTCCACAGGGTGCCTCTGTTATCCAGAGCCAGATATACATCGGAGTAAGCGCCGGTTTCAGCGTCGAAATCATAGCCGTAGTCACAGATTGCGACAAAACGGCTTGCGCCGGTGTAGTTAGCCAGGTAGGAAGCCAGGTTCCAGCCGCTGGTGAAGGTGTTTTCCAGGTTTGCAACGGGACCCAGCACGTAGCCGCCGTAAACGCCGAACATATAGGTGGTGTTCTCGTTTCCGAACAGAGTGGAGGTAGCCATATCGAAGCAGGGAGCACCGAAGCCAGCTGCGGAAGCAGACACGCCGATGGTCTCACCGGTAGCAGGATTCAGCTGGTACATCTTGGAGCTGCTGGAATCCTGGATGAACATAGCATCGCGGTAGGCGTCGTATGCAACGTTCTCGATATAGGGTTCAATTGCATTGCCTGCGGTCCAGGTAGACTCGGACTTCAGGTTCCAGCTAAACTGCATGGGATTACCCTCGGCATCCTGCAGAACGCCGTACACAGTGGAATCCAGCTGGAACACAGATACTGCGCAGGTGGCGCTGATGGTCTCATCAGCAGCTGCGGCTGCGGTGATCACTGCCTTACCAGCTGCGACAGCGGTAACCAGACCGTTTTCGTCAACGGTTGCCACAGTCTCATCGGAAGAAGTCCAGACAACGCTGCGGTCAGAAGCATTGACAGGCATAACAACAGCAGTCAGCTCCTTGGTGGTACCGGCGACCATGGTCAGCTCAGAATCGGACAGCTCGATGGTCTCGACGGTGTCGGTGACTTCACCGATCTGAGTGGTGATCTCGTAAGTGGTGGTGTTCATGGCGTAGTCATAGACCTGCAGCAGGAAGCTGGGACCATTGACTTCAGCCAGATCCAGGGTGTAGGAAACAGTGTCGCCTGCAGCCTGCTCGGCATTGGCGCCGGTGAAGGTGTACAGGTACTGACCGTAGATGTCGAACAGTGCAACAGCAGCGATGTACTGGTTATCAGCTGCGATGACATCCAGAGTCTTGACATTGGTATTCAGATCGTGGGTAATCTTCACATCCTCCAGCACAGGTGCGGTGTTATCAACGACCATAGGCATGGAGAAGGTGGTGCCGTTGCCCAGAGCTTCCCAGTTAATGTTGCCGTTTTCGTCAACGTAATACTCGGGAACCAGGGTCAGGCCCAGATCCAGGGCAGTGCCCTCGGGAATTTCGGAGGGAGTGAAACCAGTGTTCAGGGTGTAATAGGTGTTGTTCCAGTAACCGCCGTTGGTGTAGTAGTATGCGCTTGCCACTTCACCGACGGACTCATTGATGTAGGCGTCGCCGGTTTCGGAGTTGACAACCTGGAAGTAGCTGTCAGCTGCGTTACGGATGGCAGTGAAGCCGATCTTGGAGATCATGTCGCCGCGGGCTGCGCTGATGGCGTTACGCTCGGGCATGTAGGTAGCGTCGGTAACCATGGGGTTGCCGCCGAACCAGTATTCGCCGTCCATATCGGCATACTTGACCAGCAGGCCGTTGTACTTGCCTGCCTGGTAGGCAGAACCATACAGGTAGGGAGGACGATTCTCCAGGCCGTGGTTGAACTCCACGAAGGAGCCCTTGTCGAACATGGAGGGATCGGACCAGTTGCCGTAGTAAGCCAGAACGGGGATGGAGTGGCTGGTACCAGCCTCGCCCTCGTTGCTGGACAGGGATTCTGCATAAACGTAGCCTTCGATGTAGGCGCCGTTTTCATAGTTGGCCAGCCAGTTCTTGTCAGTACCGCTCAGAGAGATGGTAACAGTGACCTTGGCAGAGCCGTTTGCGGGAACAACTGCGCCGCCTGCGTTCAGCATGGTGAAGAACAGGTAGGAGTCGTAGGAGTCGATCTCGCCGTCACCGTCCAGGTCAGCCTTGTCAGAATTGGACAGGGTGACATCCAGGCCGGTGGCGTAGTCCAGCAGGATCTGGCCGTCAGCGGTGTTGACCGCGCCGTCACCGTTGAAGTCCAGGCCATCCAGCTCGTCGCCGCTCTCAACAGCCTTGCCGTTGACAGTCCAGGTGACACTGGGAGTCAGATTTCTGGTCCAGGTGTCCAGCAGGAAGATGGTTTCACTTGCAGCAAAAGCATCCTGGGTGAAGAAGTCAGCGGACAGCTTATAGGTCTTTTCAACATCAGTCAGGTTGTTGATATTGAAGGAGAAGGTGTAGACGCCGTTCTTTGCGGGATCGTCGCCCAGCTCAGCCTTGACCTTGCCGTCCTCATAGGAATCGGTAGCGTTAGAGCCCATGATGATGTAGGAATCAGCGGTGGTTGCTGCGCCTACATTGGCAAGGCCTGCGCCCTGCTGGATCACGGGATAGTAGTTGCCGCCGCTGTTGCCGTCACGCATGGGAACTGCGGTGGACATCAGCAGGCTCTGGGTCAGAGTACGCTCATCCAGACCGGTCTTCTCAACCAGGCCGGACTCACGGACGTACTGAGCCATCACGGCTGCCATACCGGCAACCTGGGGAGATGCCATGGAGGTACCGGACATGACCTCGTAGGACTTGTGATCAGTGAACAGCTGCTGACCCTGAGTGACATTAGCGCCTGCAACAGAGTAGATGCTGCCGCCGGGGGCAGTGATTTCGGGCTTCAGCTCCAGGCTGCCGGGAACGCCCCAGCTGGAGAAGGAGCTCATGGTGTAGTATTCGCTGTTGTACTGGCCGGTGCCCAGAGAGTCGGAAACTTCCATAGAGCCGGTCCAGTAGGTGATACCGGATTCGGTGGTGTTTTCAGTGCCGTTGGCCTTGAAAACCTCGCCGTCAGTCTGCAGAATGGAAACAACAGGAGCAGTGTAGTTGTAACCAGTCAAGTCCATGTTGATGATACCAGGCTGATTGTTAACAATAACAACACCTGCTGCACCAGCTTCAACAGCTGCATTGGCCTTCTCAAAGAAGGAGGTGGTGCCGCGGTAGCACATGACGATCTTGCCGGTCAGGACTTCGGTGCCGACAGCTGCGAAATCAGCGGGATCACCGATGGAGTTGACCAGCACATATTCCCGAGCGCCGCCCAGGGTGGTCATGGGTTCGTTGCTGTAATCGGGACGATCGTTGTAGGAAACGATGGTGCCGTTCACATCGAAGTAGGTGGCGGTGAAGCCATCGTTATCAACGGAAGCAACGGTGAAAGCGTTGGTGTAGGATCCGGGAGAGCCGTCAGTCTGGAAGCTGACGTCATCCAGATACAGGTAAGGCAGGCCGTTCTCGGCAGACTCTGCCCAGTAGCCGGAGTTACCTGCGGACATGGCCACAACAACGCCGGACTTTTCCAGACTTTCCATGATATCACGGTAGGTGCTGTCGACGGTGGACATGCCGGGGTTGCCGGAGCCCAGGGACAGGTTGACGGAGTCAGCGCCCAGCAGCACGGCATCTTCGATGGCAGCCATGTAGTCGGAGTCATAGGCGCCGCCATTGGAGCCGAAGACCTTCATAACCATCAGCTGTGCATCGGGAGCAACACCCTGAACAAAGGTCTTGTCCAGTGCGTAGGAGTAGGTGCCGTCGCCATTGCTGACATAAGCGTTGGCAGTGGCGATACCGGCAACGTGGGAGCCGTGCTCGCCCTGAGTGTCGTTGAGGTGGATGATGTCCAGATTCTCATCGATGTAGTTGAAGCCGAAGGGAATCTTGGAGTTGACATACAGATCTTCAGCGGTGACGCCTGCACGCTTGTAAGCATTCAGCTGAGTCAGAACTGCAGCAATGTCGGCAGAATCCATCAGTTCGACTTCCTCGTCCAACAGGGACAGGGCGTAGTCGAAAGCTGCGGAATCAAAAGCCTCATGCTCGATGTCTGCACCGGTATCGATGACAGCGATGGTGCTGCCAGCGCCGGTGTAGCCTGCTGCCCAGGCGGCAGAGGAGCCGATCTGAGCGCCGGAGGTTGCCATATTGGGATCAGCGGTGCCGGTGCTGACCACATCAGGCTCGTAACGGGTTTCGATCACGACGCCCTTAACGCCATCAGTCTGCTCGATGGTTTCGATCTCGCCGTATTCAACGTAAGCGGAGACGATGTTGGCAGCCAGAGTCAGATTCCAGACGATGTCCAGACTCTTCTTGATTGCCTTCTCGATCGCGCTCACAATAGCGGCCTGATCTTTTTCAACCTTGCTGCGGTAGTTCATTGCAGCGCGGTTTCTTGCGATATCCTCGACGGAGTAACCGGCTTCGATGGTGCCAGCCTTTTCCATGAGGATGGAAACTCGAACGACATCAGAGTCATCGTAGGCAGTTTCCTCTTCGGGCAGCTCCACGCTCTCACGGTCGAAGATCGTGGCAGAGACCCGATTGTTGTCAACCTGCGTGAACTCGGCAGTTGCATTGTCAGCAGCAGATACGGGAACCGCATATGCAGTGACCATGGCGACAGCCAGGATCATGCAGAGAAGACGTTTCATAAAGGATCCTCTCATAGTATTTCTCCTTTGGATGGGATTTGTATGGCGCAAAGGCAGTGCGTCATACAGTGGAACAGTGTTTTCTGTGTAAACACAAAAAATCTAATATATATTAACATCTTATCCATAAAATAGCAAGGCTTTTCCCCCGGGAAAACCTAAAATATCCGCTTTCCCTATCCGAATCGGCATATTACGCAATTTGTGATGAATTTGGGGTAACTGGGGAAGAAATCTCCCGAAATGATGGAAATATAAAAAGCAGAGCAGCATCCTGCTCCGCTTTTATGTAATTCAGAATGTGACTTCTCCGTCATGGTTCATCAGGGAAGCCGATTCCACGGAAGAGATATTCAGCATATCCCGGATGAGTTTGCTTCCCTCTCCGGTGCGAAGCTCAATGATCAGGTCCAGGCTGGTTTTGGTCATATTTCTGGACTTTACAGTGCAGTGCTTTGCATACCGCCTCACCACAGCCATCACTTCCGTTTCACAGTCCAGATCAGATGCGTTCACCACCAGAATCAGCGGTGCCTTTGCAACCGGCAGTCCGTTGAGAACCAGAATACCTGCCGTGAGAATGATACTCAGAATAATTGCGATTTCTGCCATACCCACGCCGCAGATGATGCCCACCGCAATGGACCAGAACAAAAACATCAGGTCCAGCGGATCCTTGACGGCAGTCCGGAACCGGACAATGGACAGCGCGCCAACCATGCCGAGAGACACCACAATACTGGACTGAATGGTCAGAATAATACCTGCGGTAATCAGCGCAATGCCCGCCAGAGAGATGTTGAAGGTTTTGGAATAGAAGGTCTTCCGGGTCAGCACCCGGTAAAGAACGAAAATATACAATGCGATCAGGCTTGTAATCAGCATAGCCGCGGAGGCTGTGTAAATATTGATATCCGTGGAGGCAAAGCCATCCAGAAAAGATTTCTTAAAAATATCAGAAAAACTCATAATCTGTCTCCCGTTCTATGTATGGTAAATTTTCTGCAAAGATAATACTTGGAAAAAGCGGTCTGTCTCAGTGTTCCCAGATTCAAACCTCTATAGATGAAATCGGGAAGATATTCATCGAACTTGACTTCCATCAAATGATATCCCGCCGGCATAACGGGTCTATTGGGCAGACGCTCCGAAAAGAACCCGGCAATATCGGATGAAGATGCAATTTGGGTATCAAAGGTCACACGGACATTTCCGTTTTTGTAAACATAGGGCATCCGCTCATATTCCACAATGACAACCGGCCTGAGGTGATGCGTCCGCATCCCAATCAGCAGCCTGTTCAGCAGCGGAGGAAACGAATCTGATAATGCCGGAGATTTGCCCTGAATCAGCTGCTGAGCCTGTTCCAGGGTCAGGCTGCAGGAGGTTTTCAGCGTTTTCCCCCGTTCCTTCCGTTTGCATTCCAGGGTAATTCGCTGGGCAGCACGGTTATAGATGCGAATCCGGAATTTTTCTCTGGGGTCCGTTCCGTTTTCGTTTTCATAAAAGCAGCGGTTGCTGTAATCATCAAAATACAGACTGCGGATGTGATAACTTCCCTCCGTACTGGCATGGGGATCCGGCTGCATCAGATTACAGATTCTGCTTTTCAGCAGAGGGATCTGGGCCGCGCTGACCGCATACTTCATTTCATGGCGATATTTTTGTTCCTTTTCAGTCATCCGATGCCCTCCTTTCCTCTTTTCTGTGACGGATATCTGCATTCAGAAAGGCAAAAAGCAGAAATGCCAGTACCGAAATACTCATCAGCGTCAGAATATCCCGGGTGGATAGTTCGCCGATGAATGACCGGGTCGAATGATCCTCCCCGGGAGCAGATACCTGACAATCCAGCCGCAGATCCGATTCCATCGGCTGACTGAGGTCAAAAACCTCCCCCGTATCTTCACGAATCCAAACAGATTTCCCAAGATCCCGGTAATCCGTTGTCAGAGGCTGCCCCTTTTCCACATAGGTATTCCAGTACTTGCCGCCTTCGGAAAAGCGGAAATTGACTGAGCAGTATTCCGTATTGTCTATCCAAATGCTGCTGAGAAAACGGACTCTGGCATCCAGATATGCCGCCAGATCTTCCGGTGTCTGACCCACGGTGGAATTCCATGATGTCATGGTTTCGAACATACACCTCCAACGTATGCGGTTCATCTCCGCGGCGCAGGAAATTTCCTCCGCCCGCTTCTCAATTCCCTCATTCAGCATTTCTTCCAATGCAGGAAGATATGTTGTCTGATAAAACAAGACCATCCGATCATAAAATGCCGGATTCCTGTAAAGTGCCTCATAATACGGTGTACTCGGCTGTCCTTCCGTATTCATATGACCCACAATCATGGAAACTGGATTGTATCTGTTTGAAAAAGCGCCCAAAGTTAAATCGTAATCCCAGACAGGTCCTGCATGGAATTTTTCTTCAGCATAGTAAAAATAGCTGCTGGCTCCATCCGAATCCACATTGTCCATGATTTCATCAATGAGATACCGATGGACCCAAGAGTCCAGATCAAATTCTTCGCAAGCATTCAGGTCATCTCCGGATAGAATCATCTGCTCCATCCAGTTGACCTGGGATTCAATTCTGTTTCGCTCCATTTTATCCGGAAATTTGGGATTCGTGATTTCCACTGTCCGTCCGTTTTGCGTGATAAAAGGATTCCGCAGCGACTCCTGTCGGCTGCCGTATTCAATTTTACAGAGAAAATCCCCTTCCGCCTCATTCAGATTGAGCCTGCTCCTGTGAATCTCGACTTTTTCAGTGAGCAGATAAAGACCGCTGTAGCTGCCATTCAGATAGACATCCACATAGGCGCTTTGAGGCACCCACTGCATTCCCGCCTGCTTCGCCAGACCAAGGGCAACGGTGTTGCGCAGATTTGTTGCATCCTCTGCATTTGCAAGCAGCACCCAGTTTGCTGCCTGTCCCATTCCCAGCAGATCGATTTCCGGAGAAATCGAAAGCAAATAGGATTTCTTATCCAGCTCCCATGTGGAGTTACCCCGGCCTTTTAGAAAGCAGCTATGCTCCACATTCAAAGCAGTACCGTCCGCCCCGATCAATGTAACGTATGCAGCTTCTTCATGGCTTTTGTCCTTGTGTATGTATTCCATGCTTCCGGTAGCAGTATCGAGATACAGAACAGGCACATTGGCAGACCGGTAAAAACGGAGTGTGCCGATTTGTTTCCGGTCGGCAGAAAACGCATAGGGAATCTTCGATTCGAAGCAGGCGCAGCTCATACCGTCGGTCAGCATTGTATCATCCAGCGCAAATTCGCGGTCGCTTCCGGATAGAAATGTCACATCTTTCATATCCGCGTAGGCTGGAAGAAACACGTAATAGTTTCCGTCCTCCCCATCATATATGGAAATCTCCCGGAACTGCAAATCTGACGGGTTTTGGATCAAAAAAGATGGGAACGGCATTTCTGTTTTTGCCGCTCCCAAAACTGCAATAAGCAAAAGGATTACCGAGCAGAGAAACAGATAACTGTATTTATGTGTTGCTTTCATGCTGATGGTCTCCTTATCAGTATTTATTTACAAACTCGCTGTACAGGTTTCGACTTCTGTTTGCGAAATCTGCATGGAGTGGTATCCAGCAGATAATCCGCTGACACATTATAGTATTCGCACAGTGTAATCAGATGCCGGATCGGCATCTCGTTGGCTCCGCGCTCATAACGGGCGTACATGGTCTGGGAAGTGCCCAAAATCGCTGCAATCTGCTTCTGGGTTAAGTCATTATCTTCCCGTAATCCCCTGAGTTTTTCTAAAAAAGTACGCAATTTCCTCACCTTACCGCAGTTTTTTCATTTAGTGTAACAAAGTAAAAATGTTTACTAACATTTTAGTAAATATATTTACTATTGTCAGGGAGTAACAGAAGGTTTTCAGTTTTACCCGGTGTTTATAAAAGTTTTTGCAATCGATGTGAAGATATGATATATTGAAATCAGAATAAACTCAAAAGGAGAAATGAATTATGGGTCTTATCAAAGCAGCAGTCGGTGCAGCAGGCAGTGTTCTTGCTGACCAGTGGAAAGAGTACTTCTACTGCAACTCCATTCCCGCCAATGTGCTGATGGTCAAGGGCGAAAAGCGCCGCAGCAGCCGTTCCTCCAATACCAAAGGCAGCGACAATGTGATCACCAACGGCAGTGTTATCGCCGTGGCAGACGGCCAGTGCATGATGATCGTGGACAACGGCCGCATTGCGGAGTTCTGTGCAGAACCCGGCGAATTCACTTACGACAGCTCCCTGGAACCTTCCATATTCTCCGGCGACCTGGCAGACAGCATCAAGGCATCCTTTGCCGCCTTCGGCCGCCGTTTCACCTTCGGCGGCGATGTGGGCCGTGATCAGAGAGTGTACTATTTCAACACCAAGGAACTGGTGGGCAACAAATACGGCACTCCCGCTCCCGTACCTTTCCGTGTTGTAGATCACAACATCGGCATGGACATTGAAGTTTCCATCCGTTGCTTCGGCGAATACTCTTACCGGATCTGCGACCCCGTACTGTTCTATAAGAATGTGGCAGCCAATGTCACCACCCAGTACACCAGAGAATCTCTGGACAGCCAGCTGAAGACTGAACTGCTGACTGCCCTGGGCCCCGCCTTCGCCAAGATCTCTGCCAAGGGTATCCGCTACTCTGCCCTCCCCGGCCACACCATGGAAATTGCTGAAGCCCTGAATGAGGTTCTGACTACCAAGTGGCGGAATCTCCGGGGTATCGAGATTGTATCCTTCGGCGTTTCCAATGTCAGCGCCTCCGAGGAAGACGAAGCCATGATCAAGGAACTGCAGAAGACCGCTGTCTTCCGCAATGCCGGCATGGCAGCAGCCTACACCGTAGCCGCCCAGGGCGAAGCTATGAAGTCTGCCGCCAAAAATTCTGCCGGCGCTATGACCGGCTTTATGGGCATGGGTATGGCACAGCAGGCCGGTGGTGTGAATGCCGCTCAGCTGTTCCAGATGGCCCAGCAGCAGCCTCAAGCCGCTCCCGCACCCGCAGCAAATGGCTGGAAGTGCAGCTGCGGCGCCACCGCCACCGGCAAATTCTGCCCCGAATGCGGCAGCAAGAAGCCGGAACCCAAGGCAGCAAACAGCTGGAAGTGCGCCTGCGGCGCCGTTACCACCGGCAAGTTCTGTCCCGAGTGCGGTGCAAAAAAGCCGGAGGATGGCTGGACCTGCGCCTGCGGCGCTGTGAACAAGGGTAAGTTCTGCCCCGAATGCGGCGCAAAGAAGCCTTCCGGCATTCCCCAGTACCGCTGCGACAAGTGCGGCTGGCAGCCTGCCGACCCCACCAAGGCTCCCCGGTTCTGCCCCGAGTGCGGCGATCCCTTTGACTCCGGCGACATCATCTGATTCCTTCCGAAACCGCTGAAAAGAGGTAATCTTTATGGCTGTACAAATTACCAATTATCAATGTCCCGCCTGCACCGGTCCGCTGCAGTTTTCCGCAGCCTCCGGTAAGCTGGAATGTGAATACTGCGGCAGCAGCTTCAGCACCGAAGAGGTGGAGCAGCTGTACGCAGAAAAAGAAGAACGGGCCGCTGCTGCCATGGCAGCAGCGGAAACAGAGAAAAAGGCATGGGATTCCTCCGACCTTACTGATGACTGGGGCGAAGACGCAGAAGGCATGAAAGCCTACAGCTGTCCCTCCTGCGGTGCCCAGCTGATCTGCGATGAAACCACCGCCGCTACAGCCTGCCCCTACTGCGGCAACCCCACGGTGGTGCCCGGACAGTTCAGAGGCAGTCTTCGACCCGATTATGTGCTTCCTTTCAAACTGAGTAAGGACGATGCCATCGCCAGAATGAAGGCCCACTTCAAAGGCAAGCCTTTCTTGCCCGGTACTTTTATGGCAACCCACACTCTGGAAAAAATCCAGGGCGTATACGTCCCGTTCTGGCTCTATGATGGCGCCGTCAGCGGCGACTATCTGTATAAGACCACCCGGGTATCCGTCCATCACCGGGGTGATTACGAAATCACCGTCACCGACCATTACCTTGCCCGACGGGCAGGCAGCATGTCCTTCGAAAAGGTACCTGTGGATGCATCCAGCAAAATGCCCGACGACTACATGGACTCCATTGAACCCTTTGACTACAGCGCTCTGGAACCTTTCTCCACCGCCTATCTGCCCGGTTTCCTGGCGGATAAGTACGATGTGGGTGTAAAAGAGAGCAACAAGCGGGCCGACAACCGCTGTATCCACACCTTGGAAAGCGCCATTGAAGATACACTGTTCGGCTATACTACCCGGGTTCCTGTGGAAGAAAACATTGTAGCCATCGACCGTGGCAAGGTCCACTATGCACTGCTTCCTGTGTGGCTTCTGAACGTGAACTGGGAAGGTAAGACCCATCTCTTCGCCGTCAACGGTCAGACCGGCCGCACTGCTGGCAATCTTCCCATCAGCAAGAGCAAAGCTCTGGCATTTTTTGCAGGACTTGCCGTGCCCCTGAGTATTCTCGGCACTGTGCTGGCATTCCTGATTACAGGTTAAGGAGGACAGAACGATGCGTAAATTACTAACCCTTTCTCTGGCCCTTCTGCTGCTGATTACCCTGGCTGCGCCTGTTTCCGCCGCCGGCACCCCCTACATCATCGATGACGCAGATCTGCTGACTTACGAGGAGCAGCTGGAGCTGAACGGCATCGCCCATCAGATTGCCGACACTTACAGAATCGGCGTTTACATCATGACCGTCCCCAATTATCTGGACTATGGCGACGAGTATCAGATCTTCGATGTTCTCTGGAACTATTATCATGACAATGGTCTTGGCTACGGCCCCAACCGGGAGGGCATGATTCTGATGCTCAGCATGGCAGAACGGGACTACGCCACTTTCTTCTACGGAGACAGAACCGAATACGCCTTCGACAGCTACGGTCAGGAGGAACTGGAAAGCTACTTCCTGGACGATCTGGGTAATGATGACTGGTATCACGGCTTTATGAACTATCTTTATGCCAGTGAGGATTTCCTGGTCCGGGCGGAAGCTGGTGATCCCGTTCGGGAAAGCCCCTGGCCCTTGGCACTGCTGTTTGTGGGCATTGCCTGTTTCCTCTCCTTCATCGTCACCATGCTTCTGTGGAACAAAATGAAAAACGTCTCCATCCAGCAGAGCGCTGCCCACTATGCTACCAGCGGTCTGGTACTGACCCGTCAGCGAGACCAGTTCCTCTATCAGAATGTCCGCCGCAGAAAGGTCGAGACCGGCAGCTCCGGCGGCCGTTCCCATTCCGGAGGCGGCGGCAGCGGCCGAAGCGGTAAATTCTGATTACAAATCTGCAATCCAGTTTTTACTCCCCATTGGTTCTGCCAATGGGGGGTTTTTCCGTGGTTGAATTTACGCCGCAGGTACTTTATAATGAATACATCTCTGAAACAGCAAAAAAGGAGTGGTATCATGAAATATCCTGCATTCAAATGGCTGCTTTGCCTGGCACTGGCACTGAGCCTGTGCATATCTGTGCTGGTTTTCCCCACCGATGCCAGCGGCAAACTGACCGACGGTCCCACCAAGGCCGAGATCCAGCAGAAATGGAGGGAAGTCACTTCCGCCACCTCGCTTTATGACCAGGAACCCTCCGTCAGCGCGCCCTATGCTGCCGGCAAGCTCACCGGCAATTTCCTGGAAAGCGGCATCACCTTCCTCAACTATGTCCGTTTTGTTGCTAATCTGCCCGCCGTTCAGCTGAACGATACCCTCAATGAGGACGCCCAGCACGGCGCTGTGGTTCTGGCAGCCAACGATGAGCTGACCCACTATCCGGATCCGCCTTCGGACATGGACGATGCATTCTACGAAAGAGGATATGATGCCACCACATCCAGCAACATCTCCGCCCGATATGGTTATGATCCCCTGACCTGTCTTCAGGGTGCCGTTTCCGGCTGCATGGCTGATAACGGCAATAACAATCTGGCAACCGTCGGCCACCGCAGATGGCTTCTGAATCCCACCCTGCTGAATGTGGGCTTCGGCTACGCGGAAGCGGAATCCGGCTGGAGCTATATCGTTACCAAGGTCTTTGACCGCAGCGGTTCCAGCTTTGATTACGATTTCATCTCCTGGCCTGTGGAAGGAAACCAGCCCACTAACCTGTTCGGCACCGCAGATCCCTGGTCCATTACCCTGAACCCCAATAAGTACAAAACCCCCGATATTTCTCAGGTGAAGATCACCATCACCCGCCAGTCCGACGGCAAAACCTGGAGTTTCAACAGCTCCACCGGCGAGCCCGAAACCAATTCCAAGGCCTACATGACCGTCAACACCGGCGGTTACGGCGTTAGTAACTGCATCATCTTCCATCCCGGCAGCAGCAATGTGGATGCCTATAACGGTATTTTTACTGTGGAAGTCAGCGGCATCTACACTTCCAGCGGCGCTGCGACGACGCTGGAGTATCAGGTTGACTTCTTTGATGTGGAAGCTTCCTGCGTCGAGCACAATTATAAAGCTACCGTCACCGCTCCCACCTGTACGAAAGACGGTTACACCACCTATACCTGTTCCAATTGCGGCGACAGCTACACCGGGGACACCGTTTCCGCCACCGGCCACAGCTGGGGCAGCTGGACTGAAACCAAGGCGCCCGCCTGCGATGCATCCGGCGAAGAAAAGCGCACCTGCTCTGCATGCTCCGCCACCGAAACCCGGGCAGTTGATCCTCTGGCGCACAGCTACACCTCCACTGTCACCGCCCCCACCTGCACAGAAGATGGCTACACTACTTACACCTGTGCCTGCGGGCACAGCTACACCGGCGATACTGTTGCAGCCACCGGCCACAGCTGGGGCAGCTGGACTGAAACCAAGGCTCCCACCTGCGATACCGAGGGTGAAGAAAAGCGTACCTGCTCCACATGCGCCGCTTCCGAAACCCGGGCGGTAGATTCTCTGGACCACAGCTACACCGCTGTTGTAACCGCTCCCACCTGCACAGAAGACGGCTACACCACCTATACCTGTGAAACCTGCGGCCACAGCTACACCGGCGATACTGTCGAGGCTTCCGGTCACAGTTGGGATGACGGTGTTGTCACCAGAGAACCCACTGAAACCGAAACCGGCATCCGTACCTATACCTGTGAGACCTGCGGCGCAACCGATGAGGAAACCATCCCTGTGCTGGACCATATCCACAGCTACACCTCTACCGTCACTGCCCCCACCTGCACAGAAGCAGGCTTCACCACCTACACCTGTGACCTCTGCGGTGATAGCTATACCGCAGACGAAACCGATGCCCTGGGTCATGAGGAAGTGACTGATGCCGCCGTTGCGGCAACCTGTACCGAAGCCGGTCTGACTGAAGGCGCTCACTGCGCCGTCTGTCAGGAAATTCTGACCACTCAGGAAGAAGTTCCTGCCACCGGTCACAGCTGGGATGAGGGCGTCATCACCAAAGAACCCACTGAAAAGGAACCCGGCACCAAAACCTTCACCTGCGAAGTCTGCGGCGAGACCCGCGCCGAAGAACTCCCCGTACTGAATCCTGCCGAACCTGTCATCACCCGTATTTCCGGCCCTGACCGGAGCGCCACCTCCCTCACTGCTGCAGATGCCCTGAAGGATGTGCTGGGTGCTGAGTCTTTCGATACCATCATCATCGCCAGCGGCACCAATTTTGCCGATGCCCTCACCGGCAGCTATCTTGCAGCCAAGGAAAGCTCTCCCATTCTGCTGTACACCAAGGGATATGAGGACGAACTTGCAGACTATGTCAGCAGCAATCTGAGCAAAAACGGTACCATTTACATTCTGGGCGGCACCTCCTCTGTTCCCACAGCCATGGAGGATGCTCTGGCAGATTTCCGCCCCCTGCGTCTTGCAGGCGCGGACCGTTTTGAGACCAATCTGAAGATCCTGTCCGAAGCCGGCGTATCCGATGAAGAGATTCTGGTCTGCACTGCCTACCAGTTTGCTGACTCCCTCTCCGCTTCCGCTGTGGGTTTGCCCATTCTGCTGGTCGGTGACAATCTGAAGCCTGCGCAGACCGAGTTCCTCTCCAGTCTGAACGGAGAAAACCTGACCATCATCGGCGGTGTCAACTCCGTCAGTGAGGCACTCAAGAACTCCCTCAGCGCATATACCAATGTCTCCCGCATCGCAGGCAGTTCCCGCGAAGAGACCTCCGTTGCCGTTGCAAAGCGTTATTTCAGCGCTCCCGCCACCGTAGTTCTGGCCTACTCCCGGAATTTCCCCGACGGACTCTGCGGCGGTCCCCTGGCTTATGCCCTGAACGCTCCTCTGATTCTCACCGCCAGCGGTGCAGAATCCGCTGCTGCCGCCTATGTGGAAACCCTGGATCTGGACTCCGGTCTGATTCTGGGCGGCACCGCTTCGCTTCCTGATAAATGCGCAAATACCGTATTCAGCATCAACTGAGCAACTGAACAAAAAAGACACCGCTTCGCGGTGTCTTTTTTATTAAAAGGGAATCATCCGAACATCACGTTGTTGACGATTGCTTCCAGGTATTCCTGGCGGCCGAAGTCAGGCAGTGCGGGGCACCCATCTCGCATGCGTAGCCAGCTCTTCCAGAGTGGTCTCGCCTGCGCGAATCTTGGCGCCGATGCCGGTCTTGTAGGAAGCATAGCGCTCTTCGACGAAGTTATCAACACGGCCATCTTCGATGAGCTTGGCAGCCTTGATGAGGCCCAGAGCAAAGGAATCCATGCCCAGAATGAAGGCGTGGAACATATCCTCATGGGTGTAGGAGGGACGGCGGTTCTTGGGGTCGAAGTTCAGACCACCCTTCAGTCCGCCGGCCTTCAGAATCTCGTACATTGCCATGGTGGTCTCGTAGACATTGAAGGGGAACTCGTCGGTATCCCAGCCCAGCAGCATGTCGCCCTGGTTGGCATCGACGGCACCCAGCATGCCGTTGATGGCGGAGACACGCAGGTCGTGCTGGAAGGTATGGCCTGCAAGAGTGGCTTGGTTGGCTTCAATGTTCATCTTGAAGTCCTTGTCAGCATCATAGTACTTAAAGGACAGGGGGTTGCTGGAGGCGGGGCTTTCGTAGGAGGTCACAGGAATGTTAGAAAAATGCAGAGTTGTCATCCGCCATAAGAAAAGTATTATTGAATCTCCGGGAACAGTGCCTTCACTGCCGGATAGATTTTCTTGAATTGCTGATAGCGGGCCTCATACTTGGCAACCAGTTCGGGTTCAGGCTGCACAGTGGAAGCAACACGGACGAACTTGTCGCAGACTTCCTGAACGGAAGTGTACTCCCCTGCTGCCACCATGGCCAGCATGGCACCGCCCATACCGGGACCCTGCTCGGATTCCAGGCACTGGAGCTCTGCATTCAGGATGTTGGCAATCATTTTCTTCCACAGGGGGCTCTTGGCGCCGCCGCCGCAGATCTTGGAAGAGTCGATGACGATGCCGAGGCTCCGTGCCACTTCCACGCTGTCGCGGATGGCGTAGGCAACACCTTCCAAAACTGCCTGAACCAGGTCAGCGCGGGTGGTATCCATGGTCATGCCGATGAAGGTGCCGCGGGCATTGGTATCGTTGATGGGGCTTCTTTCACCCATCAGGTAAGGCAGGAAGAACACATGGTTCTCGCCCAGCTTGTCTGCAGTAATGGGAGCCTGCTCGCCAGCATGGTCGGAGGTGCCGAAAATATCCTCCAACAGCCACTTGTTGCAGGAAGCAGCGCTCAGCATGCAGCCCATCAGATGGTAGCCGCCGTCAGCATGGGCAAAGGCATGGAGGGCGTTGGTGTCATCCACGCCGAACTTGGAAGAGGAGATGAACACGGTGCCGGAAGTACCCAAGGAGATATTGCAGCCGCCCTCGCCCACAACACCGGTGCCCACAGCGGCAGCGGCATTGTCGCCTGCGCCTGCAGCAACCTTGACATCTTCTCCGATGCCCAGTGCCTTGGCCACTTCGGGCTTCACAGTGCCGATGCAGTCGAAGGACTCAAAGAGCATAGGCATCTGAGCTTCGGTAATACCGCAGATATCCAGCATTTCCTTGCTCCAGCACTTGTGCTCCACATCCAGCAGCAGCATGCCGGAAGCATCGGAATAATCACAGGCGTGAACGCCGGTGAGGATGTAGTTGACGTAGTCCTTGGGCAGCATGATCTTGGCGATCTTTGCATACTTGTCGGGTTCCTCGTCGCGCATCCACAGAATCTTGGGAGCGGTAAAGCCTGCAAAAGCGATATTTGCGGTCAGAGCAGAGAGCTTGTCCTTGCCAATTTCGCCGTTCAGGTAATCCACCTGCTTGGCGGTACGGCCGTCGTTCCACAGAATGGCAGGACGGATCACGTTATCGTCTGCATCCAGAACCACCAGGCCGTGCATCTGACCGCCGCAGCCGATACCGGCCACATCAGCGCCGTTGAAGCCATCGAGCAGTTCGGGGATGCCTTCCATCACGGCCTCGCGCCAGTCTTCAGGATTCTGCTGGCTCCAGCCGGGCTGGGGGAATTCCAGGGGGTATTCTTTGGAAACTACGTTTTTGATCTGGCCTTCTGCATCCATCAGCAGCAGCTTGACAGCGGAAGTACCCAGGTCAACACCGATATACAATTTCATAATTACCACTCCATATCATAATAGTATTTATTTTCGTGCAGGTAATATTATCCTGCGGTTTTCTAATAAATTCAGGGACCGGAGAGAGCGGTTCTCATCCTTTGCCGGCACCCTTTTTCAGGAGTTTGTAAATCTGAGCCTGAACCGGCATCCGGTCTCTTTTGAGATAATTGACATCGTAAAAATCTCTCAGCTCCCGACATCCGGCAGCATCCAGTTTTCCGATCAGATCCTTGCACAGGCCATGGGCCGCATATTCAAACCAGTAGGTGGGGCCCTCCCGGTGGGAAGCGGGAATCTCAATAATCACCCGGGCAGCCTCCAATGCAGTGGCAGCATCCGGGGCCGTCTTCAGGAAATCCTGCACCCACTGCTCCACGCCTTCATAAAAGCGCATGTGGCAGGGTTCCTTCCGGGGATCATCGCCCATGCCGAAAAGGCCGTCGGTGGGTTTTGCCTTGGCGATAACCTTCCGGATTTCCTCGTCGTACTTCTGATAGATATCTTTTAGTTTCTGGACCATGTTGCTTCTCCTTTATACACGCTGCACCAGAATACCGCCGGGTTCAATCCTGTTCGCGGCGTATTTTCTGCTGTACAAAACTTCGTCTTCATTCTTTAGTTCCACAGTCTCTTTTCCGCCGTTGAGATATATCCGCACACTGCCAGATTCACCGGGACGGTCATAACAGATGAGGCGGGGCGCATCGGGATTGAGCCGCCATGCAATATCTGTACCCTTGATCTCGGGATTTTCCTTCCGCAGGGCAATCAGTGCCTTCATCTCGGCGATTGGCTCATCGAACATACCCTTTTCAATCCCCTTCCAGGGCATGGTGCGGCGGCAGTCCGGGTCATGGCCACCGGGCATGGCAACTTCCGTGCCGTAATAGATGCAGGCGGTGCCGGGCATGGTCATCAGTACCGTCAGCTGCTGATAGAGGGCATCCAGACTGCCTGCGCGGTTTCTGGCCCGAAGGGTGTCATGGGTATCCAGGAAGTTGAAAATACAGCGGTTCACCTGCTCAGGATACAGGCTGTAAACCCGGTTCATGGCGTACATAAAATCCCGGGAGGTGGTCTTTTCATCCACCCAGAAATTATTGAGGCTTTCCAGGAAGGGGTAGTTCATCACCGAGTCATACTCATCTCCCTGGAGCCAGGAAATGCTGTCGTGCCAGATTTCGCCCAGCAGGAACAGGTCCTCCTTCATAGGTTTCAGGGCGCTGCGCATGGCTTTCAGGAAACTGTGAGAGACCTCGTTGCCCACATCAAAGCGGATACCGTCAATGTTCCAGTTTTCCACCCAGTATTTGCACCGCTTCAGACAGTAATCCACAACTTCCGGATTGCCGGTGTTGAGCTTGGGCATATTGTCCAGAAATGCAAAACCGTGGAACCGGCCGTCCCGCAGGCTTCCGTACTTCCGCTCGAAAGGCAGTTTGTTGATGAAGAACCAGTCAAAATACCGGGATTGTTCTCCCTTTTCCCACACATCCTTCCAGGCGAAGAACCCGGTGCCGGAATGGTTGAACACCGCGTCCAGCATCACCCGTATCCCTAAGCTGTGGGCAGTGCGGACCAGTTCCTTTACATCCTCTTCCGTACCGAAGTCCGGATCGATCTTATCGTAGTTGATTGTATTGTACTTATGGTTGCTGTCAGATTCAAAAAGCGGCAACAGATAAATGCCGGTGATACCCAGATCATGCAGGTACGGCAGCTTTTCGATAATGCCCCGCAGGTCGCCGCCGAAGAAGTCATTGCCGGTGATATATTCCCGCACTTCCCAGTTGGTCAGCTTCATCCGCTTGGGCGCCTGATCTCCCCGCCAGAACCGGTCGGGCATGATCTGATACCAGACTGTATCTGCCACCCAGGAGGGTACCGTCATCACATCGGATGCGTTCAGCCATGGGAACTTGTAATACTGCTTCCATCTTCCGGGAAGCTTGATTTCCTCTTCCGTGTAGAAATCATCTTCGAACATCAGAAGCTTTTCGTCACCGGAGAAGATTTCGAAATAATACTGAACGCGCTTGTATTCCGGCTTGATTTTCACGGACCAGATGATGTTATGCTTCAGCTCCATCTTTCGCTTCATGGGTTCCCGTTTGCCGAACCACTTGATATCGCCGGAAATGCCATAGACATAGGGATCCTCATGGATCAGATTCACGGCGGTAATGTCCTTGCCGGTGCGGATATTCAGCACCACAGTTTCGCTGTCCAGAGCATAGCAGTCCGTCAGAGCGCTTCTGTGTAAAATCGCATCCAGTTTCATAGTGTCGTCCTCACCTTGTCGAACTCGCTTTTCCAGATACTGAAATTGTACCATCACGAAGTCACGATTGCAAGATGACGAAAAACGAAACTCCCGAAACAAACGTTTCGGGAGTTTTTTGAATCAGTGAATATTGATAAGAGGCTTGGGTTTGTTGATCTTTCTTGCGCTGACTCTGCCTTCGGGACGGATTTCGCCGGCCAGCAGCAGAGAACGCTTGGTCAGAGTGGGGCCGACCAGCTCATAGACCATGACGCTGAACAGGATAACGTTGCGGATCAGGCTGCCATCGCCCAGCTGAGCGGCAGTCAGAGCCATGCCCAGAGCGACACCTGCCTGAGGCAGCAGGGTAATACCCAGATGCTCGGTGATGGGCTTGGAGCACTTCACAGCGCGGCAGCTGCTGTAGGCTCCCACATACTTACCGACAGAGCGGGCTGCGATGTAGATCACACCAACGATCAGGGTAACAGGGTTTGCCAGAATCTGCAGGTCCAGCTCGGCACCGGAGATGACGAAGAACAGAATGTTCAGGGGACCGGTCCAGCTTTCCACACGCTCCATCAGTTCTTCGGAGGTGTCACAGACGTTGCAGAAGACAGTGCCGGTCATCATGCACACCAACAGCAGGGAGAAGCCGCAGTGAACACCGGCAACCTCAAACTTCAGCATGGACAGGCCAACAGCCAGCAGCACGAATGCAACGGACAAGGCCATACGCTTGCTACGGGAGTGGAACATATGCTCCACCTGATCCATGGCGATGCCCAGAAGGGAACCCAGGCCCAGGCTCAGTACGATCTCCACCATGGGCTCCACGATGACGCCCATCATGTTGATGGCGCCGCTTTCCAGAGCGGAAGCAATGCCGAAGGACACGGAGAACAGCAGCAGACCCACGGCATCGTCAATGGCGACGACCAGCAGAAGCAGTCGGGTCAGGGGGCCGTCTGCCTTGTACTGACGGACAACCATCAAAGTTGCGGCAGGAGCGGTAGCAGATGCGATGGCACCCAGAACGATGGCAGCGGGCAGGGACAGCATATGGGGGAACATCAGATGCACGATGATCAGCACGATGTCAACCAGGACAGTGGTGACAACGGCCTGAACGACACCGATGAACACAGCCTTGGAACCCATGTGCTTCAGCTGTTCCAGACGGAACTCATTACCCATGGAGAAGGCGATGAAACCCAGAGCGGACTGGGTGATGATCTTCAGGCCCTCCATCTCTTCCATAGAACCAAATCCCAGACCGGGGATACCGATTGCGCCCAGAACATAGGGGCCCATCAGCAGACCGGCAATCAGGTAACCGGTAACAGCGGGCAGATGTGCCTTCTTGGTCAGACGGGTCATCAGCAGACCGCCGATCAGAGCCACAGCAAGGCAAATCAGATACGTTTCCATTTATTAAGACCTCTTTTTTATTAAAAAATATTGGAAAAACTCTTCATTTCCGTGCCGTATACTACCACTTACGGTATATTATTTCAAGGGCAATAATGACCAAAAAAACACAACTTTCCTTGTTTAGTTTTGAGAACAATTTAACCCCGACACCGATAACGATGCCGGGGTTTTGTGATTATACTGCGTGGCCTTTTGCAATGATCGTGTTCACCACATAGTCCACATATTCCTGACAGAGTACTTCCGTCTCCGCCTCCACCATCACCCGAACCAGAGGCTCAGTACCGGATTCCCGAACCAGAATCCGGCCGGAATCTCCCAGCCGGGCAGCAATTTCAGCAATCGCCGCCTGAACATCGGGGTCATTCTGAGCCGCAGCCTTGTCGGCTACCCGTACATTCTTCAGAATCTGAGGATAGATGGTGAGCCCATCGCAAAGCTGGCTCAGAGTCTTTTTCTTTGCCATCATCACTTCCATCATCTTAAGAGATGTCAGAATACCGTCGCCGGTGGTTGCATACTTGGAGAAGATGATGTGTCCGCTCTGCTCACCGCCCAGGCGGCAGCCGGTTTTCGTCATGTACTCATACACATACTTATCGCCCACAGCGGTCTTGGCATAGTCGATGCCCAGCTCGTCGAAGGCCTTGTAAAGGCCGAAATTGGACATCACCGTGGTGACCACAGTGTTCTTCAGAAGCTTTCCCCGCTCCTTCATGTAGCGGCCATAGAAATAAAGAATGTGGTCGCCGGTAATGATATTGCCTTTTTCATCCACGCAGAGACAGCGGTCAGCATCGCCATCATAGGCAAAGCCAACGTCCAGACCATTTTCCACAACGAATTTCTGCAGTACTTCCATGTGGGTGGAACCTGCGTTCTGGTTGATGTTGTAGCCGTCGGGGTCTGCGTTGATGACGTAGGTCTTAGCACCCAGGGCATCAAAAACGGACTTGGCAATGTTCCAGGAGGAACCGTTGGCGCAGTCCAGACCAACCTTCATCCCCTTGAAGGAGTAAAGGCCCAGGCTGATCAGATAACCTACATAACGGTTTCTGCCTGCCACATAGTCCACGGTCCTGCCGATGGCATCCCGCCTGGCAAGAGGCAGTTCTTCCCAGGTTTCACCGAAGACTTCCAGACAGCCGTCCAGATAGGCTTCCACCAGGGAGATCACAGACTCATCCATTTTTTCGCCGGAGGCGTTCAGTAGCTTGATGCCGTTGTCGTAATAGGGATTGTGGGATGCAGAGATCATGATGCCGCAGTCAAATCCGTCCGTACGGACCACATAGGCAACGGAAGGAGTGGTGGTAACATGGAGGAGGTAAGCATCAGCGCCGGAAGCCACCAAACCGCCCACCACGCTGTACTCAAACATATAGCTGCTGCGGCGGGTGTCCTTGCCGATGACGATCCGGGCAGGGCCTTCCATGCCGTTTCTGCGGCGCAGTTCCGAGCAGTACCAACCGAGAAAACGACCAACCTTGAAAGCATGGTCCGCAGTCAGATTCACATTGGCTTCTCCCCGGAAGCCGTCAGTTCCAAAATATTTGCCCATCAGCGGTTCTCCTTTCTGACGATGACGCCGCCGGTTTTTAAAATACAGTTTTCGGGGATCACACCCCGGACGCAGGAAGTGGGATAGACGGTGGTGTTTCTTCCCACCACAGTGCCGGGATTCAGCACACTGTTACAGCCCACTTCCACAAAGTCTCCCAGCATGGCGCCGAATTTCTGCAGTCCCGTGGAAATTTGCTCCTCCCCATGCTTCACCACAACAACAGACGCATCAGACTTGAAATTGGAGGTCACTGCACCGGCACCCATGTGGGACTTGCAGCCGAGAATGCTGTCGCCCACATAATTGAAATGGGGTACCTGAACGCCGTCGAACAGGATGGCATTCTTCAGTTCCACAGAATTGCCGACCACACATCCTTTACCAATCAGCGCAGAACCGCGGATAAAAGCGCAGTGACGTACTTCCGTGTTGGCACCGACGATGCAGGGTCCGCCGATGAAAGCAGTGGGTGCGATCACTGCGGTTTTATGAACCCACACATTGGGAGCAATTTCTCTATAGTTATCATCCAGCTGACTGCCAAGCTGCAGGATCAGATCGCTGATTCCCGCCAAGGCCTGCCAGGGATACTCAAATCCTGCCAGGTACTCCCCCGCCAGGGTATACTTCAGATTGTATAGCTCAGAGGTTTTGATCATGGGAATCTTCCCTTCAAAATAGACTAGCCGGAAAACCGACTCACGTACTATACACGTTTGAAGCCCGTTTGTCAACCGTTTTCAACTTTATTTTTGCATGTTTCAACTTTATTCACAATTCAAAGTGAAAAGAAGACAAAAAACTCGCCGCACCGTAAGGTGCGGCGAGCAGTTATTGCATTGAATTACTCAACGAAAGCGGAGGGAGCGGGAGCAACGCCCTTCTTGGACTCGATAGCAGTGATGCCGAAGAAGGTGACAGCGGAGACGGCGCAGCCGAAGACGACGGGCAGGATGCCGAACAGGAAGGAACCGCCGGACAGGATCTGCCAGAAGATGAAGCCGATGGTACCGGTGATGATGGACCAGATACCAGCATTCTTGGTGGCCTTCTCAACGACCATACCCAGGCCGTATGCAGCGAAGGGACCTGCGCAGCGGATGCCGAATGCGAAGGTGTTCATGGTGACGATGTCAACACCGAACATGGAGATCAGCATAGCCAGAACTGCGAAAACGACGTTGCAGAGACGGGTGACGAAGATGATCTTCTTCTCATCCATATCCTTGCCCAGGCCGTTGCCGAAGACCAGGTCGTTCATGACCATGGTGGACATGCACAGCAGGTTGGAGTCAGCGGAGGACATGGTAGCGCAGATGATAGCAGCGGAAACCAGGCCAACGATAAACTCGGGAGCGTAAGCGGCGGTGACAGCCATCATAGCGTTGGAGCCGTTGGCAGCCAGACCGGGCAGGGTGTCCTTAACAGCCAGAGCAGCCAGACCCAGCAGAGTGGGGAACATGGACATAGCAGCCATCAGAACGCCGGACAGCAGAGAAGCTCTCTGAGCGGTCTTCTCGTCCTTTGCAGTCTCGAAACGGGAGACCATTTCGGGGCCAGCCAGGAAGGTGCAGAAGTAGTTGAAGATGTAACCAATGATGGTGACCCAGCCGATCTTGGTGAAGCTCAGCTGAACGGGAGGCAGAGCCTCAACAATGGCATTCCAGCCGCCGACGCCGTTGATGACAGCGGGGGTGGTGATAGCCAGGCCGACCAGGATGATGACGAACTGAACGAGGTCAGAGACCTGGTCAGCGATCATGCCGCCGAAGGTGGTGTACAGGATGACGACGATACCAGCCAGAATCAGGGAGAAGTTCTGGGGCAGGCCGGTCAGGGTGGAGATAACAACACCGGAAGCTGCGATCTGAGAAGAGGTCAGGCAGAACAGGGACAGAACGTTCAGGATAGCGGTGAAGTTGCAGGCGACCTTGCCGAAACGGCGGCCGACGACTTCAGGAATGGTAACAGCCATGGTCTTACGGATCTTGGGTGCGAAGTAAGCCAGGGGGATCATTGCGATGGCAGCGGCAATAACGTACCAGCATGCGGACATGCCCCAGTCGCCAAAGGCCTTCTGGGCCAGACCGGTGGTGGAACCGCCGCCGACGTTATTGGCAGACAGGGAAAATGCGACCATGAACAGGCCCATACGGCGGCCAGCGATCATGTAGTCCTTACTGTCGTTGATCTGGACCTTACCGATGATAGCACCGACGACCATCATGGCGACCATGTAAACAACAACAATAATCAGGGGTAATGTTTGCATATTTTCTTCCTCCTAAATAAAATCTGTGAACATTACTCCTGTACCGTGGGATACTGTTCCTCCAGCATCAGTCACATACTGTTCACATTTAAAGAATATCACATTTTTTGTCAGATGTAAAGAAAATATGTCCTCCGTTTCCCCCAATAACCCACGTCAAATTATACGAAATTTTAACCAAAAATTATACAAAAATACAAAAACCGCATTGGAAACGTTTCACCCTTATCAAACTTTTTGTTAGGCTGTATCCCCTGTTCTCCCAAAAAGATCTCGAATAAATAAGAAAACCGCCCTGTTTTCCAGAGCGGTTTCACTTTATCCAACTAAAATATTTACAATGTATATGCCTCCGCCGCTGCGGAAAACGCCGATTCCGGCGGATGAGAAGCTGCCGCTGAGAAGATTGTCTCTTGTGGATGCTTCCATCCATTCGTCGACGATGGCCGCAGCATCGCCGGAGCCTGCTGCAAAAGCCAGATTCTCAGCAGAGATACTGAATCCGTAACCGTAATCAGATATGGCCGTTGTATAACTTCTTCCATCCGGACGGTTGTGGCTCCAGAGGTCAGCCACTTCCGTTGCCCGAAGACCCGCAATACCGCAGAGTTTGGTACTCATGCTGATTTCTGTCACCCCTGCCTCCCTGCGGTGCGCATTGATCTGATCCAGAATGGCATACTCCAGGCTTCCCACACTATAGCCGGAAGGGTCAAAGGCAGGGGGTTCTGTTGCCGGCGACTCCGTTGCGGGCGGTTCGGTTGCGGGAGGGTCCGTGGGTTTGGGAGCGGAAGGCTTTTTTCCGCCGGAGGAACCACCCTTTCCGCCTGAAGACACCTTCTCTGTCGGTTTCGTTGCTTCCGTCGGTACTGAGGTTTCTTCAGGCGCTTCCGTTGAAGGTTGTGTTTCCTGCGTATTTTCCGTGGGATCCACCGGAATCCGCACCACGGTATCCACCCGGTAAGGTTCTTCCCTGACGCAGCCTGTAAGACACAGCGCAATGCAGATCCAGGCCAGTATTCTTGTAACAGATTTCATCTGGATTCTCCTTTATTCTACTATATAATATATAAGGATTAATCTTCCAGACTGCGCAGCTGCGGTGCCATCTCAAGGGTGTGGAAAATCCGGGCAACAATGCTGCGGTACTCCTCAACATCGGTGGTCTTTCTCAGCTTCTTCCAGAGCTTTTCGCTGTCTTCGAACATCAGAATCATCTGGTGCCAGTTCTCCTTCATCCGGAACATGGCATTCCGGGGACCGCCGAAGTTTTCGATGTATGCTTCGAAAAGTTCATTGTGGAAGGCTTCCAATGTCCGGGAATTCATATTGGTGCTCAGCATGCCGGGATTGCCGATGAGACCTCTGCCGATCATCACCGCTTCGATTCCGGGAATTTCTGCGGAAAGTGCCTCAATTTCCCCCAAAGTCCGAAGATCGCCATTGTAGCAAAGGGGATTTTTGCTGTTTTCCACGGCGTAACGGAATGCATCCATATCGACAGTACCTTTATAGAACTGCTTGCGCACCCGGGGATGGATGGTCAGTTCCCTGATGGGATAGCGGTTGTAGACTTCGAGAATCTTCGGAAATTCCTGCGGATCTGTCACACCCACCCGGGTTTTGACGGAAACGGACATGGTTGCCCCAGAATAGATTGCATCCAGGAAACGGTCCAGTGCATCCACATCCGCCAGCATACCGCTGCCCTTGCCCTTGGCAACCACCGTGCCGGAGGGGCAGCCCACATTCAGATTCACTTCGTCATAGCCTCGCTCAGCACACTGCTCCGCCGCCCAGAGAAAGTCCTCCGGAATCTTGGTCAGAACCTGGGGCACGGCACGGAAGGGTACACTGTCCGCCACAGGCAGTTCCCTTGCTTCCCGGTGGGTCAGACACCGGTGCTGGGTGGGAGAAATAAAGGGCATATAGTAAGAATGGATGCCCGAAAAGTACTTGTGATGGATTCTGCGGTAAATGCTGTCCGTCAGACCCTCCATAGGGGCAAAATAGTAGCGCATTTGATCATATCCTCTCAGTAAAGAACATCTTCTATTATTCTATTCTTTTTTTCGCCCACTTTCAACAATTTTCAACTTTCAATTATCAATTAAAAGAGCGTACCGCAGGCGGTACGCTCTTTCATAATTTATACTTCCATGATCACAGGCAGGATCATGGGATTTCTCTTGGTAATCTTATAGAGATAACCGCTGAGGTCATTCTTAATGGCAGTCTTGATGGTGGACCAGTCACGGATCCGTCTGCGCTGGCAGCGGTCCAGTGCCTCCAGAGCCACCCAGCGCAGCTCCTCCATCAGCTCCTCGGACTCCTTCACATAGATAAAGCCGCGGGTGATGATATCGGGGCCGGTAACCAGGGAACCGTCTTCGGCGCTAAGGTTCACGCAGACCACGATCATGCCGTCCTCTGCCAGGTGCTTGCGGTCCCGCAGAACCACAGCGCCCACATCGCCCACACCGGTGCCGTCCACAAAGACCATGCCGGAGGGAACAGATGCGCCAACCTTGCAGGTCTTGCCGGTGAACTCGAAGCAGGATCCGATCTCGCCCACATGGATATTCTTGGGGTTCATGCCCATCTGCTGGGCAAGCTTGGAATGCAGCTGCAGATGGCGCTGCTCACCGTGGAGGGGCAGGAAGAACTTGGGCCGGACCAGGCCGTGGATGATCTTCAGTTCCTCCTGGCAGGCATGGCCGGAAACATGCAAACCTTCGCTCTTTTCATAGACCACCTCAGCGCCCTTGCGGTAGAGCTCATTGATGATCCGGGAAACCGCCTTCTCGTTGCCGGGAATGGCGGAGGCGGAGATAATGATCCGGTCGCCGGAGGTGATGTCCACCTGCTTGTGGGTATTAAAAGCCATCCGGTACAGGGCGGACATATTTTCACCCTGGCTGCCGGTGGAAACAATGACGATCTTGTTCTTGGGCAGGCTGTTGATGGTAGCCAGGTCCACGATGGTACCGGGTTTCACTTTCAGATAACCCAGTTCCTGGGCAACCTTCAGCATGTTCTCCATGCTGCGGCCGGTGACCGCCACCTTTCTGCCATGGCGCTGGGCAGCAGCCAGAATGGACTGGATACGGTGCATGTTGGAAGCGAAGGTGGTGACGATGATGCGCCGGTCGCAGTTTTTGAACTGACGGTCCAGGCTCTCGGAGACCACGTTTTCGTTGGGGGTGTAACCCTGGCGCTCCACGTTGGTGGAATCAGCACACAGTGCCAGAACGCCCTCGTTGCCCAGTTCGCCCAAACGGGCCAGATCGATCATGCCTTCGGTGGAAGTGGGATCGATTTTGAAGTCGCCGGTGAATACCACAGTGCCCACGGGGGTCTTGATTGCAAAAGCCACCGCGTCGGCAATGGAATGGTTCACATGAATGAACTCAACGCTGAAGCAGCCTGCCTTTACCACATCGCCGGGCTTATGGGTTACCAGCTTGACGGAATCCGCCAGGCGGTGTTCCTCCAGCTTCAGCTTAATCAGTCCGTTGGTCATGGCGGTGCCATGAATGGGACAGTTTACTTCCCTCATACAGTAAGGTATGGAACCAATGTGGTCCTCGTGGCCATGGGTAATGAACATACCCCGCAGCTTCTTCTGATTGGCCACCAGATAGGAAAAGTCGGGGATCACCAGATCCACGCCGTACATATCCTCTTCAGGAAAACCCACGCCGCAGTCCACTACGATCATGTCCTTGCCGTATTCCAGGACGGTGATGTTTTTACCAATCTCATCCAGGCCGCCCAGAGGGATAATTTTCAGTTTTTCAGCCAAAATATACTCCTTTCAAAATGGTGCGCCGAAAAATGGACGCACAAAAGCAGGCAACCATCTGCATATCCTCCGGCCCTGAATCGCCCTTGGGTATGTAAAATGCCCGCAAAATATCGCTTTTTATTTGTTGCCCGGGGCTGCCTCCCCGGCGCTTGCCACGGTAGTATACCACAGTTTGCCCCAAAAGTATACAATTATTTTTCGACAGGGTTTCTCCGGCTTTTCGGGCAAATTTTATGAAATGAAAATAAAAGCTGTTGCGTTACGAACTTTCATTTGGTATAATACCGGATGTAGTATGGATATTGTGGCTTGCTATGCCCAAATCACCCCCATAATCAGGAGGCGAAGAACGTGAACAAGAAGCTTGGCAGACTGCTCCACCCGGGGCTCGGTATGTATTTTATGATCATGGCAGCATTCTGTCTTGCCGCTCTGCTGATGAATCAGCTGATGCTGGCTGCAGTGGAGGCTTTTGTTACCTTCTGCCTGTATCTTTCCTATACCATCATGCGAAAGAACCGCCATCTGGAGCTGCAGCGCTTCATGCAGTCCGCTGACACAACCATTGAGTCTGTCAGCAAGGGCCAGAGCCCCTTCCCCACCGTCATGGTGCGTCTGGTGGACGGCGGCATCGTCTGGTCCAACGAGCAGTTTCAGTCCATCTCCGGTCTGGGTGACAGCATGGCAGAGCAGTATTTGTCCGACGTGCTTCCCGACTTCCACACCGACTGGCTGGCTGACCGTAAAACCGAAGCACCCTATGATGTGACCATCGGTTCCCGCCGCTACCGTGTCTACGGCACCCCCATCCGGGCGGATGATCCCGCCGGTACCATGCTGGGCGTGCTCTACTTCACCGACCTGACCATGCTCTATCAGGTTCGGGATGAGTATATCCGCTCCCGCCCCGTGGTTTCCATCATCCTCATTGACAACTATGAGGAACTGACCAAGAACCTGTCTGAAAGCGCCATCTCCACCCTGAACGCCAAGCTCAACGACGCCATCACACTGTGGACCGAAGGCTACCACGGTTTGCTTCGCAAGCTGGAGCGCAACCGTTTCCTGTTCATTTTCGAAAAGCGGGACCTGGCTGATGCCATTGAGGATAAGTTCTCCCTGGTTGAGAACATGCACGAAATCATCAGCCCCTCGGGCCTGCCCGCCTCCGTTTCCATCGGTCTGGGCGTAGACGGCGCGAACTTTGACGAAAGCTACAATTTCGCCGCCCTGTCCATCGAAATGGCTCTCAGCCGCGGCGGCGACCAGGCGGTTATCAAGGACCGGTTCAACTTCACCTTCTACGGCGGCCGCAATCAGGAGGCTGATTACCGCAGCAAGGTCCGTTCCCGTGTCACCGCCAATTCCCTGATGGAGCTGATCGGCCAGTCCAGTCATGTGTTCATCATGGGCCACAAGAATGCCGACCTGGACTCCGTGGGCGCAGCCATGGGCATCAGCTGCCTGTGCCGCAAGCGGGGTAAGAAGGCCCAGATCGTTCTGGATCTGGAAAAGAACGCATCCAAGCGCCTGCTGGAAGAAATCCTGCAGGTGGAGGAATACAAGGACGCCTTCATCTCCGGTCAGGAAGCTCTGCTCCACTGCGACAACCACTCTACCCTGATCGTGGTGGACACCAACCGCCCTGACCAGGTGGAAAGCAGAGAACTGCTGGAGACCATCCCCAAGATCTGTGTGGTAGACCATCACCGCCGTGCTGCCGACTACATCAATCCCGTAGTCGTCAACCTCCACGAGCCCTATGCATCCTCTGCTTCCGAACTGGTGACGGAGCTGCTGGAATACGCCGTGGATACCGCAGACATCCTGCCTATTGAAGCAAAGAGTCTGCTGGCAGGCATCTGCCTGGATACCAAGAGCTTCAATGTCCGCACCGGCGAGCGTACTTTCGAAGCTGCCGCATTCCTGCGCCGTCTGGGTGCAGACACCGTGGAAGTCAAGAAGCTGCTCCAGAGCGACTTCCAGAACACCATGGCAAAATATCAGATTATCAAGTCCGCACGGCTGTACCGGCAGGAAATTGCCATCGCCGCGCTGAACAATACCACCACCCGTGTTCTCGCTGCCCAGGCAGCGGACGAACTGCTGAATATCTCCGGCATCACCGGTTCCTTCGTCCTCTATCCCGACGGCGACACGGTGATCATCTCCGCCCGATCCATCGGCTCTGCCAATGTGCAGATGATTCTGGAGCCTCTGGGCGGCGGCGGCAATACCGCCACTGCCGGTGCCCAGGTCAAGGGCAGCACCGTCTCCGATGTGCTGGACCGGCTGGTGGAATCTATCGATGAATTCTACGACGAATAAATATCTCTGCAAATAGAAGGAGTTATCATTATGAAGGTTATTCTGTTACAGGACGTCAAAGGCAAGGGCAAGAAGGGCCAGATGATTGAAGTTTCCGACGGCTACGCCCGCAACTTCATGCTGCCCAAGAAGCTGGCCATCGAGGCCACCCCCGACGCCATCAACACCATGCGCATGAACGACAAGGCCACTCAGGAGCGCATCGCCCGCGAAAAGGCTGAGGCCATGGAGATTTCCAAGAAGCTTCGGGCCATGACCCTGGTGGTCAAGGCGAAGGGCGGCGGCGCTGGCCGTCTGTTCGGCTCCGTCACCAACCAGGAAATTGCCGATGCTCTGGCAAAGGCTTCCGGCATCAAGCTGGACAAGCGTAAGATTGTCATCTCCGACCCTATCAAGGCCGTAGGCACCTACACCGTCAACTGCAAGCTGGGTTACGAGATCAATGCTCCCCTGACCGTCAAGATTGAAGAGGCTTGATATGGCCAGAATCCTCCGTATCATTGCTACCCTCTTTTCCTGCGGCTCCTGCGCTGCTATGATTTATTTCAGCAGCCGGAACAATGCTGATGCTGTCTACACCTGCCTGATTCTCTGCATCGTCAGCTTTTTTGTCAACATGATCATCACTGCCCGTGAGAACGCCAAAAAACTGGAAGCCCTTCAGAAGGAACAGGAGACTAAGCAGACTGGGCTGGAAAATCAGACGGAATAATCCCTAAAAGCACGAAAAGTAATAGAGAAAGGAGAAAAAACCATGGATGAAGATCTGATGGCGAAACAGCCGCCCCAGTCCCTGGAGGCAGAGCAGGCCGTTCTGGGTTCCATCCTCATTGACAGCCGCTGCGTTGCTGATGTAGTAGGCATTCTGACCCCTGAGGACTTTTTCCTCAGCCAGAACCGGGAGATCTATGAGACCATCTACACCATGTTCAATTTCTCCCAGACCATTGACCCGGTGACAGTTCTGGACAAGATGAAGGAGCTGGGTGTCCATAAGGACAATTCCAGAGATTACATCCTCCAGCTGATGGAAATCACCCCCACCGCCGCCAATGTAGTCCGCTACGCAAACATCGTCCGGGAAAAGGCCATGCTCCGCGGTCTTGCCCAGGCCGCCACCGACATTTCCGAAACGGTCTACTCCGAAGTGGGCACCGCTGCGGAAATGCTGGAAACCGCCGAAAAGAAAATCTATGCCCTGCGCAAGGGCGAGCGGGGCGACTCTCTGGAACACATCGGCACGATCCTTCACAAGGTCTTCGACCGTCTGACCGAGCTGAGCATGTCCGATTCTGCAATCCCCGGTCTTTCCACCGGTCTTCGGGATCTGGACGCCAAGATCAACGGTCTGAACAAATCCGACCTGATCCTGATCGCCGCCCGTCCCGCCATGGGTAAGTCCGCCTTCGCTCTGAACATCGGCACCAGCGTGGCGAAAAAATACAAAAAGACCGTGGCCATTTTCAATCTGGAAATGTCCCGGGAACAGCTGGCTATGAGACTTCTGGCCAGCGAGAGCTTCGTGGAACTGCAGAAACTGGCCACCGGCAAGCTCAGCGAGGACGAGTGGGCCAAGCTCTGCATGGCCTCCGCCGCTCTGAGCCAGGCGGATATCCGCATTGACGATAACCCCTCCGTTACTGTCGCGGACATCAATGCCAAGTGCCGCCGCCTGGACAATCTGGGCCTCGTGATCATCGACTACCTGCAGCTGATGCAGGGCTCCGGCTACGGCAAAGGCGGCGACAACCGCGTGGTTGTGGTCAGTGAGATCTCCCGTGCCCTGAAAATCATGGCCAAGGAGCTGAACGTCCCCGTGGTCTGTCTGAGCCAGCTGTCCCGTGCGGTGGAAAGCCGTACCGACAAACGGCCCATCCTGTCGGATCTGCGTGAATCCGGCGCCATCGAGCAGGACGCTGACTCTGTCATGTTCCTGTACCGCGATGAATATTACAATGAAAACACCGAGGACAAGGGCGTTGCCGAGTGCATCGTAGCCAAGAACCGTCACGGCGAAACCGGTGCGGTGAAGATGCAGTGGGTGGGTCAGTACCAGACCTTCACCGATCGGGAGTGGAAGCATGCTGAATAAGCTGGAAACTTTCGTCCGGCGGTATGATATGATCGTCCCCGGTGACCACATCATCTGTGCCGTTTCCGGCGGCGCAGACTCCGTTGCCCTGCTCTTTGGTCTTTATCTATTGAAGGACAAGCTGAAGATTCAGCTTTCCGCCGCCCATTTCAACCACCATCTCCGGGACGAGGAATCGGACCGGGATGAAGCTTTCGTCCGAAATTTCTGCGATGGCTACCAAATCCCCCTGTTCGTGGGATCCGGAAATGTGGTTGCAGGCAAAAAGGGACTGGAAGCCGCTGCCCGGGATGCCCGGTATGCCTTCCTTCGCTCCCTTCCCGGCAAAATCGCCACGGCCCACACCGCTGACGACAACGCTGAGACGGTGCTTCTCCACCTGGTTCGGGGAACGGGCTTGAAAGGTCTCGGTGCCATCGCTCCTGTGAACGGCAGCGTCATCCGACCTATGCTGGCAGTTACCCGGCAGGATGTGGAGGATTTCATGGCGGAATACTACCTCCCCCACATCACCGACAGTTCCAATGAAACCGACGGTTTTCTCCGGAACCGGCTGCGGCATCATGTGATGCCCCTACTGACAGCGGAAAATCCAAGACTTGCCGAAAATCTCTCCGCCATGGCCCTGCGGCTGCGGCAGGATGAGCAGGCCCTTTCCGACCTGGCCGCATTCGAAGGCGCGCCGAGGATTGAACAGCTTCGGGCCATGCCCGCCGCCGTCCGCGCAAGAGCCCTGGAACGTTTTCTGAAGGAATCCGGCGTCCGGGAACCGGAAGCTGCCCACATCCAGCAGGCAGAAGCCCTGACTTTTTCCGACAATCCTTCCGCCGAAGGCCATTTCCCCGGCGGCATCACCATTACCAGAAACTATGGCATTCTGGAAAAGAAAGAAGAACCCGTGCAAACCGCCTGTGAGCTTATCTGCTCTGCCGCGGAAGACATCATTAACACCGCCGACACCTTCACCGTTCAGGCTCAGGGAACCATATACGTCCGCTCCCGCCAGGCCGGCGACACCATTCGTCTTTCCGGCGGCACCAAAAGCGTCAAAAAACTCTTTATCGACAAAAAAATCCCCGCTGCCCAACGCCCCCTGATTCCCATCGTCTGCGATGATCTTGGAATCTTAGCCATCGGCGGCATTGGAGTCAATCTGGACCGGGCCGCAAAGGAACTTCCCGCCACCCGGATCCGCATCAAACTGTAAACCGCAGCAAAAGCTGTGAATTTAGAAACATATCGGAGGTTATCATTATGCTCAACGATATCCAGGAAATTCTGCTGACTGAAGAACAGATTAAAGCCCGCGTCAAGGAAATGGCCGAAGAACTGTCCAAGGAATATGCCGGCAAGAATCCCGTTTTCGTCGGCGTTCTCAGAGGCGTTGTTGTCTTCTACGCTGATTTTGTCCGCGAATTTACCGAACACTGCCAGTTTGACTTTATGTGCGTCTCTTCCTACCGCGGCACCCAGTCCACAGGTGAGTGCATCATAACCAAAGACGTGTCCACGGAACTGCGCGACCGTCACGTTGTCATTCTGGAAGATATCTTTGACACCGGCAAGTCCCTGGACTTCTGCTACAACCACCTGATGGCCAAGAAGCCCGCATCCCTGAAGATCGTTACCCTGCTGGACAAGCCCGAGCGCCGCAAGCCCTGGGTTACCGTCAAGGCTGACGTCACCGGCTTCACCATTCCCGACAAGTTCGTGGTTGGCTATGGTCTGGACTTCAACGAACAGTTCCGCAACCTGCCCTTTATTGGCGTCCTGAAGCCTGAATTATACAAATAATAAGGAGAAAACCCCAATTGAACAACCGTAGATTCCCTTCTGTGGTCATCTACCTGATCCTGCTTGCCCTGATGTTCAGTCTGTTTTCCGGCATCTTTGGCAGCAACAGCAACACTGTCCCCTATTCCAAGGTGGTGGAGCTGTTCCGGCAGGAGCAGGTGCGTTCCTTCGTGGTTCAGGGAGACCGCATCTCCATGAATCTGTATACCCCCCTGAACGGCGAGACCACAGTTTCCACCACTCTGGCGGATCCCGATGATTTCCGCAATGATATGAGCGCACTCTTCGAAGCGCAGCAGGAAAGTGGCATCCTGCAAAGCTATGACTTCATTGCAGAAGAGAAAGCAACCGCCTATGATCTGATCCTGCCCCTGCTTGTGGTAGGAGTGATTTTGCTGTTCCTCTGGGCCATTCTGATGGGCCGTATGAGCAGCGGCAACCCCATGCAGAACTTCGGCAAGGCCCGGACTGTTCTGGGTATTCCCGACGGCAAGAAGGTCACCTTTGACGATGTGGCCGGCGCTGACGAAGAAAAAGCCGAGCTGCAGGAAGTGGTGGATTTCCTGAAAAATCCCGCAAAATTCACCGAAATCGGCGCCCGGATTCCCCACGGCATGCTGCTGGTGGGCCCTCCCGGTACCGGTAAGACCCTGCTGGCCCGTGCAGTTGCCGGCGAGGCAGATGTTCAGTTCCTGTCCATTTCCGGTTCTGACTTCGTTGAGATGTACGTTGGTGTCGGCGCAAGCCGTGTCCGTGACCTCTTCGACCAGGCCAAGAAGATTGCTCCTGCCATCATCTTCATTGACGAAATCGATGCTGTGGGCCGCAAGCGCGGCTCCGGTCTTGGCGGCGGTCACGATGAAAAGGAACAGACTCTGAACCAGCTGCTGGTGGAGATGGACGGCTTCAGTAAGAATGAAGGCGTTATCGTCATGGCAGCCACCAACCGCCCCGACATTCTGGATCCCGCCCTGCTGCGTCCCGGCCGTTTTGACCGTCAGATCCACGTAGGCCGTCCCGATGTGAAGGGCCGCGAAGACATTCTGAAGGTTCACGCCCGGAACAAGAAGCTGGACGATTCCGTGAATCTGAAGACCATCGCCCGGGCTACCGCCGGCTTCACCGGCGCAGACCTGAGCAACCTCCTGAATGAGGCCGCCATCATGGCAGCCCGGAATGACCGCCCCGTGCTGAGCATGGACGATCTGAATGAGGCAATGATGAAGATCATGGCAGGGCCTGCCAAGCGCAGCCGTGTCCAGCAGCGCCGGGACCTGAAGTGCACCGCCATCCACGAGGCCGGTCACGCCGTTGCCATGTACAATCTGCCCACCCATGACCAGGTGCGGCACATCACCATCATCCCCCGGGGTCAGAGTCTGGGCGCCACCTGGCACCTGCCCAAGGATGACTCCTCCAACCTGACCCGCAACGAGATGTACGAACAGATCGTCTCCCTGCTGGGCGGCCGTGTGGCCGAGGCACTGTTCATCGGCGACATCTCCGTGGGTGCCTCCAACGACATCGACCGTGCAACCAAGCTCGCAAAAGATATGGTAGCCCGCTACGGCATGTGCGAGAAGCTTGGCACCGTCTCCTATCTGGACGGCGGCGAGGTGTTCATCGGCCGTGACTACCAGCAGACCAAGAGCTACTCCGAGGCTGTCGCTGCCACCATCGATGAGGAAGTGAAGCTTCTCATCGACAAGGCCTACGCCCACTGCAAACAGATTCTGGAGGATAACTCCGAAAAGCTCCAGGAAGTTGTAGACTACCTGCTGGCCAACGAATCCATGTCCGGCGAGCAGTTCGAAGCCTGCATGGAGGGCCGTGAAATCGAGGAATGCTCCTCCACTTCTCTCTTCGACGGCTACGAAGAACCTGTGGAAGAACCCGCAGAGGAAACCGAAACTATCGAAGAAGAGACTAAAGAATAACAAACAGCAAAGCCACGGCAACCATTATTGCCGTGGCTTGCTTTATATTCCCGGCCATGATAAAATGATGGTGAACCAACCCCGAAAGGAGTGTTTCATATGCAGGAAGCCATCCGTCTGACCGCCCGGAAGCTGGAGCTTCTGGAGCAGAAAGAAAAGCTCGAAGCGGAAAATAAGCTTCTCGAAGAGCGAGTCCGTAAACTCAAAATCATCGCACACAATGAGCAGGCAGATGTTGAGAATCTGAATATGCCGGGCATCCGGAGACTGTTCCTGAGCATAACTGGAAAGAAGCAGGAAAAACTGGAAAAAGAACAGATGGAAGCCCGCCACGCTCAGCAGAACCTGGACGCTGCCGCTGCAAAGCAGGATTCGACGCTTCACAGGCTCAGCCAATATGCCGCTGAGCTTGCGGCGTTGGGCAACTGTGAGGAAGAATTGCGGCAATGGCTTTCCCTTCCGGAAGATGCCCCGCTCCTTTCACTGGAACATTGTTCCACTGACCTGTCCGGGACTCAGAATCTGATTGATGATCTGAAAAAAGCACTGGTAAAGGTATCCCAGCTGGGCGCTATCCGAAATGGAACTCAGAATCCTATTGCTCTGGCAGGTACAGATGACCAGCTGCGCTCTGCTGAACGAAGTGCCCAGGATATGCTGATTCAGATCAAATCCGAACTGAAGAGCTTAGACGCAAACCTTGCAGCTTTTGGCCTGAAGCCGGATTTTGATATGATGTACAACATCACCGATGACTATCTGAAGGAGCTGTACACCTACGCGTTGATCACAGCCCGTGTGGAAAATGTCATGGTTACTCTTCGTCAAATTGGATTCCAACTTGATGCCATAAAGCCCCAACTTGCGCAGCTTACCCTGGATCAGCAGAAAAAATATCTGCGGATGCTTCTGGATATCGCCCGCAGTAAATCATCTTAATACAAAAGGGAAAGACACTCGACTGTGTCTTTCCCTTTCTTATTTTACAATGCGTACAGCAGCACCGACAGAAACTGCAGGAAGCTGCCCAGCACCACGAAGATATGGAATACAGAATGCATCCATTTGCGCTTCTTGCCGATGCCATAGAGGATGGAACCGATGGTGTAGGCAATGCCGCCCAGAAGCAGCAGCAGAAATCCCGGCATGGTCAGTACCTCCAGAGTCTGCCGCCAGAAGGGAATCACCGCCCAGCCCATGCCGATGTAGCAGACCATAGAAAAGACATTGTACTTTTTCAGGTCGATGGCCGTCAGAGTCACAGCCAGAGCTGTCATAGCCCACTCAAATACAAACAGGCCCCAGCCAAGTTCCGGATACACAGGACGGAGTGCAGAAAGCACGATGACCGTGTAGCTGCCGGAAATCAGCAGATAGATGGTACAGTGGTCGATGACCTGCATCACCTTCTTAGCCGTGCAGGGATGCATGCCGTGGTAGACACTGGACATGGTGTAAAGTGTGATCAGGGACAGACCGTAAATGATGGAGGTCACCAGGCCGTAGCCGTTGGAATTGACCACAGATTTCACAACACACATAATCAGAGCCACAGCGCCCAGAGCGCCACCGACGATGTGGGTGGTCATATTCATGATTTCTTCGCCTTTGCTGTAATTGGGAAGCTGCCGATCAGCCAGCTTGATTCGTTTTTTCATGGGGTTCCGCCTTTCGTTTTGCATGGGTTCATTATAGCACCCATTTCCTGAAATGGCGGAAACCGGTGCCACTCTCTCCCTCAACACCTTTGAGAGGCCGGTTTCTACGGTAGAGACCCAATTCTACCCCCGGTAGAGTCCGAAAACAGTTGACAAATGACCGCCGTTGGCGTACAATAGAAGCCGAACCACGGCTGAGGTCGCGAAAGTCATCAGTATTCCCCGGTTCTGGCAATTGCCGGGTTTGGATGTTTCCAGAGGAAAGGGACTTTCGCCGAAGATTGTTTCCGGTGCCGAACGGAGCAGTCTGGGCCTGCGCAGAACATGCGCAGGACTGTCATTGCGCTGACGCAATGGAGTGCAGACCTGGGATACACAGTCATTTTGTGTCCCTATGTCTCAAGACATGGGGCTTTACTTTTGATACAGAGAGGATAAGATTATGAAGAAAACCCCTTTCATCACCCTCCAGAAGGCTCAGGAGATCGCCACTCAGATCCCTACCCCCTTTCACATCTATGACGAAGCCGGTATCCGCCAGCGGGCTCGGGACCTGAACGCCGCTTTCTCCTGGAATCCCGGCTTCCGGGAATACTTCGCCGTAAAGGCAACCCCCAATCCCTTCATTCTGCAGATCCTGCAGGAGGAAGGCTGCGGCTGCGACTGCTCCAGCTACACCGAGCTGCTGATGGCAGAAGCCGTCGGCGCCACCGGCAATCAGATCATGTTCTCCTCCAATGTCACCCCCGAAGAGGATATGCGCAAAGCCTGGGAGCTGGGCGCTTACATCAATCTGGACGATGCCACCCATGTGGACTTCCTGGAGCAGGTCACCGGCGGTAATCTCCCCGAGACCATCTGCCTGCGCTACAATCCCGGCGGATCCTTCTCCCTGGGCAACACCATCATGGACATGCCCCGGGATGCCAAGTACGGCATGACCGAAGACCAGATGGCCGGCGCCATCAACCGGCTGCAGAAGCTGGGTGTCAAGCATTTCGGCATCCACGCCTTCCTGGCTTCCAACACCACCACCAATGAATACTATCCCGAGCTGGCTTCCCAGCTGTTCCGTCTGGCAGTCCGGCTGCGCAATGCCACCGGCTGCCATATCTCCTTCGTCAACCTCTCCGGCGGTGTCGGCGTGGACTACCGCCCCGAGCAGCCCTGCTGCAACATCGCCATGATTGGCGACGGCGTCCGCCGGAAGTACGAGCAGATTCTGGTTCCCGAGGGCATGGACGATATCTCCATCTTCACCGAGCTGGGCCGTTTCATGCTGGCTCCCTTCGGCCATCTGGTTTCCACCGTACTGCACCAGAAGCACATCTACAGAGAGTACGTGGGTCTGGATGCCTGCGCTGCCAACCTGATGCGTCCTGCCATGTACGGCTCTTACCACCACATCACCGTTCTGGGTAAGGAAGATGCCATTCTGGATCACGTCTACGACGTCACCGGCGGTCTGTGTGAAAACAACGACAAGTTTGCCATCGAACGCAGCCTCCCCGCCATCGACATCGGCGACATCGTGGCCATCCACGATACCGGCGCCCACGGCTACTCTATGGGCTACAACTATAACGGCAAGCTCCGCTCCGCTGAAGTTCTGCTGAAGCCTGACGGCTCCTTCCAGCTCATCCGCCGCGCCGAGACCCCCGCCGACTATTTTGCCACCTTCGACTGCTTCGATTTCAGCTTCCGCAGCTGATTGTATATTCCGCACAAAATATCCCATTGTTTTTTGGCATCCAAATAGCGAAATTAACTAGAATTTTTCATACTTTCTCCGGCTGAATGTGATATAATATGGATGACGGTATGGTAGACCTCACACCGTCAGAAGGAGATCCTATGAATAATATCTTGTTTTTCTTGACACCAAAAGCACTTTGTGCGTTTCTTTATGACGATTCCACCATCCGGCAGGCCATTGAAAAGATGGAAGCCGCAGGTTATTCCTCCATCCCCCTGCTGAACAAAAAAGGCGAATACAGGGGCACCCTCACAGAAGGGGACCTTCTCTGGGCCCTGAAGAACATCTGCTATATGGATATGCGGCAGGCTGAGGCCCACCGCATTGGCGAGATTTCCCGCCGCCGGGACAACATCCCCGTCCGGGTCACCACTTCTATGCATGACCTGGTGGAGCGGGCCAGTACCCAGAATTTCGTACCCGTGGTAGACGATAAGGACACCTTTATCGGCATTGTCACCCGACGGTCCATCATTCGCTACTGCCAGCAGAAGCTCTTCTCTGAAGACTGAAATTACATACAAAATGGAGCGTACCAGCCTGGTATGCTCCGTTTTTTGCCCTCAAATGGAATACATCACCCTATTTTCGCACAATTCGGTTGCAAACCCGGCAAAAATCTGGTATAATGTATCTAAATATTGTTTAGGAGGCGAATTATGGACGGCGACAAGCTAAAACAGCAAATCGGCGCTAATATTGCTTCATACCGCAAGCGTGCCACCCTGACCCAAGCGGGTCTGGCTGAAAAAATAAATTATTCCGACAAGGCTGTGTCCAAGTGGGAGCGGGGCGAATCCGTGCCGGATGTGATGACCCTGGTGCTGCTGGCTGAACAGTTCGACATCACAGTCAATGACCTGCTGGTCGACCCCAATGCCCTGCCCGAAGGCGGCGAGCCCGGTAATCTGGAAAAAGCCATGGCCACCGTTTCCGAGAAGGCCCTGAAGCGCAAGGCGGACAAGGGCATTATCCAGTGGCTTTCCACCACCCTGGTGTGGTTTGTGGCGCTGCTGATTTTCGTGGTAGTGTCTTCCTTTGATATCCCCTATTCCTGGCTGGCATTTCTCTACGCTATCCCCGCCAATGCAATCGTGCTGCTGAGCTTGCGCTCTGCCTGGCATGATTTCCGATGGAACCGAGGATTGATTTCCGCCATTGTCTGGGGCTGCCTGCTGAGCATCTATGCATCGCTGTGGGTTTGCCTGGGCAGAAGCTTCTGGAAGATCTTCCTGCTGGGTATCCCCGGTCAGTTTGCCATTTTCCTCTGGTTCCGTCTGTTCCGCAATGTGAAGGAACCTCAGCCTGACGAAGCAGAATCCGAATAACCCCTTACGATATTACCCAACCGGAGACAGAAAAAACTATGAATTACATCTCAGTGATCCTGATCGCAGCGCTGGTTTTCGGCGTATGCTATCTCTTCGACAAAGGCTTTGACAGGGCATTCCGCAGCAAGGCCCAGCACAAGTCCGGCCTGGCTGTCCGGCTTCCCAAGCGATACGCCGCTTTCGGCGCCGTCTTTATCATGCTGGGTCTGGCCGCCATCTTCTCCGGCATGAACAGCAATGGCTGGCTTCTGCTGGTTGGCGGCGCCCTGGTGATGCTGATGGGCATCGGTCTGGTTGTTTACTACGCCACCTTCGGCATCTTCTATAATGCGGACAGCTTCATCCTGACCACCTTCGGCAAGAAAAGCACCGAGTACCGCTTCCGGGACATCAAGGGCCAGCAGCTCTACATCGTCCAGGGCGGCAGTGTGGTGGTTGAGCTGCACATGGTAGACGGCCGGGCTGTCACTCTGCAGAACAATATGGAAGGCACCTATCCCTTCCTGGACGTTGCTTTTGCTGGCTGGTGCCGCCAGAAGGGTAAAACCGCAGCAGACTGCCCCTTCTATGACCCCGCCCAGCACTGCTGGTTCCCGGCTGTGGAGGAAGACTGATGGCACATATCCCCAAGGGTGCCACTGCGGAGCTGGAGCTTCTAACCTTTCAGGATGCTCTGGCTGCCGCCAACACCCCCTCCCCTGACTACGATATCCAAAAGTGGCTCTACGCCCCGAATTTTTACTCTGAGTACCGATATATTCTGGGCACCCGGGGCAAAAGACCCCTGATCTGCATCGGCATCAACCCCTCCACCGCAGAACCTGACAATCTGGACAACACCCTCAAATCCGTGGAACGGATCGCTCTGGGCAACGGCTTTGACAGCTTCATCATGTTCAACGTCTATGCCCAGCGGGCCACCAATCCCGATGCCATGGAGAAGACTTACAATCCCCTGCTCCATCAGGAGAATCTGGAGGCCTTCCGGTATGTGCTGTCCATTTCCGATAAGCCTGCCATCTGGGCCGCCTGGGGCGCCATCATTGAAAAGCGCAAGTACCTGCCCGGCTGTGTCCGGGATATGGTAGCTGTAGGCGAAGAGTACGGCGCTACCTGGCACTGTGCCGGTGCCATCACCAAAAAGGGGCACCCCCATCACCCGCTGTACCTGCGTAAAGATGAAAAACTGAAGCCCTTTGAGATTTCAGCATATCTCGACACGCTCTAGACGTATACTATATTTGGAGGACAGATTATGAGCCCCAATGAATGCGAAACCTGCTGGTATTATGACTATGATGAAGAATACGATGAGTATTTCTGCATGATGGATCTGGACGAGGACGAAGTATACCGCTTTTTCACCACACCTCAGTCCCGATGCCCCTATTACCGGCAGGGCGATGATTATACCCTTGCAAGGAGACAGTAACCATGAAACGCTGGCTATTTCTGATCGCTGCGGTGCTGCTGCTTTGCGGCTGCGCTGCCGAACCGGAAGAAACCACATCCCCCACCACCGTTCCCACCGAATCCATTCCCGCCCACATCACAGAACCCGTCGGCTACTATGCCCCTGACAGCGAACTGGAGGTTTACACCGAAGGTGCTGTCCTTGCCTATCCCCTGAACCGCACCGACAGCTACGCCGCCGTCACCCTGGCAGAGGACATTCTTCTGCTTTCCGGTCAGGAAGTCACCACTCTGACCCGGCTTACAGGAGAAAGTCTCTATGTTTCCGCAGCAGCCAATCTGGACTGTTACATACCTGCAGACTCCCCTGCTTTTCATGCCGGTCCCAGGGGAATTACCTATTATGACGAGCTGCACCAGCAGCTGGTATATCTGGATACCGGTCTGAAGGAAGTCAGCAGATTCTCCCTGCCGGAAACTGCCGTCGGCGCTCCTGCGCTGACCGCTGACCGAAAAAAACTCTACTATTGCACCGAGGATGCCATCCGGGCCATCGACCTGGAGACAGGCCTTGACAAGCTCCTGCGTCAGACCGGCTACCGATCCCAGTCCATTCTGAGCCTGCATTCCGGCGGCTCCGTTCTGGAATGCCGCACGGAGGATTCCAACGGAAGTGCAGGCATCTTTTTCATCTCCACTGAGACCGGCAAAACCCTCTATGAGACTGCCCAGGCTATCTCTCTGTGGACAATGGATGAAGCCTTCTTCGCCATCCACCGGGAAGGTGAGTATCCTGAAAAGCTCTCAGGAAATCCCGAATCCGGAATCCAGCTTCTGATCACACCCGAATACCACACCCCCACGGAAGCGGTGCTGGCCCTGGATTCCGCCGTGCAGAGCGCCTGCCGGGGCAGTGAAACTGAGCTGAATCTTTATAACCTGACCACAGGTCTTCGCAGCCATCAGGTCCGGCTTCCCGGTACGGAAACACCCTGGAACATGACAGCAGATGCATCCGGCAACTGCATCTGGTTCCTGCGCCGGACCGAAGAGACAGGCGATATTCTCTGCCGCTGGGATCTGACCCAAACCGCAACAGATGACAAAACCGTCTACACCATGCCACGCCCCACTGCTCAGAATCCTGATCAGGCAGGTCTTGAGGCTCTGAAAAAGGAAGCTGCCGCGTTGGGCAGCAAATACGGTGTGGAAATTCTTCTGTGGAATGATGCCACTGCCAGAATTCCCGGCAGCTACCATGTGGAAGGCGAATATCAGGTCCCCCTGCTGAGGCGGTATCTGAAAACACTGGACAGCGCCCTGTCTGTATACCCCGCAGGTTTTCTGAAGGAAGTCAAATCCGGCTCCAAAATCTGCATCGGTCTTGTCCGCTCCATTTCCGCAGCGGTCACCTCCGCCGATGAACCGGGGCTCAGCTCCGGCTTCCAGTTCCGGGGCAAGGACGAAAATGTGTACATCATTCTTTCCATCGGCGATGACACTGTCTCCACCCTCTACAATGATCTGGCTCTGGTCATCGACAATCAGGTTATCATCTCCTGTTCCGATTTTGATAGTTGGGAAGATCTGAATCCCAAGGGTTTTGAATACACCCTCTCCTACCGCATTGCATCCGGCCTGGATAAAAGCCTCTTCCAGGGCGCGGACCGGGCTTTTATTGACCCCGCCTCCACCACCTTCCCCCGGGAAGACCGGGCCAGAATCATGGCCCAGGCCATGATGGAGGGCAACGAAGAACTTTTCCAGTCCAAAACCATGCAGAAAAAGCTCCGGACTCTATGCCTGGGCATCCGCAAGGCCTTTGACCTTCGCAAATCTTCCGAAGTGTTCCTCTGGGAGCAGTATCTGGAGACCCCCCTTGCAAAGAAATAAAAAATTCCCCATGGCCTGAAGGCCATGGGGTATCTTTTTTAATTCAGTCAGCTTCCACTGCATCAGGGTCGATGCTGGAACCCAGAGTATCGGACAGGAACTGGACGTTCATCTCAATGTTGGGAACCAGAACGGACATTTCCTTGATCTTGGTCATGAAATGACCGGTATCGCTGCTGCTGCCGTCGCCGATGGGAATACGCTGGCTGACGATCTCAGCCTCCATCAGCAGAGGGAACAGATCTACAACGTAATTGACAATCTCATTCTTGGTCATGTCGGTGGTGATCATGGGCAGGATGTTGTCCACCAGGTTCAGAATGGTCATCATGCTGGCGCTCTTGTAGGTTTCGATCAGGGTATTAAGCACAATGCGCTGACGGTTGGTGCGGTTGTAATCGCCGCCGCCGTTGCTGGTACGGTTGCGGGAGTACCACATAGCCTCTCTGCCGGTCAGATGCTGCATGCCTTCTTTCAGGCTGCTGCCTGCCTTTTTGTTGATCCAGCTGGCTTCCTGACTGGTCAGTTCCAGATCGATGCCACCCAGAAGATCGATGATCTTTTCGAACTGGGTGAAGTCCACTTCCACAATGCCGTCCACATGAACACCAAAGTTCACATGGAGGGTTTCCTTCAGCAGAGCCATGCCGCCCAGGCTGTAGGAGGTGTTCAGACGGTTCTTGCTGTAACCGGGGATGGTCACATAGGTGTCACGCATGAAAGAGGTCATGGTGAGAGAACCCTTTTCCTTGTTAAAGGTGACCAGCATGGCCGTATCGGAACGGGGCTGGTCAGTATCCTGATAGTCAGCGCCAATCAGCAGGATATTGACGATGGATTCCTCCTCGCCGATTTCCATGCCTGCGGTACCCAGGACAATGTCCTCAGGATTGCTGGTGGGGCCGGTGTACTCCTCCACCGCATCCTCGGGATCGCTGGTGGGATCGGTGGCATTCAGAATGGCATCAATCTCTTCCTGAGTCTTGAAGGGCAGCTTGAGGTCGGAGTCCACATATTTCATCTGATTGAGAAGATACTCGGTATAGCCGGTAAACACCACGAGAATCGCCAGGATCACACCCAGAACGATGCTCATGATCTGAAGCACGCGGCGTTTATTATTTTTCATAGCGATATGCCTCCTGCTACGAATCGTTGTAATATTCGAACAACTTATTATAACCCAAAATAGTACAAATTTCTACTGCCATTTTTACTAGCATTATGGATTTTTTCTGAGGCAATTTGTATAATTTCTCGCTAGTTTTTTACCGAAGCAGGTCGGAATGTTCCGACTTCTGATCCACCGCAATCCGGTTTGCGATGCAGTGAATAAAGGCGGCATTGGTAGGCCGATCCAGAATACCTTCCATATTGGGCCGGAAATACAGCCGCCAGATCCGCTCTTCCCGCTGGTTCCAGGCGGCTTTGATGGCGCTGCGGATTGCCCGCTCCACCTGAACACCGTTGCCCTCGCAACGGTCACCTACCTTGGGATAGATCTCTTTTGTCAGCTGCTGAGAAGGGTCCCGCAGCACTTCCAGAATGGCTTCCCGCAGACAGGCATAGCCTTTCAGCTTGGTGGGGATGCTCAGACTCAGCAGCACATTGGCAACCAACGTCCCGGGATCAGGCTTGGATACGGAAGGCGCTTTCAGCCGCTGGGTCAGATCCGCAATTCGGGATACCGTTGCGCGGACTTCACAGGGCTTGACCATCACATAGCCAACGCCCAGCCGTTCTGCCGCATCCAGAACATAGTCATTGACGAAGCGGGTGGTTGCCAGCACCATGGGCTGCAGTCCCGCTTCCGCAGCTTCCTGCAGCAGGCTGATGCCGTCCAGTCCCGGAAGCATCAGGTCCAGCACCAGAATGTCCGGCTTCAGACTGTGGAGCAGCTGCAGCGCCTGATGGCCGTCCCGGCATTCATGAACCATATAGGCCGGTTTCAGATTATCCGCCAGTTCCGACCGGAATTCATCGCCGGCATCCGCAATCAGCAATTTCCGCATTTTCTGCTCCACCTCCCATCATACCGGTTTCTATGGAATAATTTAGCATAATCGGTCGATATTTGCAATGAAATCAGGCATTTTCCCCGCCCGACAATTTTCACGCCTTTTTTCGACACAAAAACCCGGACAGTTGCCTGTCCGGGTTTTGATATTCAGCTTCATCATCCGTTGCCGCCGCCAAAGAAGGGGGCGAAGTAGTTATACCACTCGTCATAGCTGCCGTTCTGGGGCATCTGGCTGCTGTCAGGATTGACCGGCTGCTGGGTATTGGTATCCTGGGGTTTTTCGTCCAGAGTGATGTCCAGCACCACCTTGCTGCCGCTGCGGAAGACGGTGATGGTGGTGGTATCACCGGCCTTGAACTTCCGAAGCGCCCGGGTCAGGTCACTGACACTGTTGACCTCATTCTCGCCCACTGCTACGATGATGTCCTTTGCCTGAACACCGGCTGCCTTGGCACAGAAACCTTCCACAGCCTCCTGGACATAGGCGCCCACGGGCAGGCCGTAGTAGGATGCGGTTTCCGCATCCATGTCGGAAACCATGACACCCAGGTATGCGCCGGTGACATAGCCATAGTTGATCAGATCATCGATCAGGGGCATCACATCGTCGATGGGAATTGCAAAGCCAATGCCCTCAATGGATGCGCCGGAGGCGGACTCACCGGAATACTTGGCCGTGGTAATGCCGATGACCTCGCCGTTCATATTGAACATGGGGCCGCCGGAATTGCCGGAATTGATGGCAGCATCGGTCTGGATCATGTTGATAGTCTTGTTGTCGGTGGTAACGTCCCGGTCCTTGGCGCTGACGTAACCGACGGTCATGGTGGAAGTCAGCTCACCCAGAGGATTGCCAATGGCCACCACCTGGTCGCCCACGATCAGATCGGTGCTGGAACCCAGGGCCACAGCCTGCAGGCCGGTGGCATCCATCTTCAGGACAGCCACATCATTGGTGCTGTCAGAGCCGACCAGCTGCGCGGGATGAACCGTGCCGTCGGACATGGTGACGGAGATGGAGCTTGCCCCCTCCACCACATGGTGGTTGGTAACCACGTACCCATCCTCCGTCAGTACAAAGCCGGAGCCGGAGGAGGTGCCGGAAGCAGTCTGGCCGAAATAGGATTCCGTCACAGTAGAGCTGATGAGCACCACGGATTTCACATTCCGGGCATAGACCTGGCCGGGAGTCAGACCCTCCAGCAGCTGAACGGTGCCGGAGACGGAGTTTCCCGCAGAGGCGTTTGCATTGGCAATGATCTGATCCTGCAGATCCCGGATCTGCACCTGCACCTGGCCTACCAGTTCCTCCGTCCGGTTTTCCCAATAGTTATTGACCAGGGCGGCGGTGATGCCGCAGCCGGAAGCTACCAGAGCAACTGCCAGAAGACCAGCGACAACACCCTTCCAGACCATGCTGCCGCTTCTCTTTTTCTTCTTTTTAGGCGGCTCCACGGGAGGCATATAGCTGCTGTCATACTGGCTCTGGTAAGAATTCTGCCGGGTGTGATTCATCACATAGGGGGAATCTGCAAAGGGAGATTCCTTTCTGCCCGCGCCGGCGCCGCTGTAGGGCTGGCTTTGATTCACAGCTTCAGGCTGCTGGGGCTGATTTTCATTGTATTCAGGCTCGAAATTGAGCTCCTGGGTATCGAAATTATCCATAGGGTTCCTCCGTTGGTTTTCTTTTTCTCCATCATAAAGGTCACTTATGAAGAAAATATGTACGCTCGCAAAACGAAATATAAACAAAATCCAAAAGAATCTTAAACCTTATCATACCGATTCCTTCCCGCTTCGTCAAGTACAGTGCGGTAAAAAATGCGGCGGCTCATGGCCGCCGCAGCAGGATTTATCTCTTTCGGAAGGACTTGCAGTCGGTGCACTGGTCCATGGCAGGATTCTGCTCGTGAGTACCCACCAGAATCTTGTCCAGAGAGCAGTAGTTCGCGCTGTCGCAGTGATATGCACAGGACTGCACAGTGCATTCGATGCTCTTGTTGGCATTGCAGTTCATAAGATTACCTCCTTTGTTTTGGGTTCTCCGGTAGTATGGCCTATTTGCAGGAATTCATTCACCGGTGATTCCGTGATTGCAATTTCCAGGTTTGTATGATATGGTATAGGTGTAAAATAACGTCATTCCCCTAAATTCATTTTTTGAAGGAGATACGTAATTATGGCTAAGATCGCACCTTCCATCCTGGCGGCAGACTTTGCCAATCTGGAACGAGCCATCCATGATATCGAACAAAACGGCGGCGACTGGGTCCATGTGGATGTCATGGACGGGATGTTCGTCCCCAACATCACCATCGGTATTCCTGTTGTGGAAGCTCTGAAAAAGGTTTCCAAAATTCCCCTGGATGTCCATCTGATGATCCAACGTCCTATCCGCTACATCGGCAAATTCTGCCAGGCCGGCGCTGACTGGCTGACCATCCACCTGGAATCCGACACCGAAGAAAACACTCATACCGCCCTGCGCCTGATCCGCGCCCTGGGCGTTCACCCTGCCATTTCCATCAAGCCCGGCACCCCCGCCTCCGCTGTCATGCCCTTTCTGAAGGAAGTGGATATGATCCTGGTTATGACCGTGGAACCCGGCTTCGGCGGCCAGAAGTTCATGTACGATCAGCTGGCAAAGACCCAGGCCATCCGCGGCTGGCTGGATGCCGTGAATCCCGAGTGCCTCATTGAAGTGGACGGCGGCGTGGACCGCTATACCTGCCCCATCTGCAAGGAACACGGTGTCGATGTCATGGTCTGCGGCTCCGCTTATTTCAAGGCTGAGGACAAGCCCAAGTTCGTCCAGTATGTCCAGCAGCCCATCCTCATCAACAACGATTACTGATTTATTTTGTGTAACCTGTACAATCAAAAAGATAAAGATTTATCGATTTTGTCGTTAGGATAATTGACTTTTTCCATGAATATATGTATAATATTTTGTGGAAAAGCTGATTTTTCCAATTAAGTAAATCCAAAGACGGCTCACACATCCGTCTTTTGAAAAGAAAGGAAAATTGCCATGATTTATAGTGCAGAAGTACAGCATATGTGCTCCGTTGGCAAGGGCGCCTATCACGGCCCCGCTCCCATTCCCGAAGAGGGCAAGTGGGTTCAGGTCAAGCAGATCTCCGACGTCAGTGGTTTCACCCACGGCATCGGCTGGTGTGCTCCCCAGCAGGGCTGCTGCAAGCTGACCCTGAACGTTAAGGAAGGCATCATCGAGGAAGCTCTGGTCGAGACCCTGGGCTGCTCCGGTATGACCCACTCCGCCGCTATGGCTGCTGAAATCCTGATCGGCAAGACCCTCCTGGAGGCTCTGAATACCGACCTGGTCTGCGACGCCATCAATACCGCTATGCGCGAACTGTTCCTGCAGATCGTTTACGGCCGCAGCCAGTCCGCCTTCTCCGAGGACGGCCTGGCCGTCGGCGCTTCCCTGGAAGACCTGGGCAAGGGTCTGCGCAGCCAGGTTGGCACCATGTTCTCCACCAAGGCCAAGGGCCCCCGTTACCTGGAGATGGCCGAAGGCTATGTCACCCGCGTTGCTCTGAACGAGGACAGCTTTATCACCGGTTACGAGTTTGTTAACCTGGGCAAGATGATGGACTTCATCAAGAAGGGCGACGATGCCAATGTCGCTCTGGAGAAGGCCAAGGGCCACTACGGTCAGTTCGATAACGCTGCCAAGTACATCGACCCCCGTCACGAATAAGAGGAGGACTACACAATGGCTTTGTTTGAAGGTTACGAAAGAAAAATCGACAAGATCAATGGTGTCCTCGCTCAGTACGGCCTGAACTCCGTCGAAGAGTGCCGTGAGCTGTGCCTGGCCAAGGGCTTCGATCCCTACACCATCACCAAGGGCATTCAGCCCATCTGCTTCGAAGATGCTGCCTGGGCTTACACCGTCGGCGCCGCCATCGCTCTGAAGAAGGGCGTCAAGAATGCTGCTGAGGCTGCTGAGGCCATCGGCATCGGCCTGCAGGCATTCTGCATCCCCGGCTCCGTCGCTGAGGACCGCAAGGTCGGTCTGGGCCACGGCAACCTGGGCGCCATGCTGCTGCGTGAAGAGACCAAGTGCTTCGCTTTCCTGGCTGGCCACGAGTCCTTCGCTGCCGCCGAAGGCGCTATCGGCATTGCCCGCTCCGCCAACAAGGCTCGTAAGGAGCCCCTGCGCGTTATCCTGAACGGCCTGGGCAAGGACGCTGCTCAGATCATCTCCCGTATCAACGGCTTCACCTACGTCCAGACTCAGTTCGACTACTACACCGGCGAGCTGAAGGTCGTGAGTCGCATCCCCTACTCCAAGGGCGAGCGCGCTGCCGTCAACTGCTACGGCTGTGACGACGTCCGCGAAGGCGTTGCCATCATGCACGCTGAGGGTGTTGACGTTTCCATCACCGGTAACTCCACCAACCCCACCCGCTTCCAGCATCCTGTAGCCGGTACTTATAAGAAGTGGTGCAACGAAAACGGCAGAAAGTACTTCTCCGTCGCTTCCGGCGGTGGTACCGGCCGTACCCTGCATCCCGATAACATGGCCGCCGGTCCCGCTTCTTACGGCATGACCGACACCATGGGCCGTATGCACGGTGACGCTCAGTTCGC
>JAFXAV010000035.1 GCA_017516785.1 Oscillospiraceae bacterium
AATGAACGACTCGCACAGGCGGGATACTACAGCATCCTTGCTCGGTACGAGTCGTTGCACTTATGCGATTGAACCGCCGTGTACGGAACCGTACGCACGGTGGTGTGAGAGGTCGGGGCTAAAAGCCCCTCCTACTCGATTGGCAAAAAGTTATTTTTGATGAAGAAGTTTATCAATTTGCGCTGTGCCAAAGCCTCCCCTGTGTAAGGGGAGGTGGGTCGGCGAGAGCCGACTCGGAGGGGTTGTGCGGGAAAACGTGCGTATTTACATTGGTGCTTGGCGAAATTGCAACATAGTACCGCAGCAACCCCTCAGTCACGCTGTTCGCGTGACAGCTCCCCTTACACAGGGGAGCCAAGGGTGCTGCCGCGCCAGTACAACAAACGGTCATTTTTCACTTCTATGCTCCGTTTTACTGTAAAACACCCCGGCGATTGGATTCGCCGGGGTGTTGAAATTCAATCCTTTTTCTGTGCTTCCAGGATCGCATCGGCGTTGTCGTAGTTGAAGACTTCCCGGATGATATCCTTGTAGTACCAGAACATGGTTTTTCCGTTGTCGTTGTACCGCCAGCCGTAGCCGTAGGGGTTGGTGGAGCCGTAGAACAGGGTGATGCACTCTCCCTTGGGATGGATGGTGGTGAAGGTGTTTTGCTCCGCAGTAGATGCCTTGGGGGACAGGCAGACGAAACGTTCCAGAGGCAGAGCATCCAGGGGGGAGTAATCGCTGACACCGGTGTAGCTCAGGTTCAGATATTTCAGATTCTCACAGCCCTCCAGAGGGGAAACATCCTTCAGCTTGCCGCAGTAGGCCAGTTCCAGCCATTGCAGATTCTTGCAGTTCTCAATGCCGGAAAGATCAGAAACCGCGCAGCCGGAGACAATGGCGGTTTCCAGTTTGGTCATGTAACCCATAAAACTCAGGTCGGTGAGGGTGTCGTTGTGACCCAGATCCATGTGCACCACATCTTCCAGATATTTCATGGGGCCGCAGGTATCATCGGTGACGTTTTTGACGCACCGGATCACATCGTCATCGGTCAGGGTATTGTAACGGCCGCCGACACCAAAGTAGACACGCCAGACCACCTTGGGGCCGTCACGGAAATCTTCCCGAACCTTGGCCAGGACTTCGCTGTCGAAGCCGCAGGCATCCAGTACCACACGCTTGCAGTGCTCCAGAACGGTCAGTGCCTCCCGGAGCTCGGCTTCTCCGTCGTTGCCGATGTCCTGCTTCTTGAAGACAATCTCTTCATCGGCGGTGGAGACGGTCTTGCCGAAGAGGGTAAAGGAATAGTCGAAGATCACATGGGGGGCGGCGGCCTGGAGGGTATCCACATCCTCCAGGGAGAGGCTGCTGCTGAGCTTCGCCACAGGGGAGCTGGTCAGCAGGGCCAGCTTCCGGCAGGCTTCCTCCACCTGGGCGGAGGTCATAGCCGTCAGATCCAGCGTTTCGCTGTCGCTGCTGACGGTGGTGCCGAACAGCTCCAGGGTGTAGTCTATGGTGATGTTGGGATAGGTACTGACCAGAGTATGGATCTGCTCCGTGGTCAGGGTGATCTGGGGCAGGGAAAGACTGGTGAGATTGGGCAGATACTGCAGATTTTCTTCCAGGGCGGCATAGGTGTAGCGGCCGGAATTCAGGGTAGCGGATTCTGCCCGGGCATCCACGGCAGTGCCGCCCAGATCCACGGTAAAGGTCACATCCAGATTCGGGTGGGCCTCAATGAAATCCCAGATGGCCCAGTAGCAGGTGCTGCCGCTCAAGTCCACGGACTCCAGGTTGGGGTAACGGTCCAGGGTGTACAGGTCACCGGCATCCATCACCACGGTCAGTTCCCGGACATCCTCCCTGGGATCGGTGGACTCCGTTTCCTCCACCACCGGGGCGGTGGGCAGCACGATGGGTGCCAGGGTGGCGGGAGTAGTCTCCGCGGGAGCCTTTGCGCAGCCGGAAAACACAGCCAGGGCAGACAGGATCAAGCCGACAAAGGCGGCTCGTTTCAGATATAACAGCATGAAGGACATTCCTCCGATAAAAGCATAGTTTCCATAACTATAGCACGCCGACAGCGGAAAATCAAGAAAACCGGAGAAACTTCCGGGAAAACCGAAAAAGAAAACAGGCAGCCGCAGCTGCCTGTTGGGAATGTGCTTACTGCAGACCCTGCTCGTAGGCTTCGATCATCTTCTTGAACGTGTGACCCGTACGACTTCCAGCATTAGAACCCATTGCGGCGCAACAGGTTTCCGTTTCGCCGCTTTTCGTATGGGACACATCATCTGCCCGTTTCTTTAATTTAGCAAGATATTTCTCTGTCGCTTCGCCGGTGAAGATTTTGATTTCCAACCGCAGGGAACCGTCCTCCTGAGGAGTAGCAAAGATGCGGTCGATGTATTTGTCGATGAATTCCTTGCTGACGATTTGCCGGTTTGCATCCCGCTGTGCATCCCGCATGACGGAGCGGATGGACTCCATATGCTTGCGGAAATCTTCTTTGGATTCCAGCTCCTGCTGCAGTTCTAGGAGCAGTTTTTGGAGCCGATCGATTTCCTGCTCGCAGTCCCGGCTGCGCTGAAGGTACTCTTGGTCGGTAATCTGCCCATTGATATTGAAGTCCAGAAGCTTGGCTTTTTTTCTGGATTCCAGATCAATCTTTTGCTCTGTGGAAGTAATCTGCCGCTGGATGCCATCGTTGTCCAAGGACTGGTACATCTGCATATATTCTTCCAGCATGGCTTCCGCGTCGGCTTCTGTTTCTTTGAATACCTCGAAGAGGAGCGGCTTGATTTCTTCTTCATAGATGGGGAAGGAGGCGCAGGAATCGGCACCATTTTTGATCTTGCCGGAGCAAACCCATTTGCTGTTTTTATTGCCCTGCCTGTCCTTGGATTCCCGGCGGTAGTAGGCAGCACCGCAACAGGGGCAGAAGAGCTTCCCGGTCAGTAGGTTTGCATGATTGCAAATACCCTGCCGGGATTTTACATCGTCACTTCGTTTGCGGAGGATGGCATTGGCTTTCTCCCACAGTTCTTCGGACACTATGGCGGGTACGATCTCCCCGGTTTCGTCCTTGAACATGACCCATTCTTCCGGGGGCAGGAACTTTTGTTTCTTGGTGAACATATCAATAACCTTCACCTTGTTGCCCACATAGTAGCCCTTGTATTTGGGATTGGAAATCATGTTGGACATGGTGGTATGGGAGAGACGGTTGCTCCTGCTGTTGCGGTAGCCCTTGTTCCAGAAGATTACCTCGATCTGCTTCATGGAGTATTCTCCGGTTGCGTACAGCTCGAACAATTCCCGAACCATGGGGGCTTCCTCCTCGTCAACTACCAGCCTGCCGGTGTCCTTCTGGTAACCGAAGATGCGGTTATTTCCCAGCACCACGCCATCCTTGATGGCCTGCGCGTGACCGAATTTCACGCGGCTGGAGAGCTTTCTCAGTTCGTCCTGGGCGATGGAGGACATGATGGAAAGCCGCAGCTCCGAATCTTCATCCAGGGTGTTGATGTTGTCATTCTGGAAAAATACACCCACACCGTAGCTCAGTAGCTGTCGTGTAAACTGGATGGAGTCCAGCGTGTTTCTTGCGAACCGGGAGATTTCCTTGGTGATTACAAGGTCGAATTTATCCTCCGTTGCTTCCTCAATCATGCGGTTGAAGTTCTCACGTTTCTTAGTGGAGATACCTGATAATCCCTCGTCGATATAGCCGGGTACAAAGGTCCAGTTGCGGTTTCCTTTGATAAGATCCTCGTAATAGGTGATCTGGTTTCCCAGCGAGTTCAGCTGTTCATCACTTTCCGAAGACACACGGGCGTAGTAGGTGACCCGCATGGGAATATCGAATATCGATTTCGTTTTTAGCTGTGAACGAATGCTATGTATGTCCATGTTCATTCCTCCTTTTCGCAGTTCGTTGTATCATCACTATACCAGCAAGCTGCGAAGATAGCTACTGGATAGTAATGGAAATAGAGGGCCAGCGTGCGCTGGCCCATTTGCTGTTTTCAACAGTAGGCAGACGGATTCCTGCTGTCGATTTTGAACTTGAGTTTATTGCGTTCCTGCTCGGTAATGATGCCTTTTACGAAGAGGTAATCATTGTAGTAGTGAAGCCAGATCTGCTCTGCGATATAGATTTTTTGTTGTGCCATGGACATTCTGTTTGTATCAGCCATTGCCGCCCACCTCCTTACTTTGGTTATGGTTCCCACTTTTGGGAGATTGATACGAAGAACAGCATTACATGGTCTGCTGCAGTTCTTCTTCGTATCCATATTCCTCGTCCATCCTGGCGAGGAACTTGTTGAAATTTTCTTCCTCCTCGATGTGTTGGTTTTCATCCTGTGTTCGAGTAAGGGATTGATTATTCTGCGAAAATGTTTCAATTGCGCCTATCGCCAGCCCCAGAACAGTGCCCACATTAGCCGCTGCTTGGTTTGCTTCATACTTGCGTTTCTGCTCCTCCGGGTCATCGGAATCGTCATCTTCCGTCAACCGCCCAAGAGCAGAAACAGCCCGGAGACCAGCCCCGACAGCACCGCCGAGGATGCTATCGTGATCAGCATGAACCGCAGGGTTTCTTTCTTCTGTCTGTCGTACTCGTCCCGGGTATCCCTGAGTTGGGCGGAGTGCATTGCGGACAGTTTGGAGAAAAATTCCTCTTTCAAATTCCCATCCTGTTTCTTTAGGTCTTTGATGCTGTTCAGCATTTCCTCCTTCGCCACTCCCAGATCGACTTTCATCTGCACTTGTTGATTCCTCAGGTGTAGGTGATGTATTTTCGTTCATCGCTCCACCAAACTTCATAGCCCCGGTGCTTCATCTGCCGTATAAAATCTTTCCGATTGGCACTTGTCTTCATGACTTCTCCGATATGGTACATGCAGGACTTTATCAGTTCCTCCGTGAAATGGTATCCGGAACTCTGTATACGGCGTTCTGTCACAGTTACCTGGGCGATGTAGCGTGGCCTCTCCAAACTACTCAGTTTACCGGTGACTATGCTTTCCTCCGTGATTACGGTGCTGAGATGCTGGTAGAAACTGCCCGGGTCTTTGCGGATGTGGGTGGTTTTGCGGAATGCCGGGGAGGCAAGTATTGCATCTGCGCTGTTACCGGTCCTGATGAATACAATGCCATCGTTGATAACAACCTCTACACCAATCTGCTGGCACAGGAGAACCTGTACGCAGCACTCCGTTCTCTTGAAATTCTGGGTGACGATGCAGACAGGCTGAACATCACTGATGAGGAAAAGGCCTTC
>JAFXAV010000036.1 GCA_017516785.1 Oscillospiraceae bacterium
ATAGAAGCCGTACCAGAGGTAGCGCACCAGCGGATGGGTCACGCTGCCGGTGAAATCCCATTTGACAATTTTGTCAATGAGCCAGAACAGGAGCAGGCAGCCCACCATCAGCATCAGCCGCCGTACATTTTTGTTGACCAGTCTGCGCTGCACGGAGACCACCCAGGAAAACAGCAGGGAAATATGAATTGTGTCCCGGATCAGGCACATGACGCTCTGGAGCATCGCATTGGGGAGATCTTCATATAGCTCCCGCATCACAAAGGCGATTGCCATCAGAACAGCAGCCAGAAAAGCGATTCTCGTTTTGTTCTGTTTCGGCATGGTATGACACCTCTTTTATGATGGATTTGTCAGGACATACTCTAACAGGTTACATTGTATCACAAATCCCGATAAAATACCATACATTTTGGCTGGAAACATGAAACCGATATATAAACATTTTATCAAGATATTTGAAACAGGCGACTGCCTTTATTGGGTTGGTAATGAAATCCGTAAGACAATTGTATGGTAGGATGTATATGGCTTACCCCAACAGATCGATACTGTACTCGGGTAAGGACATCCATCACATGGATTATCTGACTCCATACAGTCTGAATCCTCTGGTGGTGGACGGCACTCTCCGCTGCATTCATTGGGAAATTTGCTTTCCATATTTTCACGCCTCCTTTCATCGCCCTTTTTGAGCAAAAAAATGCAGGGACTCTTAAGGCAATTTCTGCCCCAGGAATCCCGGCAAATCTATTAAGTATGTTAGCGCCCTTTTTGAAATTCTCAGTAAATGAAAAAGGGCGCTGGATATTATGTTCTGTCAGTCGAGCTATCTGCGGTTCGAATCTCTTTAGCATCCATCGAAGTCTGCTTTGCATCTATGGAACCACAGAAAACTGTGTTAATATTTTATTGCAATACTCAGAACTTTTTCTCCCCATATCTTTCGTTTATAAAAAGAAAACACTTTAGATTGCAACTTTTAGCGAGTTGCATCTAAAGTGTTCGTGAAATATGGCGGAGAGTGTGAGATTCGAACTCACGGTGGGTTACCCCATCACCAGTTTTCAAGACTGGCTCCTTAAACCGCTCGGACAACTCTCCATTGCCCTAAACTATACCATTTTCACAGGCAAAAGTCAAGCTTCAGGCGCAGCTGGTCTTCGTCAGGATCTCCCGTCGCAGACGCAGCATGATCCGCTTTTCGAGCCTTGAAATATAGGACTGGGAAATACCCATCCGCTGGGCAACCTCCTTCTGCGTAAGTTCTTTCCTGCCTTCCAGACCATAGCGCATCAGCACAATTTCCCGCTCCCGATTGGGAAGTTCCCACAGCGCCTGCCGCAAAAGGTGCAAATCCACATCCTCTTCCAATTTTCCAGTGACCACATCCTCATCGGTACCCAAAATATCCGACAGAAGCAGTTCGTTGCCATCATAGTCCATATTGATGGGCTCATCCAGAGAAATCTCTGCCTTTTGATTGGAAATCTTCCGGATGTGCATCAAGATCTCGTTTTCAATGCATCGGGATGCGTAGGTTGCCAGCTTGATATTGCGGTCTCTGCGGTAGGTCCCGATTGCCTTGATCAGGCCGATGGTACCGATGGAAATCAGGTCTTCCAGATTTACCCCGGTATTTTCAAACCGCCGTGCGATGAACACCACCAGTCTGAGATTATGCTCAATGAGCCGCTGCTTTGCCTGTTCCTCCCCCGCTTCCAGCTCTTCCAGCGCAGTTTGCTCATCCTGTCCTTTCAGGGGCGCCGGAAGAATGTCGCTGCCTCCGATGTAGAAAATGCCCTTCTCCGGAAGTAACCCAATCCATGCAAGAAAATCCATCACTTTGCTCATCATACCGTTCCTCCTGTCAGCATCTGATATACCGCCCCTTTTGCAATTGCCTCCGGCGCAAATGCCACCAGAGGATTTCCGTATGTATTCCCAATCTTTGCGCCCTCAAAACGCACCGCCAGAAGTATTCCTCCTGGCTGTCCCACGGCTGTATACGGAATCAGCCGCATTCCTGGCAGAACGCACGATGCCAATGTCTCCACCGGATGGCGTATCTGATGTTCGGAAAGATCCAGAAGTTCTTTCCCAACATCTGCTCCTGCCACCAACACCTGTTCCCCGGTCAGGGGATCCCGCAGGGTGTTTCCCGTATCTCTCAGGGCAATCAGGCTGATTTTTCTACCTTCCCAGGAAAGCTCAACCGGAACATATTCCCGCTGTCCCAGACTTCCCCGGAAGCTGACACGACAAAGTAACCACAGTGCCATGGCTGAGGCAAGCAAAATCCAGAAACTACCTTTCCCAAACCCAACTGAGATACCCCCCAGTGCCATGCTCAAAAGCACAAACACTGCGCCCCGCTGCATTGCACTTCGATTCCAGCCAAATGCGATAACAGCCATCATCCAGAGGAATACAATTCTCCATAAACCATTTCCGAGAAATACCATTCCCGGCAGCATGCAGGCACCACTGTAGGCCGCCCCAAGCACCGATGCTGCAGCAGCTTTTCCGTAAGCAGGTGGATATCCTGCCAGGCGGTTTGTCCCCATCAGAAGCAGAAAATCCACGAGAAAATTAAGCAGCATCACAAGATCCAGATATACTTTCATCAGCTCCCCCTTCCCTGTTCTTCATGGCCCAAGTATACCAGCACCATCGGAAAAATCCCTTCGAAAAGATGCTGTGGTTTTGAAGCAGGTTTCCCGAGAAAGCCAGTCTCATACCTCATAGATTTGGAAAGTGCGCAAAAAAGCGGCAGCTGAGAAAGTCAGCTGCCGCTATAGAAAGTCGATTATTTCTGGGGACGCTCCACGGAGCGGATGTTCTTTTCTGCTTTGTGCCGGGGCTGCATGACCTCATGGCCGCAACCGAGGCATTTCATCCGAAAGTCCGCGCCGGTACGCATCACCAGCCAGCGCTTCTCGCCGCAGGGATGGGGTTTCTTCATCACAAGGATGTCGCCTAACTGAATGTCCATGTCTGCCTCCTATTTCTTCACGGTATCCCAGTACTGCTTCGCAGCCTGTTCCAGCTTATTGGGACCGTACTCATAATATCGGGTACCAACCAGATCGTCAGGCAGATACTGCTGCCGGACCCAGTGGTTGGGAAAATCGTGGGGATAGAGATAACCCTGCTCCCGCTCCATGGTGTAGGAATCGGCGTGGACGTTCTGCAGATGTCTGGGGAAATCGCCGCCTCTTCCCTTCCGGATATCCGCCATAGCTGCATCCAGTGCAATATGGCCGGAATTGGACTTAGGAGAGGTCGCCATCAGCACCGCCGCATCGCCCAGAGGGATTCTGGCTTCCGGCATGCCAAGCTTCAGAGCCATGTCAACACAGGCATTGACGATGGGAATGATCTGCGGAAAAGCCAGTCCCACATCCTCCGCTGCGATAACCATCAGACGGCGGCAGGCGGACTGCATCTGTCCCGCTTCCAGAAGTCGTGCCAGATAATGACAGGCGGCATCCGGGTCAGAACCGCGGATGGATTTCTGAAGAGCAGACAGCAAATCATAGAAATTGTCGCCGTCCCTGTCAGCACGGAGCGCACTCTTCTGGGTAACCGCTTTGGCATCAGCATAGGTAAGGGGAATCGTATCTCCCTCCACCACACCGGCGGAGAACAGTACCTCAATGGCGTTCATGGCCTTCCGGAGATCGCCGCCGCAGGCTCCGGCGATGTATTCGAGTGCACCTTCTTCGGGAACTGCCTTCAGTGCGGTGCGCTCTTCCATAAATCTCACTGCCCGCTTCACTGCCTGGAGGGCAGCGGGAGCATCAATCTGCTTGAATTCGAAAATGGTGGAGCGGCTGAGGATTGCGTTAAACACATAGAAATAGGGGTTCTCCGTGGTGGAGGCGATCAGGGTGATCTTGCCGTTTTCGATGTGTTCCAGCAGGCTCTGCTGCTGCTTTTTGTTAAAGGACTGAATCTCGTCCAAGTACAGCAGCACCCCGTTGGGAGCCATGAAGGTATCCAGTTGGGATACGATCTCCCGGATGTCCGCCGTGGAGGCCGTGGTGGCGTTGAGCTTGTAGAGTGTCCGGTTGGTCTGTTTGGCAATGATGTTGGCAACGGTGGTTTTGCCGGTGCCGCTGGGGCCGTAGAAGACCATGTTAGGCACTTTTCCCGAATCAATCAGTCGGCGCAGTACCGCGCCCTTGCCCAGAATATGCTCCTGTCCGTAGACCTCATCCAGTGTGGTGGGCCGCAGCAGGTCGGCCAGTGGCTGATACATATGCAGCCCTCCTCTCATACTTACGGGTAGTATATCACAGAGATAAACAAAATGCAAACGGTATTTCGTTCGTTTGTTCGTTAATCAATATCCGGTGCAGAAATTTTCTGCACCGGAGACTTTTAGAAAGTAGCCACGTCGGGATCGGCGGGTTCTGCACCCTTGCTAACCTCAATGGCAGTCAGCACAGGACCCACATCGCCCTTATAGAGGCGGTGCTTCTCTGCATTGACCTTGGCGGTGACCATGACCCAGCTGCGGGATTCCAACTCCTGGGCCTTTGCATAGCGGCAGGGAATGCCGCAGAACTGAATGTCCTCCACGCAGCAGGTCATGACGAACCGGCCGGGGGCGAACATGCCGTTCTTGTCCCGGCGGAGCATGGCGACCTGAGCCTTGAAGTGGACAGTCTTGCCGTCGTACTTCTCAGGTTCCTCGCTGCAGTCCCGGTACCAGATGGCATAATCATCATCCTTGATCTCAATGACAGGAGCATTGATGTCAAAGGGCAGAGGATCTTCGATATCATCGAAGGCAGTGGAGCCGTCGGTGTAATCGTAGAGAATATCGATCTTTCGGTTGGCGGCACGGGCAATCTTGTGGTAAGGCATAATGTCAGCGCCCTTTTCCAGACGGTTGAACACCACCATCTGGGCACCCACCAGCTTATCCATGGTCAGGTTTCTCATGTTGGCATTGTAGGCCATGAAGGTCTCGGCATCGGCAAACATGACCTCCTGAGCAACCACCCACTCTTCAGGGAAGCGCATGTAGAGGTCACCCACCTGATGCATGCCGTTGAGCTCCGCAACGATACGGTCTGCCTTATACTTCTTGGTCAGGGCAGCCAGTTCCTTGGTGGTGACGGTCTGCTGGTTCAGAACTTCCATATAGACACTCTGGCAGGGATAGGTGGAGAAATCGTACTCCTCCTCACCCTCTTCAAAGACCAGAAGCAGGGTACGCTCGCCGTCATTGAAGCGGGAATCCTCCAGAGTCTCCTGGATAAACTTGGTCTTGCCGGAATCCAGGAATCCGGTGAACACATAAACAGGAATCTGCTGCATGGCTTACACCCCGAACAGTGCGGCAACACCGGCTTCGTCCAGCTTGGAGCCGATGACGCAGAGCTTACCGGTAATATCGGCGGAACCGACGCGGATGTCGATTTCCTCGGGAACCATATCGAAGTGGATCCAGGTGCCGTCCACACAGGGCAGGATGCCCTTGGCGCGCAGAACCATGCCATACTTGCCGGAATCCAGCTCTTTCAGAGCATTCTCGATGGCAGCCCGTTCAAACTTCAGGTGGGTCTCACGGCCGAAGGAAGTGAAAACTTCGTCGGCATGATGATGGTGATGATCATGGCAGCCGCAGGTGCAGTGCTCGTCATGCTCGTGATGGTGCTCATGATGATGGTGATGTTCGTGGTCATGATCGTGGCCGCAGCAGCAGTGCTCATCATGGTCATGATGGTGATGATGCTCATGCTCCTCGTGATCATGATGATGGTGGTGCTCGTGCTCCTCATGATGGTGCTCACAGCAGTGATGCTCGTCCTCATGACCGTGGTGGTGCTCGTGGCAGCCCTCATCGCCGTGATGGTGGCCATGCTCGCAGTGGTCATGGTGATGATGTTCATGCTCGTGGTCATGACCGCAGCAATGTTCATCATGCTCATGGTGGTGATGATGCTCATGTTCTTCATAATCATGATCGTGACAGCCGCAGGTGCAGTGCTCATCATGCTCATGATGGTGATGGTGGTGATGCTCTTCAGCAGCCAGGCGCTCCTTCTCCAGACGGGCCAGTTCAGCAGCCAGAGTAGCCTTACCTTCCATGGCGGCAATCAGCTGCTCGCCGGTCAGCTCGCCCCAGGGGGTGGTGACCAGGGTGGCAACCTGGTTGTGCTCCCGGATCAGAGTAACAGAGGCATCCAGCTTCTTCTGAGGCACGGAATCGGTGCGGGACAGAATGATGGTGGAAGCAGTTTCGATCTGGTTGTTGTAGAACTCGCCAAAGTTCTTCATATAGACCTTGACCTTGCCGGAGTCCACAACCGCAACGGTGTAGCCCAGAGTCACTTCGTCGTTGGTGACCTTTTCAACAGCGGCGATCACATCGGACAGCTTGCCAACGCCGGAAGGTTCGATGATGATGCGGTCGGGGTTATACTCGGAGATCACCTGAGTCAGAGCCTTGCCGAAATCGCCCACCAGGGAGCAGCAGATGCAGCCGGAGTTCATTTCAGTGATGTTGATGCCGGCATCCTGCAGGAAGCCGCCGTCAATACCGATTTCGCCGAACTCATTTTCGATCAAAACAAGCTTCTGGCCCTTGTAGGCCTCCTGGATCATCTTCTTGATCAGAGTGGTCTTGCCGGCGCCCAGGAAACCGGAATAAATATCAATCTTGGTAGACATATGAAAATACACCTTCTGTATATAAAATTTCAGCATATATTATAGCACCGGGAATCCCTATTTACAAGCAAAAAATAAGGGAATCTTCGACAGATTCCCCTAGGTTTTCCGGCTATATATGAGTTAAGCTAATTGCAGGCAGATATTTCCCCCGTCTGCGACACTCTGCCATTGCCGCCGCTTCGGCTCTCCCCCGAAGCGGCGGTATTTTTTTATGGAATCGGAATCAGGATAATCCGGTCAGACGGCATTTCCTCCGGAAGATTATTTGCCTTTCGGATTGCTCCCGCGGTGGAGCCTGTACGTTTTGCAAGTTCCCACATGTTTTCCCCACCCGGTCGGCAGAGAATCAGAGAAGGTCTGTCCTCATCCGCCTCCTGCATTTCCCCCAGTTCCAGTCCCGTCACCATAGGAAGACCTGCATCAGAAGTTGTACGGAGTTTCAGTCCCATCTGAGCACTGAGATTAAATCCATCTGCGGCAGGAATTGCCTGGGGTTCGCCCTGAGGATAAACAGCTGCATCAATCCGGCATCCTTCACCTGCGGGAAGTTCCATCCTGGTTTCCCAGCGGGTATTGGCCGACTGCAAAGACCCATTCTCCCCATAATAGAGAGTCTGGAACATTCCCGGCATTTCCAGTTCCACCCCGTCAACAGTCCGCCGCTCTCTTGGAAAATCCGGCAGTATATTCACGTCCACCACTTCCCCGCTGTGTCCCTGCGCAGTCTGGGATACTTCAATACCCTCGCTTCGGTCTTCCAAGATAGACGGAAGCATCAGATTCTCAGGCTGAACAATTACTTCCCGCCGGGGACTGTAGGCATCCTCCACAATTTCAATCAACTCCCGGTCATCCACCAGATACTGGGCAACCAGACCGCATTTGAGACGAAGCTTCCCATCTTCCATGTCCAGCTCCAGAAGTGTGGTGCCAAAGCAGATATCCGCCCGTGCATCAGGACTGTAGGCATTTTCCAGCTCCGCAAACTGGGAAAAAGGTACTTCAAAATCGGATGTATGAATCCTGCCTTCGGTGCAGCAATAGACAAGATGAAGTTTTCCAAACCCGCGGAAGACTACCTTATTGGCCAGTACTCTGCAATCGGTGATTTCTGGACGAAGGGTATAACTCATCAGCTTGTTGATATCATTCAGACTCAGCTCCTCGTCTATCTGGAAAATTTTCTCCCCTGCCTCTTTGGGAAGCCGCACCGGATAAATCCGTTTCAGAAGCTCCACATCCTCCGGCATTTCATCGGGACTGTACAGCAGTGCTTCACCAGGGCACAAAGCTTCTGCCATAGCCGCTGCACCGGCTCGAACCATGAGTTTCCGGGCGGAAACCGTCCGGGCATCCACAAACCGCAGCAACGGACTGATCCGCAAGGGACCTTCCCGGTCAGCATCCATATGTTCCCAGCGCAGCTGATAGGGAATCCAGGCATTCATGCACCGGGGTTCACTTCCATCCTCCGGTGCATAGAGAACCCATACCATTGCACCGCCCACCACGGTTATGGTATCGCCCCGCCATTCCTTGCTGCGGATAATCATCTGACCCCAGCAGCAAAGGACACGGCCAATATCCGGCATTTCATCTGTCAGACGTACTTCCTGAGTCAGTTCCTGGACGGCAGGTTCCCGTTTGACCCGCCGCAGACATGGTAGGCTTCTTTTCTTGAACTGCAATTCCATAAAGAATCACTCCTTCATATGCTTCGTTACAAAAGCATATGAGTCTGTGGACAGGTTTATGCCTGCTATTTCCTGCCCAGGATGCAGATTCCCAGAATCAGCAGACAAAGACCGCCGCATGTGCATAGAAGCCATGATTCGAGACACTTTCCGATCAGCAAACCAAGCCCAAAGCCCAGAAGAAGAGATCCTCTCAGGTGATTTTTCCTGCACATAAAAACACCCCCTGCACAACATATGCAGAGGGTGTGTTTCGTTTTCTTAACCGCCCAGATAAGCCTTCTTAACTTCGTCAGAGGCAGCCAGTTCCTTGCCAGTACCGGTCAGGGTCACGCTGCCGGTTTCCAGAACGTATGCACGGTCTGCAATCTGCAGGGCCTTGGATGCGTTCTGCTCGACCAACAGGATAGTAGTGCCGTCAGCATGGAGCTGCTTGATAATGTCGAAAATCTGGTCAACCAGAATGGGAGCCAGGCCCATGGAGGGTTCATCCAGCATCATGAGTTTCGGATGACTCATCAGTGCACGGCTCATGGCCAGCATCTGCTGCTCACCGCCGGAGAGGGTGCCGGCAATCTGCTTGCGACGCTCCTTCAGACGGGGGAAATAGTTGAAAACCCGCTCCAGGTCATCCTTGGAGACATCCTTGCGGATATAGGCGCCCATTTCCAGGTTTTCCTGGACAGACATCTGCAGGAAAATCCGGCGTCCCTCGGGAACGTGAGCCAGGCCGTAGCGCAGCAGCTTGTAGGCATCGGTATGGGAGATATCCTCACCCATGAACTCGATCTTACCGCTTCTGGGATGCATCAGGCCGGAGACAGTCTTCAAAATGGTGCTCTTACCGGCGCCATTGGCACCGATCAGGGCGACGATCTCACCCTCGCCAACTTCAAAGGAAACGCCTTTGATGGCATGGATAGCGCCATAATAAACATGAATATCATCGATTTTCAGCATCATTGCGCTCAGCTCCTTCCCAGGTACGCCTCGATAACGGCGGGGTCATTCTTGATTTCTTCAGGGGTGCCCTTGGCGATAATCTTGCCGTAGTTCACAACCACAATGCCTTCGCAGACGTTCATAACCAGGTTCATGTCATGCTCAATCAGGAAAATGGCGATCTGGAAGGTGTCACGGATCCGGCGGATCTGGTGCATCAGTTCGGCAGTCTCACTGGGGTTCATACCGGCAGCAGGTTCATCAAGAAGAATAATAGCAGGATTGGATGCCAGGGCGCGGCAGATTTCCAGACGGCGCTGGACACCGTAAGGCAGGCTGCCTGCCTTCTGGTGGGCGATGTCAGCCAGGCCCATGAATTCCAGCAGCTCCATGGCCTTCTGATTCGCCTTCTTCTCGGCCTTGAAATAGCCGGGCAAACGCAGCAGGCTGGAGATGAAAGAGCACTTGATCTCGTTGTGCATACCAACCTTGACGTTATCCAATGCGCTCATGTCATTGAACAGACGGATATTCTGGAAAGTACGGGCGATGCCCAGACGGTTGACGTGGGCAGTGTCCATACCCTTGGTATCGATGCCCTTAATCAGAATGGAGCCGCGGGTAGGCTGGTACACATTGGTCAGCAGGTTGAAGATGGTGGTCTTGCCGGCGCCGTTGGGGCCGATGAGGCCGGAAATCTCAGTGGGTCCGATGGTCATATTGAAACCATCGACAGCGGTCAGACCGCCAAAGTCGATGCCCAGATTCCGGACATCCAGAACGGGCATCTTGTCGGTATCCTGTTCGCGGAAGAGGTTTATGGTAGGAACCTCAACCATTTTCTTGGAATATTCAGCCATTGGTTCCTGCCTCCTTTCTCTTGCCGGTCATCTTTTCTTTAATTCTTCCCATCAGCATCTGAATGTAGCCCTTGATCTTGGGAGACCAGGTGCAGAGCATAACAACGATCAGAACGATGGCATACAGGATCATACGGTAGTCTTCCAGGCCACGCATTGCTTCCGGCAGAATGTACAGTACCGTAGCGGAAATAACGCTGCCCAGAATATTGCCCATGCCGCCCAGAACCACGAAGACCAGAATGTTGATGGAGGTGTTAAAGTTGAACTTGGTTGCGGTGATGGAAGAATAGTTCAGGCCGAACAGGGCGCCTGCCATACCGGCCAGCACTGCGGAGACCACGAAAGCCTTCATGCGGAATGCGGTGACATTGATACCCACAGACTCAGCAGCAATGCGGTTATTCTTGATGGCCTTGATGGCGCGGCCTTCCTTGGAATTAATCAGATTCAAAACCACAAACAGAGTGAAGATGATAAGTGCAAAACCCATGGGGAAGCTTGCCAGCTTTTCGACGCCGGTAGCACCCTTGGGGCCTGCAATGATGTACTTGCCGCCTTCCAGCAGATCCATCTTGCTGGTGGAGATGGCGAAGTGGAAACCCTTGGAATCGGTGCCCACGTACATATTGCCAATGATGTTCTTCAGGATTTCACCGAAGGCCAGGGTAACGATAGCCAGGTAGTCGCCCCGCAGACGCAGAACAGGGATACCGATCAGGAAACCCATGCCACCGGCGAGAATACCGCCAAAGATCATGGCAATCAGCAGACGGATCACTTCATTGGGAATCAGATTCTTCAGAAGGGCGGCGATCACAATACCGGAGAAAGCGCCGATGCCCATGAAACCCGCATGGCCCAGGCTCAGCTCACCGCAGACACCGACCAGCAGGTTCAGGGAAACTGCCAGAACAATGTATGCACAGACAGGCACCAGATAGCCGTTGACAGAACTCTTCAGCATACCCTGAGAAGACATGACCTGCAGGATGATAAAGGCCACAGTGACCATCAGATAGGTGGATGCGTTCTTGATGTTGTTTTTGTTTCGAAGCATGTTTTTCATATCCGTCACCTCACACCTTCTCCTGGACCTGCTTGCCCAAAAGACCGGCCGGCTTAACCAACAGGATAATGATCAGAACACTGAACACCACGGCATCAGAGAACTGGGTAGAAATGTACTTCTTTGCAAAGGTCTCGATGATGCCGATCAGAATGCCGCCGATCATGGCGCCGGGGATGGAACCGATGCCGCCAAAGACAGCAGCAGTGAAAGCACGAATGCCAGGCATGGAACCGGTGGTGGGCTGCAGAGTGGGCACAGTGGAGCACAGCAGAACACCTGCCACTGCTGCCAGGGCAGAACCAATCGCAAACGTGGTGGAAATGGTCTGGTTAACGTTGATGCCCATCAGCTGAGCAGCATCACGGTCTTCAGATACAGCGCGCATGGCCTTGCCGGTACGGGTGGAGCCGGTGAACCAGGTCAGAACCACCATGACCAGAATGGAAACCAGAACAGTGACCAGAACCTCGCCGGTGATGACCAGCTGGCCATTAAACAGGTGGATGGGTTCAAAGGTGACGATACTGGTAAAGTTCTTGGGAGCGGAGGACCAGATCAGTTGTGCTGCATTCTGCAAGAAATAGCTGACACCGATGGCGGTAATCAGAACGGCAAGGCTGGGAGTACCGCGCAGAGGCTTGTAAGCAAGACCCTCAATCAGAATACCCAGCAGAGTGCAGACGGCCATTGCAGCAACAATGGACACGATTGCAGGAAGTCCCAGGTAGCTGGTAACGCAGAAGGAAATATAGGCGCCCACCATGATGACGTCGCCGTGGGCAAAGTTCAGCATCTTTGCGATGCCATAGACCATGGTATAACCCAGCGCAATGATGGCATACACGGAGCCAATGCTGAGACCATTGATCAGATACTGTAACAGTTGCATATCTTACCTCTCTTTCTCGACAGCCTATGACGGCGGCCGGATACAGCCGCTCTCATGGACTGTCGAACAGCGGTTTTGGGATGGGCAGATTTCTGCCCATCCCAAAGTGAAATTTTAAGCCATGGGAACGTAGACACCGTCAGTGATGACCACTGCTGCAGGAGCCTTGGAGATCATGCCTTCCTCGTCCCAGGTCATGCCCTTGCCGGTCAGGCCGTCGAAGGTCAGGGAGCCAAATGCTTCGATCAGAGCGGCGCAGACATCAGCGGGAGCGGTGGTACCGTCGATACCAGCCTCGACGCATGCATTGTAGACAGCATAGACGCAGTCATAAGCATCGGCAGCAAACTGGTTGGGGATGCCACCGGTCTTTTCCTGATACTTGGCAACGAAGGACTTGGTAGCCTCATCGGAAGCGTTTGCATCGAAGGGAGTCATCAGTGCCAGACCTTCAGCCAGAGCAGTGTCGAAGCCTTCCACGGTCAGGATGCCGTCCATGCCGTCGCAGCCAAAGAAGCTGGGAGCGAAGCCGATCTTATTGGCGTAGGTCAGGATCTGGGATGCCTCGGTGTAATAGATGGGCAGGAACACCATGGTAGTACCAGCGTCCTTGCACTGGGTAACCTGGGTGGACAGGTCGGACTTGGTATCGGCAGTGAAAGAAGTCTCAACAGCAATATTCAGGCCCAGCTCTTCAGCCTTACCCATGAAGCCTTCGTACAGGCCGGAGGAGTAGTCGTCGGAAGAGTCGTAGATGACACCGATAACTGCATCGGCCCAGTTGGAGGCGATGACCTCAGCAGCGGATGCACCCTGGTTGGGGTCGGTGAAGCACATCTGGAAGGTGGTGGGGCCGGCGGTTGCGACTTCCACAGCGGATGCGGAGGGAGTCAGCAGGAAGATTTCGTCATTGACGGTTTCGGGAGCAACAGCGTTGCAAGCGCCGGAGGTAACGGTGCCGATGAAAACCTGCATGCCCCAGTCCTTCAGGATGTTGTAGCCGGAGATGGCCTTTTCGCCGTCGGCTTCGTCATCTTCGGACTTGAACTCAATCTGCAGGCCGCCCAGAGCGTTGATCTCTTCGACAGCGATCTCGATACCTGCTTCAACAGCGGTGCCGTAAACAGCTGCGCCACCAGTCAGAGGGCCGGTCATGCCGATCTTCAGGGCAGCTGCGCTGCCGTCAGCAGCGGGTTCGTTGCTGTTGCTGCCGCCGCAGCCAGCAAACATGGTGACTACCATCATAGCAGCCAGAATCAGTGCGATTGTCTTTTTCATGTAAAAGTCTCCTTTTCCATTTCTTACAGATTATGAAAAAAGCGGCTACGTTTCCGTAACCGCCTGATCATACTATGTATGTCCCGGTTACACTTTTCAGTCTGCCAGTAGGATGCGGACAAAAAGAGACACTACCTCATTGGCAGTGTCCAACCGGTTGATAATTCGCGCAGAGGAAGAAGCCGCTGCGGAGCAGTGGCAGAAAAACTGAGAAGAACTGTTATTTCTGGCAGTCATCTTCAATAACCTCCCTGACGAATTGAGGCTATTGTATCTCACAGACGGACAAATGTCAATCTGTGAGATTACAAAAGATTGCCAAATGTATACAAGTTTTTTTGTGCAGTGTATACAACGATTCACTCAGAATCCATCAAGTTTTTGCATGCGGCCAGGACTTTGCTAAGGATGGGAACGCAGGTGGAACTGCCATATCCGCCATTTTCCACAACAACCATGAACGCCAGAGGATATTCTTCGTCAGCTACAAAGCCTGCAAACATGGCATTGGGTTCCTGGTCCCCGCCCAGCTGGCTGGTGCCGGACTTGGCGCAGACCGTCAGACCGGGAAAATTCTTGGCGCCGTAGTTGTTTTCCACGTTATTGCGCATATATTCCCGCAAAATGACTGCAATTTCCTCAGACATAATGCGCTCAGACATCTGAGGCGCAGCTTCGTAGTTGATTTCGCCGTCACAGGTAACTGTGGATACCAAATGAGGCATTGCTGCCTGTCCGCCTCCAGCAATCATACCCATGAAGGTCATATAGCGGCAGGGATTGACCAGGTCGGTGTGCTGACCGATGGCACTCCAGGCAACCTGTACCTTGGATGCGCCTTCCAGATCGTAATTACCTCTTGCGGTGGTAATTCCGTCAAAACTGACAGGCTCCGTCACCTGAAACTGCTTCACGTATTCTTTCAGGGTGGATACACCCAGCTGATCGGCAATCTGAGCAAAAGCACAGTTGCAGGATCTCTGAAGGGCAGTTTTCAGGCTCAGATTACCATGGGCCTTTTCGCAGGTAACGTCATATGCGCCATACTCATAGTGACCGGTGCATTTGAAGCTCTGCTCCAGGATGTCCGGAATCGCATCCAGCGCTGCTGCGGTGGTTACCACCTTGAAAATAGAACCAGGCACATAGGCAGACTGGGTAAAGCGGTTTAAGTACACACCCTCCCACTTACCGGAGGATTCATTTTCAATATCCGGAACATTGTCCGGGTCATAGTTGGGGGTTGTGACCGCGCAGAGAATCTCACCGGTTTTGTAATTGTACACAGCAACGGTTCCCTTCCGGTCACCCATCGCTTTCAGCGCGGCTTTCTGAACCTCAGAAGAGACTGTGAGAATTGCCTGCCCGCCGGCACCGCCGTAGGAATAAAGACCGTCCACCAAATCGTAGCCGGTCATCTCCTTGGCATAATGGGATACCGCCGGAGCGCTGATGCGGCCTTCCCGGTCGCCCAACCAATGGAGTGTGGCTTTCCGGATATCCGCATTCTCTGCATAGACGCGGTTCTCCGTAAGATCCAGAAGCATGCTGCCGTCCCGGTCCACCACCTGACCGCAGCCGATGTTGGAGCTGTTGTACACATGGGGAGAACCGGCAGAAATCACCCAGTCGTCAGCATAGACCACATATTCATAAAGGAAGAAACCCATGCCGCCCAGCAGCAGAACAACCAGTAGGAACAGGGCCCCGGCACGATTGGATATTCTATTCATCTGCTTCTCCCCTTTCCTTTTTCACGGTACGCACCGCAAAGCTTGCGTTCTGACGGGTATCCGCTGCCTTGATAAAGGCCAGCAGTCCCCAGGCACCGATCATGCTGGAACCGCCGTTGCTGAGGAAAGGGAAGGTCACACCAGTCAGCGGCAGCACATCCACCGTACCCAGAACATTCAGAATCGTCTGAGTCACAAGAATCGCTGCTGCGGTGCAGCCGCCGATGGCATAGAAGCTGCTTCGGGCCATAACTGTGGTGCGTACAGAAAAGATTGCCAGCACTGCAATGCAGATAACAGTCATCAGCGCCATAACAAGGCCCCATTCCTCTGCGACAGAAGCAAAAATCACATCGGAGTCAGCGGCAAAGACTTTTCTCATGAGACCTCTGCCGGCACCCAGACCAAACAATCCGCCGGCTGACAGGCACATGATGGCTCTGGTCTGCTGGAAACCCATATCATAGGGGTCTTCCCAGATATGCCGCCAGATGGTAAAGCGGCGCAGGGCATGGGGGGCAATCTTCACGGCGATGACACCCGCAAAACCCAGAGATGTGCAGGCAAGACCAACAGTGCCCACGCTGCCGGAGCGCATATAGGCAATGACCAGGAACGCAGCGAAGAAAATCAGCGCCGTACCAAAGTCGTTCATCAGCGCCAGACAGCCGCAGATCACGATGGAGTAGCCGATAAACAGGATCAGATTCCGCTTGTTCATCAACCGGTCCATGGTAGAAGCGCCTGCATAGACAAAGCATACCTTGCTCAGTTCAGAAGGCTGAATGGTCATACCTGCCAGCCGAATCCAGGCCTTGGCGCCGTGCTGCTCTTCACCGATGAGCAGGGTAATCACCAGAAAACCTACGCCCAGAATCACCGCCAGATAACGGAATCTCTTTGCCCGTTCCAGATCCCGCAGGGACCAGCCAACAACCAGAAATACCACAATGCCCAGCATCAGGGCAAAGAGCTGCTTGTTTGTTTCATGGGGCTTCTGGGATGCAATTACCGCCATACCCATGGTGCAGAGGAAAAAAGCAACCGTTTCCACATCAAAGGAACTGCGGCGGATAAGGCTGTAGAAAATCAGCAGCGCCCACTGGCAGACCACGATTCCGCCGAATCCCTGGACAATGGACAGAGCATACTCCTGTTTTCCGCCCATGAGAAAACCAAGGCAGATCAGGCACTGAAGAATGGTCAGAAGCAGCAGATTCACAACGCCGGAAGAACCTTCCGCCCGGGTACGAAGCTGCGCCTGCAGGACCTCCTGCTTTTTGGTAACGGGAAGCAGTCTCATTTCGATGCCGCCGATGTTGATAACATCCTCTTCTTCCAGGGCGCAGATCATCACACGCCTGTCATTGACCATAACGCCGTTTTTAGAGTTTGCATCGGAGATGGACCAGCTTCCGTCGTCATAACGGGTCAGAACTGCGTGGTTGCGGGACACCGCAGGAGAATCAATGCACACATCGCTGGATTTGCTGCGGCCGATGACATTTTCCCAATGGGTCAGGGCATATTTCTTTCCGTCATTCATGACAATCCAGGCCCAGATTTCAGGCTCCTGCCTGAAAGTCAGCATCGGCTTTAGACAACGCCACAACAAAATGGCAGCCAGCAGCGGTGCAAGATAGCGCAGCATACCGATATATGTATCCACATGGGATACCTGCGCCTCAGACATCCATTGCAGCAATTCTTCCACGTTATCACCTCCTGATTATTATTGTTTTGCTATTAAAATGACACAAAACATCCTGAAAGTCAAATAAACAAATTATTAAGAATGAAAGCTTCTCAGAAGTTCAATCTCTTTCTGGTATCCCGGCAGCTCGTTGGGGGTTTCCAGAATCATGGATTTACCCACAAGAAGCGGATGGTTGACAATGGTTTTAAATGTCTCAATACCGAGACTTCCCTCACCGATGCATTCATGGCGGTCTTTGTGGCTGGCAAAGGGATTCTTGGAATCGTTCAGATGCAGCGCCTTCAGCCGGTCAAGACCCACGATCCGGTCAAACTCCGAAAGGACACCGTCCAGATCGTTCACAATATCGTAGCCGCCGTCATAGACATGGCAGGTATCGAGACACACGCCGATTTTGTCGCTGCCCACCGCATCGATGATTGCCTTCAGTTCTTCAAACTTACCGCCGATTTCGCTGCCCTTACCCGCCATGGTTTCCAGCAGCACCGTTACAGGATAATCGGGTTCCAGGGCTTTTTTCAGAGCCTTGGAAATATATTCGATGCCGGCCTCCACGCCCTGGCCCACATGGCTGCCGGGGTGGAAATTATAGTACTGTCCGGGCAGCGCTGCCATGCGCCGCAGGTCATCGCAGAGAACTTCGCAGGCAAAATCCCTTGCATCCGGGTCAGCGGTACACAGATTCATGGTATAAGCGCCGTGGGCAACCAGCTTGCCGAACTGATGCTCTTCCAGCAGCTTCATGGCTGACGCAGCATCAGCGGGGTCCTCCTTTTTCGCTTTGGAACCTCTGGGGTTTCGGGTAAAAAAGGCAAAGGTGTTGGCGCCGATTTTCAGAGCAGTTTTCATCATGGCAACATTGCCGCCGGAAGCAGACAGATGACATCCCAAATAAAGCATAAAATCACTCCTTCATAAATTTTAATTATAACACATACTCCCCGGAAAAGCAAACCGGCCGCATTCATTCTGAATGCGGCCAAAAATCTCTTTTCATGTATTAAAAGGTGTGATATAATGGACTGAAAGAAAGAGGAGGTCCGTGCTATGCCCAAATCCGATAATCAAAAACTGAAGATCTTCTATATCCTGGACTATCTCCAGCGGTATTCCCACGAAAAGCACCCTGTCCGGGCCGCAGAACTGATTGAAATGCTGGACCGGCAGAAAGGTATTCTCTGCGAGCGGAAGACCATTTACTCGGACATTGCCGCTTTGCAGGATTACGGTGTGGATATCGTGTCCATCCCCGGCAAGAACGGCGGCTACTATATCGCCTCCCGGAATTTTGAACTGCCGGAGCTGAAACTGCTCATCGATGCCGTTCAGTCAAGCCGTTTCCTGACCGAGAAGAAATCCCGGGAACTGATTGAAAAACTCTGCAATCAGTGCAGTGTCCATGACGCCAAACTGATGCGCCGGGATGTGCTGGTTTCCGGCAGAGTCAAAAATATGAATGAGACCATCTATTATAATGTGGACACCATTCAGGAAGCCATCGCCCAGAATGTTCAGATTACCTTCCGGTATTTCGACTGGGGCATTGACGGGAAACGGCACTACCGTGACAAGTCCTATGAGGCAAGTCCCTACGGTCTGTGTCAGGACAATGAGAACTGCTATCTGCTGGCACACTCCCCCCGCCACGGCGTGACTTCATACCGTGTGGACCGGATGAGCGATATTCAGCTGGCAACCGATGCCCGCACGCCCTGTCCGGAACTTACCGGCAAGGCCCTCATCGAACACGCCAACCGGCTGTTCCATATGTATTCCGGCGAAGCATCCAATGTCAAACTCCGGTTCCATAAGAGCCTTGTGAACGTGGTCATCGACCGCTTCGGCAAGGAGACCATGCTGATTCCCGACGGAGACGAGCATTTCGTTTTTACCGTCAATGTGGCGGTTTCCCCCATGTTCTTAAGCTGGGTCATCGGCTTCGGCAATAAGGCAAAAGTACTCCATCCCCAGAGCGTCATCGATGCCTGCCGGAAGATGTGCCTGGATTCTCTGGAGCAGTATTAAGCCAGGGAAAAGGATTCAAACATTCCGTTCCAGATTTCCTGATATTCTTCGATGAGATCTGCACCGATCATGGCAGTGAGGACATAATGGAAATTGCCGTCATCCAGAATCATACATCGGCATACCTGCTCCTTCCACTCCCCGGCTGAGGTCCAGACAAATTCATAGCAATTGGCATCCGTCAGGGCAGTCTCCATGATGGTCAGATCATCCGGATCGAATCCGCTGACGGACCGAACGGTTTCTTCCAGATCACCGCTTTCCAGGGTCTGGACGGACACATCATAGTCTTTGCAGATGTAGATCGTCCCATTGTCCGTCTCCATGGCAGGAAGCACCGCTTCCTCCGGCAATTCCAGCCTCACTTCCCTGGGCTGCGCCATAACGGACTGAAGCATCTCATCCGCCACCGTTTCAAAGACCTCTGCCCTGCCGCAGCCGGCAAGGCTCACCGCCAGTACCAGAAAAACAAGCATTTTCTTCATATTACCCCTCCTGAAAGGAACTGATATTTTGCAATACCTGCTTTTGTACTTACTGATAATCAATGCAGCCGGCTTCCTCCTTATGCTTGCGGACAAGCAAAAGGCAAAGCGGGGTGCATGGCGCATCCCGGAGGCAACCCTCATGTGGGTGGCCGCCCTCGGTGGCAGCATTGGATCCCTTGCCGGGATGTATACCTTCCGCCACAAGACCAAGCACCCCAAATTCACCATCGGCATTCCGGTGATTCTGGCCATTCAGATCATTGCCGCCGGTGCGCTGCTGCAAATATAAGAAAAACCGGGAGCTTTGGCTCCCGGTTCTTTTATTCAGTAATAGAATGGCGTGATGATCATGAACAAAGACATGATGATGTTGATGAGCATCAGCACCATCAGGGTGATCATACCACCGCTTACAAAGAAGCTGTGCAGATAATCGCCGCTGAGCTTCTCGGAAGAAGCATAGGCTCTGATGTCCTTCCACTTCCGGATCAGGACAACAACTGCTCCAATGGCAAAAAGGCCGATAATAACGGTAACGATGATACCCGATACCATCGGATCCAGTCCCATGGTCAGCCGGGTCAGCATATCCGCAATGACCAGATTATTGATCATGTGCAGCACCATGGCCCAGCCGATGTTGTATTCCAGCGCCACATAGCCAAGAATCAGACCCACAAGGAACGCATAGGGGGTCTGCATCAGATTGCCGTGGAAAATACCGAAGGTAAAGGCAGAACCCAGGATGGCAAACTTTTTGCCGTAGGGCAACAGGGTTCTCTGGATGAATCCCCGGAAGATAATCTCCTCCGCAATGGGAGCTGCAATGCCCGCATAAAGGAACATACTGAAGCTGCTGGGATCAGGGGCCATGGCTTCCAGGCCTTCCATCATGGTAAAGCCATAGGAGTTGAGAAACACCTCAATGGAGGTAGTCAGAGTCTGATAGACCGACTGGGCACCCAGAAAAACACAGAGAATGCCAAAGAACGCCCCAGCTTTCATGGGCTTTCCCTTTGCAAAGATTTCATCCGCCCAGAACCGCGGTTTCTTCCAAATCAGCAGAATCAGAAGGCCAAGAACCGTGGCAATGAGATAACCCCAGCCTTCGCCCTCAGTAGTTCCGGAGACGAAAGCCGCGGCCACAACCACAATGTTCATCAACGCATAGTAACCTACCAGCGACCAGCTTACCGGACGGAAGCAGCGGCGCAGATGTTTGCGAAGCAGATGCTGCTCATTGAACTGTTCCATCCTATTCCCCCTTCAGCGCGGCAATCAGCGCCTCGGCAGACTGAATGCCATCGATGGCGGCGGACATGATGCCGCCGGCATAGCCTGCGCCCTCTCCGGAAGGGTAGAGTCCCTTCACTTGGGACTGACGATTCTCCCCACGGATGATCCGCACAGGAGAGGAACTTCTGGTCTCCGGAGCAGTCAGCACGGCATCAGGATCGGAGAATCCCTTCAGATTCCGGTCCAGCAGCGGAATGGCTTCCTTCAGACTCCGGCTGATTTTCTCAGGCAGTACTCTGTTCAAATCGGTCCACACCACACCGGGACGATAGGTAGGCCGTACATCACCCGCCCCATCGCTTGACTTTCCTGCCAGGAAATCGCCAACTTTCTGAGCGGGCGCTTTATAGCTTCCGCTGACATTGTAGGCAGCTTCCTCGATTTCCCTCTGCCACTTCATGCCGCCTAGGGTTCCCTCATAGGGGAACTCCTGGGGATTGACGGTGACAAGCAATGCTGCATTGGCATTCTCGCCGTCCCGGTCAGCATAGCTCATGCCGTTGGTAACAACTCTTCCCTCTTCGGATGCAGCCGCCACCACATGACCGCCGGGACACATACAGAACGTGTAAACTGTGCCGTCCTCCAGATGCTTCACCAGCTTATAGTCAGCGGGAGGCAACACCGGATTCAATCCGCCATACTGGGCGGTATCAATGGTAGTCTGCTTATGTTCAATCCGGACACCCATGGCAAAGGGTTTGGGTTCCATTGGGATATTCTTCTCATGGAGCATCTCAAAAGTGTCTCTTGCGCTGTGACCGATAGCAAAAATTGCATGATCGCAGTCAATTGTCTCGCCATTTTCCAGAACCAGTCCCGTGAGCTTTCCGTTCTCGCTTATGATATCCGTCACCTGTGTATTAAACCTAACTTCACCGCCGAGGCTGATGATCCAGCCCCGAAGATTCTGCACCACATTCAGCAGTACATCGGTACCCACATGAGGTTTTGCATCATAGAGAATATTCTCTCTGGCACCGCATTTTACGAACTGCTCCAGAATCCAGCCGATTCTGGGATTGTTGACACCGGTATTCAGCTTGCCGTCGGAAAAGGTTCCGGCGCCGCCTTCACCGAACTGCACATTGCTGCGGGTATCCAGCATTCCGGTTTCCCAGAATTTCTGAACCTTTTCATGGCGGGACTGAGCATCTTCACCCCGTTCCAGAACCAGAGGTTTGAGGCCGGCTTTTGCAAGAATCAGAGCCGCAAACATACCTGCAGGACCAAAACCAACCACAACAGGCCGCTTTTCCGGAACAATGTCGCATTTGGGAACCTTATAGTAAGATATAGGCGCAATGGATGCCCGCTTGCAGCCGGACTTTCGGATGAGCTTTTCCTCATTGCCGTCCACCGCTACATCCACGGTGTAGATGATTTTCACATCCGGCTTTTTCCGGGCATCCACAGACCGCTTGACAATCTTCAGGCCCCGGACTTTGGAATTGGATACTTTTAAAAGCTGCGCCGCTTCAAACTGGAGCTGACTGACGTTGTGCTCCGGGGGTAGCGCGATATCCCGAATTCTGATCATGTATTTCCTCCTGCATGGGTACCGGCAAGTCTGCCGGAACTCCATGCCCACTGTAAATTATAGCCGCCGCAGAAGCCGTCGATGTCCAGCACCTCGCCGCAGGCATAGAGACCTGGAACCAGCTTGCTTTCCATGGTTTCCGGGTTAAACTCTGCGGTCACGATGCCGCCGGCGGTGACCTGGGCGCTGTCCATGCCCATAGGCTCCGTCAGGCTCACTTCAAAAGACTTCACCGTTTTGGCAAGGTCAGATATCTCAAATTCTTCCAGCTGGGCAATGGGCACATAGCCGGAAATACCCGCAGCCTGAGTCAGAACCCGTCCCAGACGGTTGTGGAGAATTCCGGTGAAAAGGTCCTCTGCCTTCCAGGAAGTAGCCCGTCTTACGATCAGCATTTCGGTCAGTTTATCTGTAGACAGATTCGGCAGGAAGTCCATCCGGCAGGTCCAGTCTCCGCTGCCTTGACAGGCATCCCGGGAGACCTCAAAAATCACCGGGCCGGAAAGGCCGTACTCCGTAAACTGCATCTCGCCGGTACTCTCACTATGAAGCTGACCGTTGTGGATAATTTCCGCATGGCAGTTGGCACGAACGCCCTTCAGGGATGCGCAGCCCTTCCAGTCGGATTTCAGCTGCACCAGTGTGGGGCGGAGCTTGGTACATTTGTGACCGAAGCTTCGAAGAAGCTTATAGCCTGCCATAGAGCCTCCCAGCTTGGTGCCTGCGAGGCCTCCGCAGGCAATGATGAGCCTGTCCACAAAGATGGATTCCTCGGCGCTGTCCACCTTGAAACCATCATCGGTCTTTTTGACTTTGGTAACCTCAAATCCGGTCAGAACCTGAATATTCGGTTTTTCCAGCGCAAACCGCAGCACATCCACCACGGAGTTTGCCTGGTCGGAGTAGGGATAAACTCTTCCGGAGTCCTCCGCCACGGTGTAAAGGCCCAATTTGCCAAACCAGTCCAGGGTATCATTCACATCATATTTCTTCAGGGCAAAGTCCGCAAAAGCGGCGTCATCGCCGTAGTAGCCGCCCTCCATAGCATGAAGATTGGTTAAATTACAGCGTCCGTTGCCGGTGGCAGAAAGCTTCTTGCCAACTCTCGCCTGCCGCTCCATCAGAATAACCTGATTGTTTTCATTTTCCGCTGCGGCAAGCGCTGCTGCCATACCGGAAGCGCCGCCGCCAATGATTCCAATCACCATAAAATCACCTGCTTTCCTTCATAACATTATACCCTAAGAAAAAGCTATTTGCAACTGTGGGAATATGTGCTATAATACTTCCGGTGATACTATGGATCGCAGTAATATTGAAAAAATCGCCCACAATCCGCAAGACAGAGTGCTTCTAGCAAAGCTGTGGGACAAAATAAACGCAGGCTTCCGCCGGGACATCATGGCGAACACCTGCTTCCTCTCCCCCAGAGAACTGGAAATGGCCCGATACCTCTTCGGTGAGGTTCCGGGACTTCATGCCTTCGGGGGCTATGCCGATGCCGAACGGAAGATGCTTGTCTATCTTCCCGACTATCTGGAAGAGAATTCCCTCTACGAGGAGGATTCCCCTCTTGTCTGTCTGCGGGCAACTTTCTTTGAAAACGACACTCTCAGCCACCGGGATTTTCTTGGTGCGCTGATGGGCGCAGGCATCGGGCGGGAAACCGTCGGTGATATCTGCGTGGGCAAAGGCTGCTGCGACTTTTTCGTCACAGCGGAAATTGCCCCCTATATTATCCAGAATTTCCTCTCCGCCGGACGCACCAGACTCCATATCTCTCAGCTTCCCCTTCGGGAGGCTCAGATTCCGGAACCGGAGGTAAAGGAAATCAAAGATACCCTAGCATCTCTCCGGCTGGACAGTGTCATTTCTTCAGGATTCCGCATCGGTCGCAGTTTAGCCGCCCAGCATATCATTGCGGGCAAAGCAGCCATCGATGGTCTGCCCTGCGAAAAACCAGATAAGATGGTTTCTGAAGGTGTGAAAATTTCCGTCCGGGGACTGGGAAAAATCAAACTGCAATCCGTCAATGGCCAGACGAAAAAAGGCCGCATTTCCGTAACAATTCATCGCTATGTGTGAGGTAAATACTATGAACATGAACGAAGTAATCGCCAGAATCAATGAACTGGCAGCAAAGAACAAGGCCGAGGGTCTGACCGCCGAAGAACTGGCCGAGCGCGACAAGCTGAGAAGAATTTACATTGATTCCGTCAAGGCCAATCTGGTTGGCCAGCTGGAGCACACCACCATTGTCTACCCCGACGGCTCCAAGAAGAAGGTTACGCACAAGTAAATCATAATCCCGGGTTGCATATTGCCGTGCAACCCGGGCCTTCTTTTTGCCCCCGGGTGAAAGGGGCTGAAACAATGAGCAAAATCTGGTATCTGATTCCCTCTGATCTGATATACGATGTAACCGAGCATCTGGACCGGGCGGGAGTCAGTTTTCATGTTGCCGACCGGGAGGAACTGGCAGCGGCAATTTCCAAATTCATCATCGCCTTCGACGGAAAAGAATTCGTTCCCACGGGAGGTGAAAAATCATGAAACAGTATATCTGTACCGCACTGGGTATGCTTGGTGCTGCCATCAGTTGGGCCTTCGGCGGCTGGGATGCAGCCATGGCCGCGCTTGTGATCTGCATCAGCGTGGACTATATCTCCGGCAGTATCGTAGCCCTGGTATTTCACAAAAGTACCAAAAGCGAAACCGGAGCATACAATTCTGCCTACGGCCTCAAGGGCCTGTGCAAAAAAGGGCTGATGCTGATGTTTGTTCTGGTGGCAGTTCAGATTGACAGGCTGCTGGGCAGCGAGTATGTCCGGGATGCGGTTTGCATCGGCTTCTGTTCCAACGAGGTTCTGTCCATTACCGAAAACCTGGGCCTTGCCGGGGTACCCATGCCCCAGGCAATAACCAGGGCGCTGGAACAGTTGCAGAAAAAATAAACATCAGGCGTGCCTGTTTGGCACGCCATTTTTTTGCTCTTTTCTTTCTTCGTCAGTTCTGATATAATAAACAAAATATTGTTATCAGGAGGTAGAATATGTCTTTTCTGCCCATTTGCAAACAGGATATGATCGACCGCGGCTGGGAATGCTGTGACTTTGTCTATGTCATCGGCGACGCCTATGTGGATCACCCTTCCTTCGGCCCTGCCATCATCAGCAGAGTCCTCGAAAGCCATGGCTATACCGTGGGCATGATTTCCCAGCCTGACTGGAAAAATCCCAAGTCCATCGACATCTACGGCCGTCCCAGACTGGGCTTCCTGGTCTCCGGCGGCAATATGGACTCCATGGTCAACCACTACTCCGTCACCAAGCACCGCCGCAAGACCGATGCCTTCACCCCCGGCGGCGAAATGGGCAAGCGGCCCGACTATGCCACCATCGTTTACTGCAATCTGATCCGTCAGACCTATAAGGATGTTCCCATTCTCATCGGCGGCATCGAAGCATCCCTTCGCCGTCTGGCCCATTATGACTATTGGTCCGAGAGCATGAAACGTTCCATCCTGCTGGATTCCCAGGCTGACATTCTGATGTACGGCATGGGCGAAAAGTCCATTGTGGAACTGGCAGAAGCCCTGAACGCCGGCATGGAAGCAAAAGACATTACCTACATCGACGGCACCGTGTTCAAAACCACCGAACTGGACGAGAGCCTGCCCACCATCGTTCTGCCCAGCTTTGAGGAAGTGAAGTCCAACAAGCGCAAGTATGCCGAGTCTTTCAAGATTCAGTACGGCAACTGTGACCCCTTCACCGCCAAGCGGCTGGCTGAGCCCTACGGCAAGGAATATGTTGTTCAGAATCCTCCTCAGAAGCCTCTGACCACCGAGGAAATGGATGCCGTATACGACCTGCCCTACGAGCGAACCTGGCATCCCAGCTATGCCAAGAAGGGCGGTGTACCCGCCATTGAAGAGGTCAAATTCAGCCTGGTCAGCAATCGCGGCTGTTTCGGCGCCTGCTCTTTCTGCGCCCTGACCTTCCATCAGGGCAGAATCATCCAGACCCGCTCCCATGAGTCCATCCTGGCTGAAGCCGAACTGATGGTCAAAGACAAGGACTTCAAGGGTTATATCCATGACGTTGGCGGCCCCACCGCCAATTTCCGCCACCCTGCCTGCGAAAAGCAGCTGAGCAAGGGAGCCTGCGGCGGACGTCAGTGCCTCTTCCCCACTCCCTGCAAGAACATGCGGGCAGACCATTCCGACTACATCGCATTGCTTCGCAAGCTCCGAAAGATTCCCGGCGTCAAGAAAGTCTTTGTCCGCAGCGGCATCCGCTTTGACTATCTGCTGGCCGACAAGAAGGACACCTTCTTCAAGGAACTGGTTCAGTACCACATCTCCGGACAGCTGAAGGTGGCTCCCGAGCATGTGTCCGATGCAGTTCTCGCCCGAATGGGCAAGCCCAAGAACGCCGTCTACAATAAGTTTGTGGACAAGTACTTTGCCCTCAACAAGCAGTACGGCATGAACCAGTTCCTGGTTCCCTACCTGATGTCCAGCCATCCAGGCTCCACCATGAAGGAAGCCGTGGAACTGGCAGAATATATCCGTGACATGGGTTACAATCCCGAGCAGGTGCAGGATTTCTATCCCACTCCCTCTACTCTTTCTACGGTCATGTACTACACCGGCCTGGATCCCAGAACCATGGACCGAGTCTATGTTCCCACCGATCCCCATGAAAAGGCCATGCAGCGTGCCCTGATCCAGTACCGCAATCCCAAGAACTATTACCTGGTCAAGGAAGCCCTCATCGCTGCCCACCGGGAGGATCTGATCGGTTCCGGTCCCAAGTGTCTGATCCGGGCTATTCCCCCTCGTCAAGGTAAACCTCTGGCTCCCCCTCCCAAGCTGCCCGCCAAGCTTCCCCCCAAGGGCAAGAAGGTATTCGAAAAGCCTGGCTTCAAGCCGAAGCCTCCCAAGGCTGAGGTCAAGGGAAAGAATCCCGCCGCCAAAGGTAAGTCCGGCAGAAAGTGAGATTTCCCATGAATGTTTTTGAAGTCTGTGCAGAGCGGTACAGTTACCGTAAGAGCTATCTCCCCACTCCCGTTCCCAGAGAGCATCTGACCGCCATTATGCAGGCCGGTCTAGATGCCCCCTCCGGCTGCAACAAGCAGACCACCAGTCTGATTGCTGTGGATGACCCGGAAGTTCTTGCAAAACTCCATGCTGTCATGGATCCTCCCCTGGGCGAAACCGCCCCGGCTATGATCTGCGTTCTCACCCGGAAAATCATCGCTTACCGGGACCGGACTTTCTATGTTCAGGATTACAGCGCCGCCATCGAGAACATGCTCCTGGCTATCCAGGCTCTGGGTTATGCCAGCTGCTGGATTGAAGGCTATGTGACGGATACAAACCGAATCGGCGACAAGATGGCTGAAATTCTGGGTGTGCCCGAGGACTATGAGCTGGTCGCCTACCTGCCTGTGGGTATTCCCGCAGAAACTGCCAAACGGGTCAGAAAGCACCCCTTTGAAGAGCGGGCCTGGTTCAATGGGTTCGGAAAATAAGCAAAACACCCACGCAACCGAAAGTTGCGTGATAGTTGGTGGAGTCAACTGCTGATTTTTGGTATTTTAAAGGTACCAAATTTCAGAAAGGAGAAAAGATATGATCAACACAATCATTATGTTTATTCTTATGATCATCTTTTTCTGGGGCCCCATCATTTTCCTGTTTGTTCTTCTGGTGAAGGCGCTGCTGAAGTACCTCCGTTCCGGTGACGTGCGGAAGGAAAAAGCCACAACCCGCAGAAGTCTCGGCGAAGCCCTGAAAGAACACCGCCTCCGCTGCCAGATGACCCAGGAGTTTGTAGCCGAGCGGCTGAGTGTCAGCCGTCAGGCAGTGAGCAAATGGGAAAACGGCACCTCCGACCCCTCCACCTCGAACCTGCTGGCTCTTGCAAAGCTCTACGGCGTCAGCGCCGAGGAGCTGCTGAAGGAAGTGGCACAATGATAGATAAAACCGTAACCGTCACCATTGACCGCCCTCTGGGAAGTTCCCACCCCAATCACCCGGATATGGTGTACCCTGTCAACTATGGATATATTGAGGGCATCATCGCCCCCGATGGCGAAGAACAGGATGCGTATATTCTTGGTGTCCATGTGCCCGTGGATACTTTCACCGGAATCGTCATAGCCGTCATTCACCGCCATGACGATATTGAGGACAAATGGGTTGTTGCACCTGAGGGTATGACCTTTACACAGGAAGAAATTGAAGCCGCTGTTTACTTTCAGGAGCAGTACTTCGATATTGAGATTATCATATAACCATACCCCGCCAGCACCGGCGGTGCATCTTTTTTTATTTTCCGCATAGGATGTTCCATACTACGATGCTTTGAGGTGGAACATATGGAAAATCAGATTACGCTTCGGGGGAGCCTGCAGCAGCTTCCCCAGTTTTCCCACGAAAATCACGGAAAGCGGTTTTTCAGATTCATTCTGGAGGTCCCGAGACTTTCCGGCACAGTTGATTTGCTGCCGGTTGTGGCGGAGGAAAGCATTCTTCACTCCCTTGACCCCACCGCCGGAGACATGCTAACGGTCTACGGTCAGGTTCGCTCCCACAACATCCGGGAAGGCGGCGCCAGGAAACTGCTGATCTTTGTTTTTGCATCTGCCATTGTCTGCGAGGATGGAGAACCTATCAATGATGTTGTCATCGAGGGACCTCTCTGCCGGGAGCCTACTTACCGCCGGACACCCCTGGGCCGGGAAATCTGCGATGCTATGCTGGCAGTTCCCAGAGCCTTCAAGCGCGCTGACTATCTTCCCTGCATCCTCTGGGGCAGAACGGCACTGGAAGTATCCGACTGTCACACCCGGGACAAAATCCGCATTGTCGGGAGACTTCAGAGCCGTGTCTATACCAAAATGACCGATGAAGGTCCTCAGGAGCGGACAGCCTATGAGATTTCTGCCCTGACGGCAGAGATTCTGGAGGACGAATAAGATGAGCGGCGGATATCCGCCGCTTTTTTTCTGCTTTGATTTTGTCGGTTCTTGTGGTAAGATGGTGAAAACGAAAGGAGTCAGACCTATGAAAGAAAAAGTGAACTCCATTATTGACATTCTGAAGGCCCGGTATCCCGATGCCCTCTGTGCCCTACACTACTCCAAGGACTATGAGCTGATGATTGCCGTGCGGCTGTCCGCCCAGTGTACCGACGCCCGGGTGAATATGATCACCCCCGCCCTCTTTGAAGCCTACCCCACTCTGGAAGCCATGGCTGCTGCCGATATTACGGATGTGGAAAACTATGTCCGCTCCTGCGGTTTCTATAAGCACAAAGCAAGAGATATCGTCCTGGGCTGCCAGATGCTGCTGACCGATTACAATGGAAAAGTTCCCGGCACCATGGAAGAGCTTCTGCGGATTCCCGGCGTTGGCAGAAAAACCGCCAATCTCCTGCTGGGTGATCTTTATGCCGTTCCCGGAAGCGTGGTCTGCGACACCCACTGCATCCGCATCTGCGGACGGCTGGGTCTGAGCCAGGGTAAAGAACCTGAAAAGGTGGAAAAGCAGCTTCGTGAAATTCTGCCCCCCGAGGAAAGTAATGATTTCTGCCACCGCATCGTCCTCTTCGGCAGAGACTGCTGCACCGCCCGAAATCCCAAATGCGGCGAATGTCCCCTGGTGATGCATTGTAAGGAGTATAATCCGTAAGTTCTATCCCCTTCTTGTCCTCATAGACTGTGGACAAGGGGGGGATTTCTTTTGCCCAGAAAATTACCGATCTTTTATTCTGCCCTGCTGCTCACAGGTGTTAATCTGCTGCTGCGGCTGGTGGGGACATCCTTTCAAGTCTACCTGTCGGGCCGTATCGGTGCGGCGGGAATCGGTCTTCTGCAGCTGGTGCTTTCTGTTGGGAGTCTTGCCATGGTTGCAGGCATCGGCGGTATCCGTACCGCTGCCATGTACCTCACCGCTGAGGAACTGGGCAAAGGAAAATCCCGCAACGTCACATGGGTACTCTCCGGTTGTTTTCTTTACAGCATCCTCTTCAGCGGCTCTGTCGGCACAGCACTTTATCATTTCGCCCCCTGGATTGCGGAAAACTGGATCGGAGATATCAGAACCATCGATGCCCTGCGGCTTTTTGCCTCTTTTCTTCCAGTCTGCTGTCTCAGCGGCGTAATGACAGGCTACTTTACCGCCGCAAACCGCATTGGCACTCTTGCTGCTGTGGAGGTAGCGGAGCAGCTGGTATCTATGGCAATCACCATGGCAGCGCTGACCTTTTGGGCTGGGCATGACCCGGGACGAGCCTGTTTATCGGTGATCATCGGAAGTTCTCTGGGAGCCTGCCTGACCCTTGGGTGTCTTGCGGTTCTCCGATTAAGAGAAAATCCTGTCTATGGAGAAAGGATACCTGTCCGGCATCGGCTTCTGGAAGCTGCCCTTCCACTGGCTTTGGCGGATGACCTGAAATCGGGCATCAACACTGTGGAAAACCTGATGGTTCCAAAACGTCTGGCATTGAACACTGCAACGGAAAGTCCATTGGCAGCCTTCGGCCTAGTCAGTGGGATGGTGTTCCCGGTCATCATGTTTCCAGCGGCAATCCTCTTCGGCCTGACCGAGCTTCTGATTCCCGAACTTGCCCGATGTGCCGCCGCAGGAAGCAGGCAGCGCATCAACTATCTGGTACACAAAAGCTTGCGGGTTGCCATGGTATATGGAATACTCTTCTGCGGGCTGCTGTTTCTTTTATCGGACGAACTTTGTCTGTCCCTGTATAAAAGCCTCGATGCTGCGAAATTTCTGCGCTGGTATGCCCTGCTCATTCCCATGCTCTACTGCGACATTATCACCGATGCCATGACCAAGGGACTGGGGCAGCAGAAAATCTGCGTTCGGTACAACATTCTGACTTCTGTACTGGATGTGATTTTTCTGTATCTGCTGCTTCCCGAATACGGAATGGAAGGGTATTTCGTTAGTTTCTTCATTACCCATCTCCTGAATTTCTGGCTGAGCCTGAAAAGACTTCTGAAAATCACAAAGCAGCATATTCCTTTTTACATCCCCGCTCTGTCCGCCGCTGCTACCCTTTTTTCCATATGGTCAGCATCCTTTGCAGGTACTGCGGTTCAGAAAGGCATATCCTATCCGCTGATTCTGGGAAGTCTGCTGTTCCTCCTGAAAATCCTCAACCGAAGTGACATTCGCTGGATTTTGGGCCTGATACGAAAAAATGACCTCACCAAAAGGTGAGGTCATTAGCTTATTTACTCCCTCTTTTTGCAAAGCCAGCGAATCAACAGAACCACGATGCCCAGAGTCAGTGCTAAGTTTACAATCTGCGCCACCGCTGTGGCAGGATTGATTGCAAACAGAGTATTCTCTCTTTGCAGGTACATGTTAATAAGCGGAACGGCCAGTGCCACAGTAACAGATACTGCCCAAATAATCCACCAGATTTTATTGCTGGATTTCTTTGGCTGTGCAGGCTCATCCTGAACAAGATCCTCTGCTTCCATGGATGGCTCCGGCTCATTGACTGAGATTCTGTCAGCTTTCAACAGGTCATCCAGTGCCACACCGAACAATTCGCTGATGGCGATGAGATTCTCAATATCCGGCATAGCAGAACCCATTTCCCAGCGGGAAACCGCTTGCCGGGAGACGTTCAGCTTTTCGGCCAGTTCCGTCTGGGTCATGCCGGAACTTTTGCGGATACTCTGGAGTTTTTCATGAAATGTCATACATAACTCCCCTTTCTGCCATCATGATAGCATATCTGGGGTATAAAAGGAACCGCAGGGGCGTTACATTCTTGTCAACCATTGGTTGCGCAGCCAAATTACAGCGCTTTCAGAGTTTCCAGCAGGAAATTCCAGGTACGCTCGGTGGAAGCGATGTTCAGACGCTCGCGGCTGGTGTGGATGTCGTGCATCTGAGGTCCGATGGAGACGCAGTCGAGACCGGGAACCTTCTCGCTCAGCAGACCGCACTCGAGGCCAGCGTGGATTGCCAGCACCTTGGGTGCCTTGCCGAACATGTCGGTGTAAGTCTTCACCATCACATCCCGCAGCCTGGAATCGGCCTTGTACTCCCATGCGGGGTACTCGCCCAGCTGGGTATACTCGCCGCCGTAGAACTCAGCCAGCTCCTTCAGCTTGCCAAGCAGCTCCTGCTTTTCAGCATTGACGGAGCTTCGAACGGAGAAAGACATGTTCATGGTGTTGCCCAGCTTTGCAATACCCAGGTTCAGGCTGGTCTGGACCAGACCTTCAATGTCCTGGCTCCATGCCTGGACGCCGTTGGGTGCGGTACACAGCAGACCGATGACCTTGGAGGTTGCCTCGGTGGTCAGAGCGTTGCCGCCCAGGGCATCCACATCGAAGGCCTGTACGGTAACTTCCGGCTCATCGTACTGCTCCCGGATTTCAGCCTGGAGCTTTTCAGCAACGCCGTTGATCCGCTCCAGATTGATGCCCATGGCAACCACGTTAGCGGTGCAGGAACGGGTGATAGCATTGTCCTTGGAACCGCCGGCAAAGGAAGTCAGGCACAGAGGCATCATGGCCTGGATACGGCTCATGAATTCGCCCATGACCTTGTTGGCGTTGGCCCGGTTCATGTGGATTTCTACACCGGAATGACCGCCCTGAAGGCCGTCCACAACCAGACGAACACAGGGACCATAAACTGCACGACGTTCCGCAGGCAGACTGATGGTGGCGGTGGCGCCTCCGGCGCAGGATACGGTAAATACGCCCTCTTCCTCGGAGTCGATGTTCAGCAGAACCCGGCCCTTGATGTCACTGAGGTCAATACCTGCCGCACCATACATGCCGGTCTCTTCATCAACAGTGATGATGACTTCCAGAGGAGGATGGGGAATCGTAGTATCATCCAGAATTGCCAGAGCATAGGCAACGGCAATGCCGTCATCGCCGCCCAAGGTGGTGCCCTTGGCAAAAACATACTGACCGTCGTGGGTCACATTCAGGCCGTCCACAGCCATATCAAGAGGACAGGACGCATCCTTCTCGCAGACCATGTCCATGTGGCCCTGAATGATCACAGGTTCGTGGTCTTCATAGCCGCAGGTGCCTTCCTGGAAAATGATGACATTGTTCAGCTCATCCTGGACATAAAGCAGATTCCGCTCCTTGGCGAAATTCACCAGATAGTCACTGATGGCCTTGGTATTTCCGGAGCCATGGGGAATGGCGCAGATCTCTTCAAAAAATCCAAATACGGCAGCAGGCTGCAGGCCTGCAAGTTTCACAGCATTCATTTGAAACACTCCTTATCTTGAACTTATTTTTTATCATACCACATTCTGATAAAAAAGTCCATCCCGAGAAAACGCCCATAAAAACAAAGGCCGCAGAACTCTTTCTGCGGCCGTCGTTTTATGGTTGTCAGGTGATTACACCAGGCTCATAGCCAGGATCAGCAGGATCCAGACCAGAGCGATCCACTTGGTGGAAGAAGCCAGGACCTGGTCCAGGTTCTTGCTCTTACCCTTGCTCAGGTAGGTATCGGTGTTGCCAGCCAGAGCGCCGGACAGGCCAGCCTCCTTGCCGGACTGCATCAGAACAACAGCGATCAGAGCAATGCTGGCCAGAGAGACCAGAACAGCGATAATCGTTTCCAACATACTAATTAACCTCCCTCCGCTTTTTAGGCGGCAACCGCCTATGGGCGGGTACAGACCGAATTTCCGCCTGCCGATAAGCAGGCCACAATATATGGGATTATAACATGCCTATCAGGAAAATTCAAGAGTCAATTTCGACTTTTTGGTATTTTCCGGTGCCTTTGCGGAACTGTTTCCGCCAGGATGCATACAGGACAATGGCCGTCGCAATAGCGCAGATACAGGCAGATGCTGCCAGCACCGTAAAGGGTGCGCCAACCAGAAATCCCATCATGGGATTTCTGCGGTCCAGGTAAATGACAATCAGCAGCGCGATGTTCAGACTGATGGTCAGATTGGGAAGAAATGCTCTTAAAAATCTCATCACTCTTCCTCCTGCACAGTGTAATAGGAATCCCGGATCACCAGGATATCGCCCAGAGCCCGGTCGCCGCCGTTGCTCTGCTGGCTGTAGCGTTCATGGTTGTAGACCATCACGGCGCTGCCGCCGCCGTCCAGATTGTAGGCAGTGGTGCATCCCAGATCCTCAAAAACCTTTGCCAGTTCGCTGATCTTCATACCCTTGGAGTATCCCTCCTGTCGGCCGTCCACCAGCACGAAGCAATAGTGACCCGGCTCAAAATAGCCTATGGCGCTTCTCGGATTGGGATAGCTGACGGCGGTGGACACATCGTAGTGATCCTTTACTTTGCCATTTTCATCCAGCAGCGGGGGGCCGAAGCTCCAGACCTGAACGGCGTCTGCTGCGATGATGTCATCAATTTTATATTCGCCGGGTTCGTAAGTAACAAGGCTGCCGTCAGAATACAGGACACAGATGCTCTTCAGGTTGGTGGTGGCAGCATAAACCTGACCGTTTCTCATCAGGAAGCCGCCCTTCTGATAGGTCAGGAAGTCGCCGCTGAGGGTCAGGATGGCATTGGCTGCCGCATCCATTTCCATCACATCCTGCGTGCCGAAATAGCGCATCTCGTTATTGGCGGTGTAGGTGGTGAAATTATCCAGGCTGGCAACATAGATGTCGGCAATATGGTAAGTAATCTTTCCGCTGCCCTCACCGGTGGAAATGGTCTGCAGGGTGATGGAAACCTCAGGGCTTCTGTAGCTGTTTTCGGTAATCTCCACTTCCTCGGAGAACTTGTCTTCAAACTTCTTCTGCCACTCGGTGCGGTTGTCCGGTTCTGTGGGTGCTTCCGTTGCCTGGGTCTCGGCCTCTGTTGCAGCAACAGTTTCTTCAGGCTCCGTGGGTGCTTCCGTTTCAGGTGCATCCGTGGGAGGAACTGTCTGCTCCATGGCTTCCAGTCGCTGCTGCTCGCTGATGATGGCAGGAATCACATGATGGAAGCTGGCAAAAATCAGCAAAATAATGCCCACCAGCAGAATATCCACCACAATCAGCTTCGGAAGAGACATAACCTTTCTGGTTTTCTTTCTGTTCACGATATCATCTCCATAGTATAAAATTCCGGTGTCAGTTCAATTGACACCGGAATTTGGGGTTCTTTATTATTTCTGCACCCAGTTGCCGGTAGCCAGGCAGTTCAGGTAGCTCTCGATGAAGGGATCCAGAGCGCCGTCCATAACGCCGTTGACGTTGGAAGTTTCACAGCCGGTGCGGGTATCTTTGACCAGGGTATAGGGCATAAAGACGTAGTTGCGGATCTGGCTGCCCCACTCGATCTTCTGCTGAACGCCCTTGATGTCGGCAATATTTGCCAGATGCTCACGCTCACGGATCTCAACCAGCTTGGAGCGCAGCATACGAAGACAGGTTTCCTTGTTCTGGAACTGGGAACGTTCGGTCTGGCAGGAAACAACGATGCCGGACTTGTGGATCAGACGGACAGCGGAGGAAGTCTTGTTGACCTTCTGACCACCGGCGCCGGAGGAACGGTAGACCTGCATTTCGTAGTCTTCGGGACGGATTTCGAAGTCTTCGGACTCGTCTTCGATTTCGGGAATGACTTCGATTGCGGAGAAGGAAGTCTGACGGCGGGCATTGGCATCAAAGGGAGACACGCGGACCAGACGGTGAACGCCGTTCTCACCCTTCAGGAAGCCGTAGGCATTCTCGCCCTCGATCATGATATCTGCGGACTTCAGGCCTGCTTCGTCGCCTTCCTGGTAGTCCATGATCTTATAGGTGAAGCCATGGCGCTCTGCCCAGCGGGTGTACATGCGGTACAGCATCTGGCACCAGTCCTGTGCCTCAGTGCCGCCGGCACCTGCGTGGAAGCTCATCAGAGCATTGTTCTTGTCATACTTGCCGGTGAGCAGGGTCTGCAGACGGCAGGCTTCCATGGCAGCGACCAGAGCCTCGTAACCTTCCTTCAGCTCGTCCAGCATGGAGTCGTCATCTTCCTCGGCGGCCATTTCGCAGATGGTCATCAGATCATCCCAGGAAGCGCACATGTCCTCGTAGCGCTCAATCTTGGTTTCGGTCTGCTTGGCCTTCACCACGATCTTCTGGCTCTTGTCGGGATCATCCCAGAAACCGGGAGCTTCCTGCATGGCAGTCAGACGCTCCATCTCGTTTTTCAGGCCTTCCAGGTTCAGAGAATCAGCCAGGCCATCCAGGGCAGGCTTGCACTCATTCAGCTTCTGCTTGTAAACATCAAATTCAATATTCATAACAAAAATCTCTCATTTCGTTAAATTTACATAGTTTTTTTCATTATATCCCAATATAGCGATTCTGTAAAGAGGAAAATCAAATTTTCACAGCAAAAAACACCATCCCGAGGGATGGTGTTTCCTGTTGGCACGCCCGGCGCGATTCGAACGCGCGACCTTCCGCTTAGGAGGCGGATGCTCTATCCAGCTGAGCTACGGGCGCATAAATTAACTTTTATATTTTACCCATTTTTTGTGCATGTGTCAAGAACAGTATTTACACTTTTGTCATAGACAAAGAAACTTCCCTATGATATAATACTTCCAGAACCTGACATTAAGCAAGGCGCTGCGTGAAAGGTGCGAATATGGTCATTTCTGCCCACAGGGGCATTCTATCGTTTTTCCATTGCCGCACCATCACAGGTGCGGCAATTTTTATTTGGAGGTAATGCCATGGAAACTCGCGTCGCCGTTATGAGCATCATCGTGGAAAATCCCGATATGGTGGAAAAGGTCAATTCCATTCTCCATGACTACAGTGACTACATCATTGGAAGAATGGGGCTTCCCTACCGCAAGCGGAGCATCAGCATCATCGCCATCGCTCTGGACGCACCCCAAAACACCATCTCCGCTCTTTCCGGCAAAGTAGGCAAGCTGGAAGGCATCAGTGTCAAGACCGCCTACTCCGGAGTTTTTTCCAATGAATAAGCTGATTGAAAAACTGGCAAAAACTCACAGCCTGACGCTGGAGGAATACCGTTATCTGATTGACAACCGCACACCGGAAGCCGCGGAAAAACTCGCGCAGCTTGCCGTGAAAGTCCGGCAGGAAATCTATGGCAACGCGGTCTTTATCCGAGGGCTCATTGAGGTCAGCAACATCTGCAAAAATGACTGCCTCTACTGCGGCATCCGCAACGGCAATCACAGCTGCCAACGCTACCGCCTCACCCCTGAAGAAATTCTCTCCTGCTGCGCGGAAGGTTATGAACTGAGTTTTCGCACCTTCGTCCTTCAGGGCGGCGAGGATGGCTGGTTCACCGATGACCGGCTCTGCGACCTGCTCCATGCCATCAAGAGGCAATTCCCCGACTGTGCCGTAACCCTCAGTTTGGGTGAACGGAGCAGAGAGAGCTACCAGCGGCTCTATGATGCCGGTGCGGACCGTTATCTGCTGCGGCACGAAACCGCTGACAGCCAGCATTACAGCAAACTGCACCCCAAGCAACTGACCCTTGAAAATCGGATGCAGTGTCTTCGGGATCTGAAGGACATCGGATATCAGGTTGGCTGTGGCTTCATGGTTGGTTCTCCCTATCAGACCACCGCAGAACTTGCAAAGGATCTGAAATTCATTGAAGAATTTCAGCCGGATATGTGCGGCATCGGCCCCTTTATTCCCCATAAGGACACGGTTTTCGCCCGTGAATCTGCAGGAACTCTGGAGCTGACCACCTATCTGCTTTCCATCATCCGTCTCATCAAACCTAACATCCTGCTCCCCGCCACCACGGCCCTGGGAACCATCGACCCCATCGGACGGGAAAAGGGAATTCTCTCCGGCGCAAACGTCGTTATGCCGAACCTCTCCCCTGTCTCCGTCCGAAAAAAATACAATCTTTACGACAACAAAGCCACCGACGGCGCCGAATCCGCCCAGTGCCGGGATGCGCTGGCTCAGAGGATGGCATCCATTGGATACCGCATTGTCACCGATCGGGGCGACATCAAAACAATCTGAAGAGGAAGATTCATCTGACTCAAAAGAAAAGGAGTAAACCAATCATGAGCATCTACAATCCCAAATCTCTGAAAGCTGAGGAATTCATCCACGACGGTGAAATTCGCGAGACTCTTGCCTGGGCAGAAGCCAACAAGAATAACATGGAGCTGGTCAACGAGATCCTGGAAAAGGCCCGCCCCAGAAAGACTGAAACCGGCTGGACCTGCGCCGGTCTTTCCCACCGTGAAGCTTCCGTTCTGCTGGCCTGTGAGGATCCCGAAGTTCTGCAGAAGATCTATGCCATCGCTGAAGAGATCAAGCTGGCCTTCTACGGCAACCGTATTGTCATCTTTGCTCCCCTGTACCTGAGCAATTACTGCATCAACGGCTGTGTCTACTGCCCCTACCACCGCCAGAACAAGACCATTCCCCGCAAGAAGCTGACACAGGAAGAGGTTCGTGCCGAGGTCATCGCCCTGCAGGACATGGGCCACAAGCGTCTGGCCATCGAAGCAGGCGAAGACCCCAAGAACAATCCCATTGAATACATTCTGGAGTGTATCAACACCATTTACTCCGTCCATCACAAGAACGGCGATATCCGCCGTGTCAACGTCAACATCGCTGCCACCACCGTTGAAAATTACCGGAAGCTGAAGGAAGCCGGCATTGGCACCTATATCCTGTTCCAGGAGACCTACCACAAGGAAAGCTACGAGCAGCTCCATCCCACCGGTCCCAAGCACGACTATGCTTACCACACCGAGGCCATGGACCGTGCCATGGAAGGCGGCATTGACGATGTGGGTCTGGGCGTTCTCTTTGGTCTTGAAATGTACAAGTATGAGTTCGCTGGCCTGATGATGCACGCAGAGCATCTGGAAGCTGTTCATGGTGTCGGCCCCCACACCATCTCCGTGCCCCGTCTGAAGCGGGCCGATGACATTGATCCCGATCAGTTCGACAATGGCATCGACGACGAGACCTTCGCAAAGATCACTGCCTGCATCCGTCTGGCAGTTCCCTATACCGGCATTATTATTTCCACCCGTGAGACCGAAGCCACCCGCAGCAAGCTGCTGAGACTGGGCGTTTCCCAGGTTTCCGGCGGCAGCCGTACCTCTGTCGGCGGCTACGCAGGATATACCAACGACGAGCGGCCCCATGACACCGAGCAGTTCGATGTTTCCGATCAGCGGAGCCTGGACGAAGTTGTCCGCTGGCTGATGGAAAACGGCCATATCCCCTCCTTCTGCACCGCCTGCTACCGGGAAGGCCGTACCGGCGACCGGTTCATGAGCCTGTGCAAGACCGGCCAGATCGGCAACTGCTGCCACCCCAATGCTCTGATGACCCTGACCGAATACCTGGTGGACTACGCCAGCGAGGAAACCAAGGCCATCGGCTTCCCCATGGTGGAGCGGGAACTGCAGAACATTCCCAGAGAAAAGAACCGTCAGATTGCCGCACGGCACATTGAAGACATCAAGAACAACAATGGCCGTGACTTCCGTTTTTAAGGAGTGCCTATGAGTCTGAATGATGTTGTTTCCGCCGAGCGGCTCCACATCGGTTTCTTCGGCATGCGAAACGCCGGCAAATCCAGTCTGGTGAATGCCGTCACCGGTCAGCAGCTGGCGGTGGTATCTGATGTGAAAGGCACCACCACCGACCCTGTCCGCAAAGCCATGGAGCTGCTGCCCCTGGGACCTGTGGTGATCATCGACACCCCCGGTCTTGATGACGAGGGTGAACTGGGTCTGATGCGTGTGAAAAAGGCCAAGGAAGTTCTCGCCAAAACCGACATTGCCGTTCTGGTCGTGGACGGAACCGTTGGACTGAGCGCACTGGATGAAGAACTGGTTGCCAGCTTCAAGACCCGCAAGGTTCCTTATGTGATTGTTTATAACAAGGCTGATCTTCTTTCTGATCGTCCTGATGCCGGGAAAAACGGATGCTATGCCAGCGCACTGAACGGTGAAGGCATCCACGAACTGAAAGAAACCCTGGGCCGCTTTGCCCAGCAGAAGAAAAATCCCAAGCTGATCGTTTCCGATCTTCTGGAACCGGGGGATCTGGTGGTGCTGGTGGTTCCCATTGATGAATCCGCCCCCAAGGGCCGCCTGATTCTGCCCCAGCAGCTGACCATCCGGGATATTCTGGATCATCACGCCATCGCCGTGACCTGTCAGGATACAGAACTGAAAGCAACCTTGACGGCCCTTGCAAAGAAGCCGAAGCTGGTCATCACGGACTCCCAGGCTTTTGCAAGAGTCAGCAAAGATACACCCGATGACATTTCCCTCACCTCTTTCTCCATTCTTATGGCCCGGTACAAGGGCGATCTGAAGACTCTGGCAGAAGGCGCTGCCACCCTGGCAAGACTCAAGGACGGCGATAAAGTGCTTATCTCCGAAGGCTGCACCCACCACCGCCAGTGCAACGACATCGGTACCGTGAAGATGCCCCACTGGATCGAATCCTTCTCCGGCGCAAAACCTCAGTATGTATTTACCTCCGGCGGCGAATTCCCTGATGATCTTTCAGAATTTGCCCTGGTTGTCCACTGCGGCGGCTGTATGCTGAATGAAGCAGAGATGAAGCACCGTATTGAAAAGGCAAATGCAGCAGGTATTCCCATCGTCAATTATGGCCTTGCCATTGCCCAGATTCACGGAATCCTGAAGCGCAGTGTTGCCCCTTTCCCCCAGATTGCAAAACTTCTCGATAACTGAAAAAGAGGACGTACCGAATCCGAATCCGGTACGTCCTCTTTTTTTATTCGGTTTCTTCGGTTCCGTAGAGAAATTCATGGAGGATGGGCAGATTCACCTCATAGTCGATGGCAAAACCAACTTTATCTCCCATGATATCCACGCCGCCATAGGTTCCCGGCTGGGGAATGGTCATCTGATCAAACTCAGCGGACAAGAAATTGGGAGCATAGAGCACCAGTTCCGCAATTTCCAGCTTACTGAGATTCGTCTGAATCAGAGGCAGCACTGTGTCCGCCAGAGTGTTCAGCTCTGTCAGACTGGAGCCTTTCAGCTTATCCACAACGGCCAGGATCACCTTCCGCTGACGCTCCACCCGCTGCCAGTCGCTGTCGATTTCACGAAGCCGTGCATAGCTTAATGCCCTTGCGCCGTTCAAATGATTCAAACCGGATTTCAGCCGTTCCTCGCCATCCTTCAATCCCAGATTCAGATACCATGCCTCATTCTGAGACAGATCTATTTCAATTCCGCCGATAGCATCCACTACCTGTCTGACAGAATTGAAATTCACACGGACATAATGGTCCACATCAATCTTGAACATGTGCTCCACAGTCTTGGCCAGCAGTTCCGAGCCGCCATAGCGGAAAATGTGCGTCAGCCAGTCATACTGACCTTCATATTTTCCTTCCAGAACGGGGGCAGCAACGCCGCGCTCCAGACTCACCAGCTTGACGGTATTCTTTGCCCGGTCAATGGAAACCAGAATCATGCTGTCGCTGCGGGCGCTGACATTGAATTCCTTCGTCCGTTCATCGGTGCCGATCAGAAGAATATTCAGAACATTTTCCTCGTCAAACACTTCCAGTTCCGGAATAGGCGGTGCAGTTTCCACCATTTCCAGGCCGGAGATATCCACCAGCTGACCTTCTTCCTCTTCCGGTTCAGTGGTAGCATTTTTCTCAGATTCTGTGTAGTAGACACTGTTGTCGATTTCATCTTCAAACTGGATCAGATCCAGCTTGGCCCACAAAAACCAGACGACCGCGCCAACCAGAAGGATCAGTACCAGCAGGATGACCAGAATCACTTTCAGGATTACAGGCTTTTTCTTTTTGGGTTTATTTGAATATTTTCCCATTTCGTTACCTTCCAATAAATATATAGTATGCTTATTATACCCCAATATTTCAAATAAGCCAATATCCGGGAATACTCACGCATCCCCGGATCATTTTTTAGAAGAAACTGACCTGGCTTGTATCCGGCATATCGCCGAAGGCACCAGCCTCTTTCAGCATCTGAATATGGGTTTTGGAAACCTTGGGACATGCAGCGGACACTTCCTCGATGGACAAAAACTGCTTACCCTCTCTGCCCTTCATAAGGTCCCATGCGGCGTTTTCGCCGAGACCCGAGATGGCAACAAAGGGAGGCAGGAGCTTTCCGTCTTTGATGAGGAACTTGGTGGCATGACTTTCATAAATACTGATGGGCAAAAATTCCAGACCGCGGAGATAGAACTCATAGGCCACTTCAAGAGTGGTCAGCAGATCCTCATCCTTGGCGGTGGCGTTTTCATTGTGCTCGATGGCATCGATGTTGGCAAGAACGGACTCCATACCCCTGGTCATCAGCACTGCGTCAAAGCCACCCTTCTGACTGCGGCGATAGAAGTAAGCCGCATAGAATGCAAGAGGATGATACACCTTGAACCAGGCAATGCGGAAGGCCATCATAACGTAGGCCACAGCATGGGCCTTGGGGAACAGGTACTTGATCTTCTTGCAGGAACCAATATACCAGTCGGGAACACCTGCAGCAATCATCTCTTCCTCCGCACCGGGGGGCAGGCCTCTGCCCTTTCGGACGGACTCCATGATCTTGAAGGCCCGCTTTTCCGGCATACCGCAGGAAATCAGGTAGATCATGATATCATCTCGACAGCCGATGGTGCCGTCCACGGTGGCGGTCTTGGAGGTGATCAGATCTCTTGCATTGCCCAGCCACACGTCGGTGCCGTGGGTATAACCGGAGATTCGCACCAGGAAATCGAACTTGGTGGGCATGGTATCCAGCAGAACACCTCTCGTAAACCGAGTGTTGAACTCCGGCACCGCAACAGCGCCGGTGGGGCCCAGAATCTTGTCATTCTCATAGCCCAGCACCTTGGAAGAAGTGAAGATAGACATAGTCTTCTTGTCATCCAGAGGGATCGTCTTGGCATCCACACCGGTCATATCCTCCATCATGCGGATCATGGTGGGGTCATCATGGCCCAGCATATCCAGCTTCAGGAGGTTTTCCTCCATGGAGTGGTATTCGAAATGGGTGGTAATTTGATCGGAATGGGGGTCATCCGCAGGATGCTGGACGGGACAGAAATCCCAGATTTCATTTTCCTGGGGAATAACCACCAGGCCGCCGGGATGCTGACCGGTGGTACGGCGGACACCGACACAGCCGGAAGCCAGCCGTGCTTCCTCTGCCTTGGAAGCGGTCTTTTCCCGCTCCTGAAGATACTTCTTGACATAGCCGAAGGCAGTCTTTTCCGCAACAGTACCGATGGTGCCCGCGCGGAACACATGGGAGGCGCCGAACATGGAAATACAGTATTTGTGGGCCTCTGCCTGATATTCACCGGAGAAGTTCAGGTCGATATCGGGCACCTTATCGCCGCCGAAACCCAGGAAAGTTTCGAAGGGGATGTTGAAGCCGTCCTTTTCCAGCTGAGCGCCGCACTTGGGACATACCGCATCCGGCAGGTCCGCGCCGCAGTTGAATTCCTTGGGCACATCCAGAATGGTGTGCTTACAGTCGGGATTCGGACAGCGGTAGTGAGGCGGGAAGGAGTTGACCTCCGTGATGCCGGACATAAAGGCCACGATGGAGGAACCAACGGAACCTCGGGAACCGACCAGATAGCCGTTTTCCAGACTGTTCTGTACCAGCCGCTGAGCGGACATGTAGATGACGTCATAGTGACAGGTGATGATGTCGTTGAGCTCCGTGTCTACGCGCTTGACAAAGGACTCAGGAGGATTATCGCCGTAAAGACGGTGAAGCTTGCCGTAGACCAGATTCTTCAGGTCTTCGACAGAGTTTTCAATCTTGGGCGCAAACAGATTATGGGGCACGGGACGGAGTGTCTCACACATATCGGCAATGAGATTGGGATTTTTGATGACAATCTCATAGGCCTTCTCTTCTCCTAAGTAGGAGAATTCCGCCATCATCTCATCAGTGGTGCGCAGATACAAAGGATTGTCCTTGTCCGCATCCTTAAAGCCCTTGGTGGCAAGGAGGATATGGCGGAAAATCTCATCCTCCGGATTCAGGAAGTGGACATCGCCGGTGGCAACAACCATCTTGCCCATTTCCTCACCCAGCCGCACGATGGTACGGTTCAGATTCCGAAGATCCTCATCGTTATGGACAGGGATCTTCTCCTCCGCAATCATAAAGCGGTTGTTGGAGATGGGCTGGACTTCCAGATAGTCATAGAAAGATGCGATGCGCTTCAGCTCCTCATCGCTTCTACCCTTCAGCACCGCCTGGAACAGTTCGTTGTTTTCACAGGCAGAACCGATGATCAGACCTTCCCGGTGCTTGATCAGCTCAGACTTCAGGATACGGGGAACGCGCTTGAAATGGTACAGATTGGCTTCGGAAATCAGCTGATAGAGATTCCGAAGACCGATCTGGTTCTTTGCAAAGAGGATAATATGCTGAGCATAGCGCTCGTCCTTACGGAGTTCTGCGCGAATCTTCTCCATGGCAGGATTCACTGCCCGGAGGGTGTCAATACTCATTTCCTTCATCATGTCCATGAACTTTGCCATGATGAGGCCGCAGGTCACCGCATCGTCAGCGGCTCTGTGGTGGTTGAATTCGGGCAGACTCAGGGCGTTGGCCACAATGTTCAGCTTATGCTTGTTGAGCTTGGTCATCAGATTCTGGGACAGAACAAGAGTGTCCGCAGAAGTGTAATTGTACTCATAACCCAGCTGTTGGCAAGCCTCGCGGATAAATGCGGTATCGAAGTCTGCATTGTGGGCAACCAGTACCCGGCCTCCAACAAATTCCAGGAATTCCGGAAGAGCTGTTTCAATGCTGGGAGCACCTTCCAACATATCGTCGGTAATGCCTGTCAGCTCCGTAGTTACCTTCTGAAGGCTCTGATGGGGATCCACAAAGGTCTGGTAGCGGCTGACTTCTATGCCGTTTTTCATGATAACCGCACCGATTTCGATGATCTTGTCGGTTCTGGGGGAAAGACCGGTGGTTTCCAGGTCGAAGGCAACGAATTCATCCTCAAAGGACATGTCCTGAGTGCCGTGGACAGCAATCTTATCGTCCACGTCATTGACATAATAACCTTCGCAGCCGTAGAGGATCTTGATGGTCTCGTCGGTGCCCGCAATCTTGGGAGCGCCCTTCCAGTCCTCCACTACGTGCAAGGCATCCGTAAAGGACTGAACGCAGCCGTGGTCTGTGATGGCGATGGCCTTGTGACCCCAGGCAGCTGCCTGCTTGATGGCAGCCTTGGTGGAGGTCAGGGCATCCATGTTGCTCATGGCGGTGTGCATATGAAGCTCCACACGCTTGCCGCCGTCATAGGTATCCTTCCGCTTGGGCAGGCTTCCGGGCATCATGGCAAAAGGCTTCAGCACCAGCTCGTTATCGTAACGGTTGATTTCCAGCTTACCCTGAATTTTCAGGACATTGCCGATCTTGATATGCTCCAGCAGGGGCAGGGCATCCTTTTCGTCCATGTAGCGGTTGATCCGGACGGAGCCGGTATTATCCGTCATGTCGAAATTCAGAACCCAGGCTTTGTTCTTTTTCAGTTCCTTGTGTTCAGCAGCAAAAATCTTACCTTCCACAATGATCAGACCCATGTCGAGGTCCAAATCCTTCATGGGAACAGGATCACCCTTGAAAGGCTTTCCGAAGAAGGTTTCACTGGGAGGCGGTGCAGATGCCTTTTCTTCCTTCTTGGGTTCGGCAACAGGGATTTTTTCCATCAGTTCGGACCGCATGGACTCCATGGCATCGTAAAGCGCCTGACCGTCCAGAGCCTGTCCTGCTTCAATTTTGATTGTCACAGGTGCTGCAAACCGCTCCCGCAGCTGCCGCTGAACAGAGGGTACCAACTCTTCCAGATCCTTCTTGCCATTGCCCAGCAGCTGAATGGTCAGTTCATATCCATTCCACAGCCATTTGGCACCGGCAAGACTTCCCCGGGTCATGGAATTCTGATCCACGAACATAAACATCAGTTCCATTGGTTCGATCTTTTGAATTTCAGACTCCGGGTGTGTTGCGGTAATTTCCAGACGGCGAAGACCGTACAGCTTGCCGGTTTCCGCTGCCGCCTGATCCAGAAACCGCTTGGGAATATAGTTTTCCGAATGAATGACCACACTGACTTCCCAGATTTCCGGATCAATATCCGCAGCTACAATCGCCGCCTGATGGAATGCTTCGCAAAGCTCCTCAGGCGGTTCATAGTCCGGGAACATATTATATAAATAGACTTGTTCGCTCATAAGTACCTCGCTTGATACGGGGTGAAAACGGGGCGAATCATCGCCCCGTTTGTATATGTTACATGGCTTCGATGCGCTTCAGGAGTGCAGGAAGCAGCTCGTCATAGGGAAGCTTCTCTTTCTGCTCGCCCTTTTCGAAAATCATGCCCCAGCCGTCGCCGCCGGCGATGCCGATGTCGGCTTCTCTTGCCTCACCGGGACCGTTGACCACACAGCCCATAACCGCAACAGTAATGGGCTTTTCACATTCCTTCAGTGCCTCGTCAACCTGGTTCACAAGACCGATCAGGTCGATGCGGGTTCTGCCACAGGTGGGACAGGAGACGATATTGACACCTTCCTTCCGAAGACCCGCAGCCTTCAGAATATCCTTGGCGGCATAGACTTCCTCCACAGGGTCATCAGTCAGGGAGACACGGATGGTGTCGCCGATGCCGTCCAGCAACAGGCTTCCGATGCCCATGGCAGACTTGATGAGCCCCTGCTTCACAGGACCGGTTTCGGTGACGCCGATGTGCAGAGGATAGTCGCACTTGCTGCGGAACAGCCGTGCAGCAGCCACCATGGTGGGAACAGTGGAGGACTTCATGGACAGGCAGGTGTCATAGAAGCCATACTTTTCCAGCAGCGCCAGATGCTCAAAGGCGCTTTCTACCAGAGCTTCCGCAGTGGGATGGCCGTACTTTTCCAGCAACCGCTTGTCAAGGCTGCCGCCGTTGACGCCGATGCGGATGGGAATCTTCTTATCCTTGCAGATATCCACAACAGCCTTGACCCGGTCTTCACCGCCGATGTTGCCGGGATTGATGCGAATCTTGGATGCGCCGCCTTCGGCAGCTGCGATGGCCAGCTTGTAGTCAAAATGGATGTCAGCCACCAGGGGCAGAGGACTCTCCTTGCAGATTTCTGCAAATCCCCGGGCAGCTTCCATATTGGGAACTGCCAGGCGGGCAATCTGGCAGCCGGCAGCCTTCAGCTGCTCGATCTGAGTCAAAGAGCCAGCCACATCGGTGGTTTTGGTATTCAGCATGGACTGGATGACCACAGGGGCGCCGCCGCCGATGATCACACCGCCAACATTTATTTGTCTGGTCATGTGTTTACCTCTTGATAATGACAAAAATATCTTTAAACATAATTACCGCCATCAGGCCCAGCAGTAGAATCATGCCGGCGCCGTGGAGGTAACCTTCGTATTTGGGATTGATCTTCTTCCGGGTAATGCCCTCCACCGCCGCGGTGATCAGCAGGCAGACAGCTCTGCCGCCGTCGAGAGCAGGAATGGGAAGCAGGTTCATCACCGCCAGGTTGATGGCAATGAAACCGCCGAAATAGAGCATATTCAGGAAAGCATCAAAGGCAGTGGGAGACGCAGCAGCCACCTGATTCATCTGATCCACGATCATCACAGGGCCGCCCATATCCTGGATACCAGCCTGACCGGAAATCAGCATTTCCACACTGAGCTTCACCAGCTGGACATTGCTCATGGCGACATTCCATACATAGGCAATTTTTCTTCCAAAAGTTGCATCCTCCAGGGAGAAATTGAAGCCATAGCGGACACTGGTGCCGCCGTTGGGATCAGGAAACTCAGCCTTGACCATGTTGAAGTCATCGAGAATGACCTTTTCGCCGTTTCTTTCCACCACCAGGTCATGGATATCGCCGGGGTTCAGGGAAAGAATGGTAGAAAAATCGGAAGCAGTGAAAACCCGGTCGCCGTCGACCTTCAGAATCCGGTCCCCGGGCTGCAGGCCGTCTTCTGCCTGCAGGACACAGCCTTCTTCGAAGTAGTCGATGACAGGAACCGCATACTGCTGCATGGGGGCATAGCAAATCAGGAAGATCAGCAGACCGGTGATGAAATTCATGAAAGCACCAGCAAGCAGAATGATCAGCCGCTTCCACCAGGCTGCTTTCTGGAAGGAACGGGGATTGTCCGTATCCTCATCCTCGCCCTCCATGGCGCAGTAGCCGCCTATGGGCACGCAGCGGATGGAATAGAGGGTCTCCCCAACCTGCTTTTTGAAAATTGCCGGGCCCATGAACATGGAAAATTCATTGACCTGGACATCGGAAAGTTTTGCAGCAATGAAATGGCCAAACTCGTGAACAAAAATCAGAATACTAAAGAGTAAAATTGCGAAAACAATGGACATAGGATTCCTCGCTTAATTTTTAGATAACCGTCTGACAGCCTCACGGGCAAGACGGTCGGTTTCCAGAATCTCCTCCAGAGTGGGGTTCTGGATAAAGGGCACTTCCTCCACCGCATCGCGCACCAGACGATAAATATCGTAGAAACCGATTTCATCGTGAAGGAACATGGCAACGGCTTCCTCATTGGCGCCGTTCATGGCAGGGCAGGATGTGCCGCCGCGCTTGGCGCAGTCCATGGCAAGCTGCAGACAGGGGAAGCAGTCCAGGTCAGGCTCCACAAAAGTCAGAGCGCCGCAGCGGATCAAATCCAGAGGATCCACAGGGCAGATGACCCGATCGGGGTAGGTCAGCGCCAGCTGAATGGGCAGGCGCATATCAGGGGTGCCCATCTGGGCCATGACAGCGCCGTCGACGAATTCCACCATGCTGTGGACAACACTCTGGCGGTGGACAACCACATCCACCTGCTCCAGAGGCAGTTCATAAAGCCGCATGGCTTCAATGACTTCCAGTCCCTTGTTCATGAGGGTGGCGCAGTCGGTGGTGATCTTGGCGCCCATCTTCCAGTTGGGATGGCGCAGGGCATCAGCCTTGGTGACCTTTTTCAGCTGCTCCTTGGTCATGCCATAGAAGGGACCGCCGGAGCAAGTCAGGATGATCCGCTTGACTTCCTTCCGCTCGCCGGAGCCCATCAGGCACTGGAAAATTGCGGAATGCTCGGAATCAACAGGAATGATCTCGGCATTGTGAGCCTTGGCTTCCGCCATGACCAGTTCACCGGCGCAGACCATGGTCTCCTTATTGGCAAGACCGATCCGCTTGCCAAGCTTCAGGGCAGCAAGAGTAGGCTTCAGGCCCACCATACCCACAACAGCGGTGATGACACAGTCCGCTTCTTCCATGGTGGCAGCCTCGATGAGACCTTCTTCACCCCAGGAAATACGGATGGGCAGATCAGAAATCTGATCTTTCAGCTGTGCAGCAGCTTCTTCCGTTGCCATAACAGCCAGTTTAGGGCTGAACTCACGGCACTGCTGAGCCATCAGCTCCACGCTGGAGCCTGCGGTCAGAGCCACCACCCGGATCTCGGGCAGGCGGCTGATAATATCCAGGCTCTGCCGGCCGATGGAGCCGGTAGAGCCTAACACAGAAACATTTTTAACCATAATTTCTTACCTTTAACGCACCATGGGCAGCAGCAGAACCAGAGCTTCGATCAGAGGAGCAACCATCATCATGGAATCAAAACGGTCCAGCACACCGCCATGACCGGGGATCAGATTGCCGTAGTCTTTGATACCAGTCTGCCGCTTCACAACGGAGAAGCACAGATCGCCAAAGACACCTGCAGCACTGCCCACCAGGCCGTAAAGCATGGCATTGAGATAATTGACATTGAAATTGAAGGGTTCAAAGGGCAGATCCAGGATCACCGCATAGATCAGCATGCCCAAAATGGCAGCAACAACGCCGCCGATGGCGCCTTCCACGGTCTTATGCTGGCTGATCACAGGAGCGAGCTTCCGCTGACCGAAGAAACGTCCTGCAAAGTAAGCGCCGGAATCGGACATGAATGCCACAATAAAGGGAATCAGCACCAGATAACGGCCGATCTTCATGCCCAGAATCCGCATCAAACTGCTCAGCAGGAAAGGAACCAGCAGACCTGCAAAGAAGCACATGGCCACCTTGTCGAAGGTGATCTTCACATGGGACATCATCATCTCTGTGAAATAAACCACCACGAAAAGCAGGATACCCAGCTGACCATAAGCATGGATGGCATCAAAATAGCTCCACATGGTTGTAGAAAATGCCATGATGCAGGCATAGATCACCAACCGGGGTTCGGTAACCAGACCGGTGCGGAACAGCATCTCATAGGCACCGATGGCAAGGCACAGACCCCAGATGACTGCTGCAACAGACTTGGGGACCACCAGCAGGATAATCAGCAGCGCAGGGATCGCCACCGCTGCCGTAATCAATCTAGTTTTCATTTTTCTTTATACGCCTCCAAAACGGCGGTTGCGCCGCTGGTATTCTGCAATGGCTTCATCCAGATCAGAGGGACCGAAGTCAGGCCACAGTACATTCATAAACACAAATTCGGAATAGGCGGACTGCCACAGCAGGAAATTGCTGGTCCGCTTTTCGCCGGAGGGACGGATGATCAGTTCAGGATCCGGCACATCGGAAGAGTAAAGGTAACCGGAGAGCAGTTCTTCGGTCAGCTCCTCAGGCTGACGCTTACCCTCAGCAACCTCCTGAGCGAAGGTTCTGGCTGCCCTGACAATCTCATCCCGGCCGCCGTAATTCAGGCAAAAATTCACTTGAACATCATAGTCGGAAGATCTTTCAGCCGCATCATTGCACAGCTTCTGAAGCTCGGGGCTCAGCTTGTTCAGGTCTCCGAAGAAGCGGAAACAGACGCGGTTCTTCTCCATATCCTGCAGCGCTTCGGTCAGATATTTGCCCAGCAGCTTCATGATGCCGGAAACCTCTTCCTGGCTGCGCTTCCAGTTTTCAGTGGAGAATGCGTACACCGTCAGGTATTTGACACCCAGGGTGCGGCAGTAGTTTGCAATTTTACGGAAAGATTCCGCACCGGCTGCATGACCGGCGGTACGGGGCAGACCCCGCTTTTTTGCCCAGCGGCCATTGCCGTCCATGATGATGGCAATATGCTGGGGCATATTGTTTTCTGTATGGGACATGATTCAACCTCTTTTATAGATTGATGAACAGTTGTTGGGGGCGCAACGCGCCCCCAACTCCGGAAGCTACCACTTAGATAGCCATCAGTTCCTTTTCCTTGGCTGCCAGAGCGGCATCCACCTTCTTGATGTTCTTGTCCAGCAGATCCTGCAGATCCTTCTCTGCCTTCTTCTGGTCATCTTCGGTGATTTCGCTGCTCTTCTTCAGCTTCTTGACGTAGTCCATGCCGTCGCGGCGGATGTTGCGCATTGCAACCTTGGCCTCTTCGGCGTACTTCTTAACCTGCTTGGTCAGATCCTTACGACGCTCCTCAGTCAGCTGGGGGAAGGTCAGGCGGATGACACGGCCGTCGTTCTGGGGGTTGATGCCCAGATCGGACATCTGAATAGCCTTGCCGATATCCTTCAGCAGCTTGGTGTCCCAGGGCTGAATGACCAGGGTTCGTGCATCGGGGGAAGAAATGGTGGCAACACCGTTCAGGGGAGTCTCGCTGCCATAATATTCAACAGTGATACGGTCCAGAACCTTGGCATTGGCACGGCCGGCGCGGACAGCGCCGAATTCTTCCTGCAGATGGTCCAGAGCACGGTCCATTCTTCTAGAGTAATCCTTAAAATCAACGGGCATAATTATAGTCCTCCTAATTAAACTTGATTAAAACTTGTTTTGAACGGTGGTTCCGATTGCTTCGCCGCGAACCACACGGACGATACTGTTTTCTTCAGCCAGGCCGAAGCAGACCATGGTCATGTCATTGTCCATAGCCAGAGCCATGGCAGTGATATCGGTGGCTTTCAGGTTCTGCTCCAGAACCTCGTTATAGGTCAGCTTGGTGTAGCGGACGGCATTGGGATCCTTGTTGGGATCGGCAGAGTAAATGGCATCCACGTTCTTGGCCATCAGGATGGCATCAGCCTCGATTTCCACACCGCGCAGCACAGCGCCGGTATCGGTGGAGAAATAGGGGTTGCCGGTGCCTGCGGCAAACAGGACGACCTTGCCGTCATTCAGGTAACGCTCGGCGGTATCCCGGGTGAAATACTCGGCGAACTTATTCATTTCCACAGCGGTAAGTACACGGGCATCCACGCCATGCTGGCCCAGAACGTCGGCCACAGCGATGGCATTCATAACGGTAGCCAGCATGCCCATGGCATCGCCGTGGGAGCGCTGGAGCTTGCCTGCACCGTTTTTGACGCCGCGCCAGAAGTTGCCGCCGCCGATGACCAGACCTACCTGCACGCCCATATCAACGCACTCCTTGATGGAAGCGCAGACATCATGCAGGACGGTAAAGTCCAGGCCGTGGCCTTCTTCGCCGGCAAGGGCTTCGCCGCTTACCTTCAGCAGGATTCTCTTGTATTTGATTTCAGACACAGTTGATCCTCTCTTTCCGGGCAGACCGCAAAATACTATTTTGGGATCATACCTCTTATGTATCTTCCCCTATTTTATAATAAGACAGTCAAATTGACAACCACAATTTTAAGTTTTCGGCGAATGTTTTCCAAAATTTCATAGTTTCTTCCCTTCTGTACAAATTGAACACAGGCTAAGTTTCCAAAGAAAACGGATTTGGGCGTGATTTTCGGTTGCAAATCCGGATTCATTGGGTTATAATGAGACAATCTGGAAAAATACACAAGAGAGGAAGTTTTATTATGGCTGAAATTACTGAAAGCAAAAACTTCATTCAGAGCTTCATCGAAGAAGACATCGGTCCCGGTGGCCAGTACGAGGGCATGACCGTTCATACCCGTTTCCCTCCGGAGCCCAACGGTTATCTGCACATCGGTCACTGCAAGGCCCTGATCATCGACTTCGGCACCGCCGAGAAGTTCGGCGGCCTGTGCAACCTGCGTATGGACGACACCAACCCCACCAAGGAAGACGTGGAGTTCGTTGAGGCCATCAAGGAAGACATCCACTGGCTGGGCTTTGACTGGGGCGACCGTTTCTACTATGGCTCCGACTACTTTGAGAAGGACTACGAGTATGCCGTGGAACTGATCAAGAAGGGCCTTGCCTACGTCTGCGAGCTGACCCCCGAGCAGGCCAAGGAATACCGCGGCGACCTGAACACCCCCGCCATCTCCCCCTGGCGTGACCGCCCCATCGAGGAGAGCCTGGATCTGTTCCAGCGCATGCGCAACGGTGAATTCGAGGATAACAAGTACACCCTGAGAGCCAAGATCGATCTGGCCTCCGGCAACTTCAATATGCGCGACCCCGTCATTTACCGCATCCGTCATATGCACCATCACCGCCAGGGTGACAAGTGGTGCATCTACCCCATGTATGACTTTGCCCATCCCATCCAGGACGCCCTGGAGGGCATCACCCACTCCCTGTGCTCCCTGGAGTTCGAGAACCATCGCCCCCTGTACAACTGGGTGGTTGAGAATGTCTCCGTGCCCCATCGCCCCCGCCAGATCGAGTTCGCCCGTCTGGGCATCGACCACACCGTGCTGTCCAAGCGCAAGCTGAGAAACCTGGTGGAAAACGGCTACGTCTCCGGCTGGGATGATCCCAGAATGCCCACTCTGTGCGGCCTGCGCCGCCGCGGCTACACCCCCAACGCCATCCGCAATTTCTGCGACCGCGTGGGCGTTGCCAAGAGCCCCAACACCATCCCCTTCGCATTCCTGGAGTTCTGCCTGCGTGAGGACCTGAATGATACCGCTCAGCGTGTCATGGCTGTTCTGAAGCCCGTGAAGCTGACCATCACCAACTATCCCGAGGGCCAGGTTGAGACCATGGTCGTGGAGAACAACCCCAACCATCCCGAGGACGGCACCCGTGAAGTCTCCTTCTCCCGCAATCTGTGGATTGAAGCTGACGACTTCCTGGCACAGCCCATTCCCAAGTACAAGCGTCTGTATCCTGACGGCCCCGAGTGCCGCCTGAAGGGTGCTTACCTGATCAAGTGCACCGGCTGCGTCACCGATGAGAATGGCAACGTGGTGGAAGTTCTGGCAACCTATGATCCCGAGTCCCGCGGCGGCGATCCCGCTGACGGCCGCAAGGTCAAGGGCGCAACCATCCACTGGGTGGATGCAGAAACCTGTGTGGACGCCGAGGTCCGTCAGTACTCCAACCTGTTTGACGATCCCGATCCCGATGCAGCAGGCAAGGATTACCTGGCATGCATGAACCCCAACTCCCTGGAAGTGCTCACCGGCTGCAAGGTCGAAGCATTCCTGAAGAACGCCAAGGCTCCCGCTTCCTATCAGTTCATGAGAATCGGCTATTTCTGCCCCGATTCCAAGGACTCCTCCCCCGATCACCTGGTGTTCAACCGCTCTGTCAGCCTGAAGGACTCCTTCAAGCCCGGCAAGTAAAAAGTATTGCTCCGCACCAAAATTGGTGCGGAGCTTTTTTATTCTTTTTTGCAAAGCAGACTTGACAAATTTTGCAAAGTTTGCTATGCTATTTATGCAAAGTTAACTTAGCATTTGATCTCTATGGACGCATGGGGATCAAGAAAAGGAGAATCCCTATGAAAACGAAAATCCGCGAGCTCCGAAAGATGCGGAAGCTCTCTCAGGAGGAACTGGCCGAGGCTGTCGGTACCACACGCCAGACCATCACCTCCATCGAGGTGGGAAAGTACACCGCTTCCTTGCCCCTTGCATACAAAATCGCACATTATTTTGGACTTACCATCGAGGAAGTCTTCGACTTCTCTGATTTGGAGGATTAATTATGGAACAGTTTAAGGATGAATTGAAAGTACAAGTTCGCATTACTGCTGTTTTTTGCGTCATTCTCGCCATTTTCAGTGTTCTGGGCTTTGCAGCGGAGGCAGGTCTTGTGGAGCTGACCCCTGTCGGAGGCGACAGCCATTGGCAGAGCATGTGGCGCGGAATGATTTCCGGCGCATCCTTCGGCTTGCTGGCTCTGATGGTCTATGGTCTTATCCGCGGAATCCGCGCCCTGAAAGACGACAAGAAGCTGAAAAAGCTCTATGTGGAAGCCAATGACGAGCGCTCCATCAAAATATGGACTTCCGCCCGCTCCGCTTCCATGCAGATCACCTTGCTGCTGGGTCTGGTTGCCGGTATGATCATCAGCTATTTCCACATGACTGTCGGCATTACCATTCTGGCTGTGGAAACCATTCAGGCATTCATTGGTTTCGGCTGCAAGCTCTACTACAGCAAGAAGTTCTGAACACAAAAACTCCGTACCGGAATCGGTACGGAGTTTCAATTTACTTCTTTTCCTTGATCTGGGTCTTCAGGTGCATACTCAGCACCGCAAGAGACGTTGCCATATTCTCATAGTGAACCAGAATATGGTCGGGCACTTCCAGATGGGTAGATGCAAAGGTCCAGATTGCCTTGATGCCGCAGGCGATCAGCTGATCGCAAACATCCTGGGCGTGCTCCTTGGGCACGGTGATGATGGCCATCAGGATTTTGTTGGTGTGGCAGAACTGCTCCAGCTTGTCCATGTGCATGATGGGCTTACCGTCTTCGGTATGCTCCATGGTGGGATTTACATCGAAACCTGCCAGAATGTTCAGACCGAATTCATCGAAGCCCTTGTAGTCAAGCAACGCCTGACCCAGCTTGCCGGTACCGATAATGACGGCGTCGGTGGTATTATCATAACCCAGGAACTGCTCAAGATCTTCAATCAGGCCTTCACGCATATAGCCGATCTTGGGTCTGCCGCCGTCGGAGACCATGGCAAGGTCCTTGCGAACCTGCACTTCGCCCATGCCCAAAGCATTGGCAAGAGAGGTTGCAGAGATATAGGGTGTCTCTGCATCCTGAATTCCCTTCAGGTAAGCAAGATACACAGGCAAACGTTTCAACACAGATTTGGACACTTTCTTTTCCATGGCAATTCCTCACTCAATCGATACAATATCTTATCGATATATTCTTATATCGATTGTATCATAGCAAATTGGCAAATGCAAGAAAATTCTGAATAATTACATATTTTCAAAGCGAATTCGTTTCCATTCCTCTGTCAATCGATCCAAAGGCCAGGATGCGTTGGCAGGGGACGTGGAAGGAAGGCAAATTCCTTTCCTGTTCAGAACCGGCTGAAGATGCTTGCGGTAATATTTCTCCGCCGTCCTGCCGTTGATAAAAATCTTTTCAATGGGCGCATATTTCAGAATTCTGCCCACGTCATTGGGCATCACGTTTTTGATGGAACTGTCAGAACTGCCCGAAATTTCACAGGAAGCAATCACATCCCAAAGTGCAATGTTGTGCTTGAGCAGCATCTGCTTCTTCTCTTCCACTGTTTTCGGCTCTTCTGCTTCAAGAACAGCCGCCAGAACTTTCCAGAACCGATTTCTAGGATGTCCGTAAAAAAACATCTCTTCCCTCGATTTTACAGAAGGAAAGCTTCCCAGAATCAGGATGCGGGAATACTCGTTGAATACAGGTTCAATCGGGTGCTTCGTCATAAAAATCACTCCATTTCCGGAATCATTTTACCAAAGATCTTGTTCACAGTCAATTGAGTGTCTTTTCCTGATTTTTATGCTTGACAAGTAGGCCTGTTTGTGCTAGACTATCCTAGTCAGCTTAATACAGGACTGATTCGGAGTGATACCCAAGAGGCCGAAGGGGCTCCCCTGCTAAGGGAGTAGGCGGTCAAAAGCCGCGCGAGGGTTCAAATCCCTCTCACTCCGCCAAAGACCACATCTTTCCAGATGTGGTCTTTTTTCTATCTAAATCATCAAACTGCGTAAAAACCCACCCAGCCTAATGACTGAGTGGGGGTTGTAATTCTTTTATAAACCGCTGGCCTGCATCCATATAAAAAAGAACACCCCATCCTTTCGGATGAGGTGTTCTTTCTGGCGGAGAAGGAGGGATTTGAACCCTCGATACCCTTTTGGGGTATACACGATTTCCAATCGTGCGCGCTCGGCCAGCTACGCGACTTCTCCATGCGCATCAGCTCTTGCCGACTTGCATATAATACACCACGATCCCTTTTTTGTCAACCCCTTTTTTCAGAAATTATAAAAATTTTTTGAAGGGTTTTTGAGGGTCAAAATACATCAGTGAGCAAACTGGCTGGTGTAGAGTTCTGCGTAGAATCCCCGTTTGCGGAGCAGCTCTTCGTGGCTTCCCTGCTCCACAATGTGGCCGTCCCGCATCACCAGAATCAGGTCAGCCTCCCGGATGGTGGACAGGCGATGGGCAACGATAAAGGATGTCCTCCCCTTCATCATGGAATTGAAAGCCTGCTGGATCTGAATCTCCGTACGGGTATCGATGGAAGAAGTTGCTTCGTCCAGAATCAGCATGGGCGGCAGACACAGCATCACCCGGGCAATGCACAGCAGCTGCTTCTGTCCCTGAGACAGATTGCCGCCGGATTCGGAAATGACCGTTTCATAACCGTTGGGCAGCCGTTTGATAAAGCCGTGGGCATGAGCCTGCATAGCAGCAGCGATGACTTCTTCGTCTGTTGCGTCTGGCTTGCCCATGGTAATGTTTTCCCGGATAGTTCCGGCTTTCAGCCAGGTATCCTGAAGCACCATGCCCACACTGCGCCGCAGTTCGCCCCGTTCCATATCCCGGGTGTTAATGCCGTCCAAAAGAATATCGCCGCCCTGGGGATCGTAGAAGCGCATCAAAAGGTTAATGAAGGTTGTCTTGCCGCAGCCGGTGGGACCGACAATAGCCACACGCTGACCGGGATTAACAGAAAGATTGAAATCTTCAATGAGGGGCTTTTCAGGTACATAGTAGAAACAGAGATCCTTGATCTCCATGGCACCTTCCACCTTCTCAGGCCGCTGAGGGTTCTCTGGCTCGGGCGTTCTGGCAGGAGCATCCATCAGCTGGAAGACCCGGTCGGCGCAGACCAGGGCGTTCTGGAGTTCCGTGATGACGCCGGAGATCTCGTTGAAGGGTTTGGTATACTGATTGGCGTAGTTGAGGAACGCGGTCAGATTACCCACGGAGAAGTATCCCGCGCCACTGATGCACATCAGGGCGCCGGTGAGGGCTACGGCTGCGTAAACCACAGAGTTGACAAACCGGGTGCATGGATTGGTCAGGCTGGAGAAGAAGATGGCTTTGAGGGATACCTTTTCCAGCCGGTGGTTGATCTCATCGAAGGTTTCCATGGACTCGCCTTCATGGCCGAAGGCCTGAACCAGCTTCATATTGCCGATGGTCTCGTCGACGAGAGCAGTCTGCTCGCCCCGGGTGACAGACTGGAGGGAGAACATGGAATGGGTGCGGCTGGCGATGAAATTGGCAACTACCAGAGAAAGAGGCGTGATCACAATGACCACCAGAGCGATCTGCCAGGAAATGCGCAGCATGAAGAACAGGGTGCCGAGGATTGTCATCAGGCCGGTGAACAGCTGGGTAAAGCCCATCAGTAGGCCGTCCGCAAAGGTATCCACATCGCTCACCACGCGGCTCACCAGATCACCCTGGGGATGCCGGTCCAGGTAAGACAGAGGTAGCACCTGAATATGCCGGAAGGCTGCATTTCGGATGTCCCGGGTCACCCGGAAGGTGACAAAATTGTTGATCTCGCTCATGAGCCACTGGGATACAGCAGCAATGGCGGTGCAGATGCAGACAATCATCAGGCTCTGAGCCACCCACTCAAACTGAACACTTCCCTTGCCGATGATGCCGTCAATGGCAGTACCCACAGCGATGGGGATATACAGGGTCATAGCCACATAGAGAAGCGCCAGCAGCAGAGATCCTGCCAGAGCAAACCAGTAGGGCCGTACATAGCGAAGAACCCGGGAAATCACTGCTTTCTGATTGGTTTTAGCCATGATCCTTCACCTCCCGCTCAAACTGGGAATAATAGATTTCCTGATAGACAGGACAGCTTTCCAGAAGCATTTCGTGAGTGCCGATGCCCACCATATCACCTTCGTCCAATACAATGATCTGATCTGCATATCTTACAGATGCGGCGCGCTGAGAGACAATGAACGTAGTGGGCGAATCAGGCATGTTCCGGATGGCCATGCGAAGTTTTGCATCGGTGGCGTAGTCCAGCGCAGAAGCGCTGTCGTCCAGAATCAGAATGGCAGGCTTTCTCACCAGGGCTCTGGCGATGGCAAGACGCTGGCGCTGACCACCGGAGAAATTCACGCCGCCCTGCTCTACCTCTGCTTCCAGTTCGCCTTCCTTGCTCTTGACCACTTCCCGGGCCTGGGCAGTATCGAGAGCGGCCCACAGTTCATCGTCGGAGGCTTCTTCCCTGCCCCAGAGCAGATTCTTTCGGATGCTTCCTTTGAAGAGGACACTCTTCTGGGGTACCACGCCGATCTGCTGCCGAAGGGAATTGAACTCGTAATCATGAACATTGATGCCGTCGATGAGCACTTCACCCTCGAAGGCATCGTAAAGTCTGGGAATCAGATTTACCAAAGTGGTCTTGCCGGAACCGGTGCCGCCGATGATGCCGATGGTTTCACCCGGAGCGGCAGTGAAGCTGATCTTTTCCAGGGATGCTTCGCGGGCACCGTGGTATTTTGCGGTCACATTCCGAAATTCCACTTCGCCCCGGAGCTTTTGGGGGACGATGGAGCCGTTTTTCTGGGAGGATTCAATTTCCAGCACGCTTTCCACTCTCTGGGCGCAGGCGGCTGCCTTCGTCATGGAGATGATCAGATTGGCCATCTTGATCAGCTCCACCAGGATCTGAGTCATGTAGTTGTAGAGGGCAATCACAAGGCCCTGGGTCAGAATGCCCTGCTGCACCTTGACCGCGCCCACATTGATCAGAACAATCACAGCCAGGTTCACAATCACAAAGGTCAGAGGATTCATCAGGTTGGAAATCCGTCCTGCCTTCCGCTGGCCTGCCATCAGAGAAGCGGTGTGATTTTCAAAATCCTCCACTTCCTCATCTTCTCTGGTAAATGCCCGCAGCACCCTGACACCGGCAAGATTCTGCCGTGTGGCAGAGGTGACCTTGTCAAGGCTGCCCTGCACCCGCTTGTACATGGGCATGGTGATCAGCATGATGCCGAAAACCACCAGGCAAAGCACTGGAATCAATCCCACAAATACCAGCGCAGCCTGAAAATCGATGGTAAAGGCCATGATCATTGCACCGAAAACAACGAAGGGAGACCGCAGCAGCAGCCGGAGGGTCAGATTTACGCCGTTCTGGACCTGATTGATGTCGGAGGTCATGCGGGTAATCATGGTGGAAGTACCGAGGGTATCAATTTCCGTGTAGGAAAGGCCCAGAATGTGCTTCATCACCGCATGGCGCAAGCGAGTGGCAAAACCGACAGCGGCTTTGGCTGCGAAGTACTGAGCGGTAACCGCGCAAACCAGACCGATGATGCCGAGAGAAATCATCACTAGGCACATTTTTACAACATACCCATTGTCCGCGGCGCCAATACCCGCATCTACAATTTTTGCTACCACCAGAGGAATCAGCAGTTCAAAGCTGGCTTCCAGTAGTTTAAAAAGCGGGCCAAGGACACATTCTCTGCCATAGCCACGCATATATTTCAGAAGTTTCTTCATATGGTTCACCTCTTGCGTTTCTATGGAGAATTATACCATCATTCCTATGGTAAATCAACGGAATTTGAAGCTATCAGAAAATAGTGTTGACAATTTGAAACAATCCAGATATAATATCAAGGTTAATATGCTAGTGTAGCACAGTCGGTAGTGCATCTCACTCGTAATGAGAAGGTCGCCTGTTCGAGTCAGGTCACTAGCTCCATCGAAACACCCGGTTTCGTAAAGATTCCGGGTGTTTTTCTAACTTTTATAGGCAGCAAAAACCCGCCCCGATTTCAAATGATGGACATTTGATGACCGGAGCGGGGATTTTTATTTTCATGCCCGTTTTACAAGTATATTTTCCAGTGCGTTGGCTGCCTTCTGGTCTGCTTCCTGAAGGGCGTGGGCGTAGATGTTCATGGTGGTAGAGGTCTGTGCATGGCCCAGTCTGCTGGATACACTCCGAACATCCTGCTTCGCTGCGATCAGTAGTGTAGCCGAGGTGTGACGGAGGCCATGGAAAGGGATTAGGGGTAATTCGTCATCGTGGGAATCGTTATATCTCTTGAGGATCTTCACCATGGTCTGATTCGGTGTGCAGTAATTCATCTGGCGCCCATTCTCCTGAATGAATACCCAGTCCGCGCCCTGCCAGTAATCTCCCAGGCTAAGCCGGTATGCGATCCGGGAGGTTTTCAAGGCCCTCAGACGAAGTGTGAGGAATCGAGGGATTGACACAAGCCGATTGGATGTTTTTGTCTTGGGGCATTTCGTCACCTGTTGACCCATTACGACAGAGCATGACTTCGACACCTTGACGGTATTGTTCTCGAAGTCGATGTCCGCCCATTCCAGAGCCAGCAGCTCACCCTTACGCAGGCCGGTGTAGATAGCCAGATTGTAAAGGACACGATACTGCTCCGGGACTTCCTTCGTGATCTCGTAATCACCTACGGTGTACTGAATTCCGGTATCGTCGGTTCGGTTATGTCCCTTGACTTTGACCGTCTGAGGTTGTTCCAGATATTCTAAGAAGGTTGCTGCCTGATCCGGTGTGAAGAATTTGATTTTGTCGGCGGCTATCTCTCCGACAGTGCGAACCTTGTCCATGGGATTCTTTTCGATGATCTCCCATTCTGCAGCGGTTCTCAGGACAGAGGATAAAACGTCCTGTGTCTTTTTGATGGTGGCCTTGCTGTACCCTCCGGGTCTTCCGTCGGCTCTGGCACCGTCTTTCGTCATGGAGACGAAGAATGAATTCAGGTTTGCAGGCCGCAGCTCTGTCAGCTTCAGGTGGCCCAGCTTGGGTAGCACTTTATCCAGCTCTTTCCGGTACGCTTCCACAGTGCCCGCCTGGAGCTTCTGAGGAGCATATTCCTTTAACCATCGGTCGGAGAATTCCTTCAGGGTGGTCTTGCCACCCTCCAGAACCTGGCCATTCTTTACCCGGCGTTCAAAATCGGCTGCAAATTCAGCAACGGCCTTCTCCCGCTTCTTTGGGGTTAGCGCTGGATCTGGCGTGAATGTGGTTGTCTCCCGGATCTTCTTTCCGAAGATGTCCCGGCCACATGAAACGGCAATCTGGTAGCTGCCGTTTCTCTCGGTGATGGATGCCATTGTTACCTCCTTTCAGTCTTGCGCCGATCCATTTATTGTGCTATAATAATTCTGTAGATCGACTAGTTCTGGGTGTCATTAGTGATTTACGCTTACCGCCATCGTGGTTGCCGCCACGGTGGCGGTTTTTTATTTGCCATTTGTTACAAAACTCGATATCAAATGATGGTGATGGTTCTGTATAAGATCGTATCGATTAACGCATTGGCTCTATCACATCTTCAGGAAGAATGCCAAGAGTCCCTTTCTCAACCGCGTGATGCCTGATGGATTCCATCAGCGAGGAGAAGTCTCTATTTACACGGAATTCAGGGAGATCGCTCACATTGAATCCCTCCGCACCCATGAGGACATCAACGAGGCGGGAATCTCCAAGATTCTGGCGGCTCCACAGGTCATTAGTGGCGGCAAGGTAATCTCGGATTTCGTTAGGAATGGAATGTGCTTCCAAAATATGATGGATCTTTGTACGGAATTTGTCACCCATGTCCTGTGTAACGAAATCTTCATCGCCTTCCATCTGTGGGAACGCAAGATCAAATAGATAGTTGTAAATCGCCTCCGCTCTACTGGAATAGTAGAATTCACAGAGATTGTAGAAAAACAGCTGGAAGTTTATGTTCTCTAGAAGGTAGTTGAGAACATAGATTCGATCATCATGATCGATACAAGGAGCTTTCTTGTCAAGTTTTTCAATCCACTCAATTGCTTTCGGAGACAAACCAAGATCATCGACAGCAGTTTTTTGAATCCCTGGATCATCAGTAATACCAAGTAAATAGTCGGTGGTAGTGTTGAGCGTTTCGGCAATTTTGGGAAGTTGCTCTAACTGAGGCCCCCGTACACCTTTGCAATAATAGGAAATAGTGTTGTCCTGTACTCCTAAAACCTTGGCAAGATCTTTTTGAAGCATATCGCACCTAGCAAGGGATGAATTGATACGCATTCCAATCATTTTTTTGATGTCCATCTTTTGTGTACCTCCTAAAATAGCTGGTTTGTTATGTTTGGAAATGAGCATAACAAAAACGGTTGCTAACATCAAGATGTTATGTTATAAATATAGCATAACGAATTCGCTATTTCAACTACTTTTTATAGGGAGGTAATATTTATGGAAAATATCGAAATTCGATTTGCCTGTATGCGAGCCGGTGTCAAACAGTGGCAGTTGGCGAAGGCCCTTGGCCTTTCGGAGACACACTTTTCAAAAAAGCTTCGTCAAGAACTTCCCGAGGAGGAAAAGGAGAAGATCTTGGAGGTGATCGAGGAGATGGAAAAGGAGGCGATCTGATGCCCGACATCGTTACTATTAGACAGGCCGCAGCTAGAGCTAAAAGTGATGGCCTTGCTATTTCTGAATACGCCATCCGCCAGTGGGTTCGCCTGGGCGTTGTCCCAGTACGTAAGGCTGGTAGCAAGAGCCTGCTCAGTTATACAAATTTGGTTAGTTTTCTGCGGTGTGAGAATGGTCAAGATAACATGCCCCCGGCGACGCTCCATCGGGTAGAGTTGTGAGGTGGCGGATATGAAAGTGCGCGATTCCTTGCATTATGGTAAGGAGAATGCAATTCCCGCTAAAGTCTTGGCAGATAGCCTGGGTTACACAAGCGTTCGCTCTCTCCAGCAGGAGGTAGAACGTGAACGCGCAGCAGGCGCAGTTATCCTTTCCGATTCCCGCGGTGCTGGATACTATCTTTCAAATGATCCGGCAGAGCTTCTTCGCTTTACCAGAACACTTAACGCACGAGCCAGAAATACCATCAAGGCTGCCCAATCGGCTCAGATAGCACTAGATGCTGCTAGCGGCCAGGAAAGGATTGAGGGGTGGTTTGATGGCTGAAAGAAGAATGTTTGCTAAATCGGTTATCGGCAGCGCCAGATTTCTGAAGATGCCTGCAACATCACGTTTGCTTTATTATGATCTCGGAATGGAAGCTGACGATGATGGCTGCGTTGAAGCGTTCGGCATTATAAGAAAAACAGGTGCGAGTGAAGATGATCTGCGTGTTCTGGTGAGCAGAGGATTCGTTCGAATTCTGAATGAGGACTTGGTGACCTATATACTTGACTGGAATGCGAACAATCAGATTCGTAAGGATAGATATCATGAGGGCATATATAAGAACCTGATAGATACTTCTTGTAGGGTTGCGCTTAGCGGGGTCAGCCAATCGACAACCAATTGTCAACCATCTGACAACCAGTTGGTTGACAGTATGGAAACCGAGGTTAGTTTAGGTAAGTCTAGTATAGGTAAGGATAGTTTAGTTGAAGGTAAAGAGGCGGACAAGCCGCCCACACGCCCTCGTTTTACCCCTCCAACCGTGGAACAGGTCAAAGCCTATTGCACAGAAAAGGGTTATACAGTGGATGCGGACAGGTTTGTTGACTATTACACATCCAACGGGTGGCGGGTAGGCAAGAACCCTATGAAGGACTGGAAAGCGGCAGTAAGAACCTGGAACAGAAAGGAACAACCAAATGGAAAAGCTGAATCTAAACATGTATGGACAGTTGGCACAGTCGTTTGATCCTGCGGAGCATGAACGGCTTAAGATTGATTCGTACAATAAAACGGCGGGCAATTTGACCGGCTATGATTGCCCCAAGTGCCTAAACCGAGGGCGGTATGCTATCCCCAAGGAGAGCGGTGGTATGTCCATTGTTGACTGTGATTGCATGAAGATCCGCCGGTGCGTTCAGAAGATGGAGGCATCAGGCCTCCGGGAAGTTATCAAGAGCTATACGTTTGATGCCTTCCAAGACAACGAACCTTGGCAGACGGCTATCAAACGTGGGGCTGCAGACTATGCCAATAAAGTAGACGGATGGCTCCTGTTCTGTGGACAGAGCGGTAGCGGAAAAACCCATCTCTGCACCGCAGTTTGCCGCCAGCTTCTCTTAGCAGGTAAGGAGGTTCGCTATATGCCGTGGCGGCAGGATGTCCGGGAGCTGAAAGCCATGGAGTCCAATAGCCAGGTTGAGGCACTAAAGAAATTACAGACGGCTCCTATCCTGTTTATTGATGACCTTTTCAAGACAGGCCGAACTGCTGATGGCTCATTCAATCCCACAGCGGCTGATGTGAATCTGGCCTATGATCTTATAAACTATCGATATTTAAAGCGGCTCACCACAATTATCTCCACGGAGAGATCCCCGGCTGAGTTGGTGGACATCGACGAAGCTTCTGGCGGGCGAATCGTAGAAATGGCCCAGGGACATACATACTGCATTGAGAAGAAACAGGGCCGAAATTACCGGCTGCGCGGCGTGGTGACAGTCTGATGGGAAGTAAATCGCAGCGCAAAGGCGCAGAGGGCGAGCGAGAGCTGGCTGCGATCCTCCATAAACACGGTTATTCATGCGCTCGTGGCGGATCGTTGTCTTTTGGGGAAGTTCCAGATCTATCCGGACTTCCCGGTATTCACATTGAGGTCAAGCGAGTGGAAAAGCTGAATATCGGTGAGGCCATGGATCAGTCAATCCGCGACAGCGAAAGAATGCATGATGGTATGCCTGCGCTGTTCCATCGGAAGAACCGGAAACCCTGGCTTGTGACAATGCGCTTGGAAGACTGGCTGAGACTGTATGAGCATGAATAACGCCCGGATCAAATGAGTATCGAAAGCGTATCAAAAAACAGTACTATCATAGCTCCACATAAGAAAAGAAACGCAGCTTGAGCTGCGTTTCAATATTTGTGAGGGTGGGATAACCCTATGTTGATATACTGAAAATGAGTCTTGATAGTGGAGGGCAGAATCGTTGAAGCATCAGGTATCAATCTATGTCAAATGTCCGTATTACAGGTGCGAGGAAAAAACAGAAATCTTCTGTGAGAATCTCATCGACAATACAAACTTGCGTCTCAAATTCGCAACCAAGCCTGACTTCAAGAAGCACAAAAAAGGTTGCTGTATGGGTGATTACAACAGTTGCTTTCTCGCAGCTACCCTCAATTCGAAGTGGGCAGAACAGGAGGAATCGCGGATTAAATAGATTCAATCAGCAATGGGTGAGATTAATCAGTCACATCAAGAGATCTTATAAGGAGGGATAAACATGAAATTCAACTACGACCCCAAAAAGACCTACGGGGTAAACTCCAGCATGCTTAGAAATGTTGGTAGCAAGACCACACAACAAATCTCAGGACAGACTTCGCAGAAGGCCCCTACGCTTCCTGGTTCTGCATCCGCTCCTCAGGCAAAACCTAATACTCAGGCCACAATCAAACCCAACAGCTACACCCCCGGCGCGGCTGTGACCAATGCCCAGAATGCCTACAATCAATACACTGCCAATAAACCCGGCGCCTACCAGTCTCAGTACCAGGGCATGATTGATGATATGATGAACGCCATCCAAAATCGTGATCCATTCCAGTACGACATCAATTCCGATGCCATGTATCAGCAGATGGTAGAACTATATGCCAACCAGGGCAGACAGGCCATGATGGACACCATGGGTCAGGCGGCTGCTCTGACCGGCGGCTACGGCAGCTCCTATGCCCAGAACGTAGGCCAGCAGGCATACCAGGGTTATCTTCAGCAGGCAAGCGAGAGAGTGCCTGAGTTCTACCAGATGGCCCTTCAGCGGTACCAGATGGAAGGCGATGATCTCTACAACCAGTACGGTATGCTGGCTGACAGAGAGAATCAGGAATACGGCAGATACCGTGACCAGGTGTCTGACTACAATGCCGAGGCTGACCGGCTGTGGAACCAGTATATTTCCGAGCGCGGTTTCGACTACGACCGCTTCATCAATGACCGGAATTACAACTACCAGGTTGGCCGTGACCAGGTGGCTGACCAACAGTGGCAGAGTCAGTTTGACTATCAGAAAGACCGTGACCAGGTTGCGGATCAGCAGTGGCAGACCCAGTTCGAATATCAGCAGGGCCGGGATCAGGTTGCCGATCAGCAGTGGAACCAGAGTTTTGAGTATCAGCAGAACCGCGATCAGGTTGCTGACCAGCAGTGGCAGGATGAATTCGCCTACCAGCAGAGCCAGGATCAGATTGCCAACGATCAGTGGAACCAGAGCTTCGAATACCAGCAGGGCCGCGACCAGGTCGAGGACGACCAGTGGCAGCAGTCCATGGACTATCAGCAGAACCGTGATCAGATCTCTGACCAGCAGTGGCAGGCGGAGTTCGATGAGGACAAGCGCCGGTACGACCAGAACTACGCAGCCTCCCAGAAGGGCAGCGGCGGTGGGAGCTCCAACATTGATTACAGCAACATGACCGAAGACGAGGCGTGGGAGATGTTCTACCTGATGGAGCTGGAAGAAGAGGAACAGAAAAAGCAAAACAATACCGGCGTTAATAAGAAGAAATCTCCCGGTAACGTCAAGAAGAATACTACGAACATGCTGATGTAATGAGGTTGAGTATGACACAACGCGAAAAGTATGAAGCCTGGAAAGCAAAGAGACAGCAGGAGGGGGGACCCTCTTCTGTCTCCAAAGAAGAGTATGACGCCTTCCGGAAGAAGTACACGGACTGGAAGGTAAGAACTGGGAAGGTCGACATTGCAAGTGTCCGGAGCGAGGTGGACAGCCGCGTGGGCACCTGGATGAAGAACAACCGAAACTATACCAGTAATTACAATTCCAGATTTGGCACCCGAACCAGTACCTATGGCAACAAGTATCTTAAGGACACCTACAGCCAATACCGTACCGCGGCAGAGCAGAAGCAGAACTTCGACATCGAAGCAAACAGCATTATGGATCTGCTTGACCAGTACCGGGATTACCTGGATACCGACTGGGCAGATTCTGTGAGATCTACTCTGGGTAGCGCAAGAGCCAATCAGAATAAGATCATGCAGAGATATATCGCAGACGCAAAATACTGGACTCGCTTCGGCGACGAGGAGCAGTATCGTCTGTATCAGACATCCGATCAGGCCAAGCGGGAGAATGAGACTGGTGTACTTTATCGCTCTACCAACCTGGATTACGAAAGCTATGCAAGAGCCAATGAACAGCAGAAGAAGTTGACGTTCGATACTGCGGCCGGTGAGAAGGAAATCTCCGATCTGAATTCCATTCTGTCTGTGTATGGTCAGCTGGACAGTGAAATCATCAAACTGAAGCGGTTCGGCGGAGATACTCCTGAAATCCAGAAGCAGATGCAGAAGTATACCTCCCGGATAGAAGATCTTCGCACCAGATACGGCACGGTGGAGGAAATCCAGAACAGCATCAACCAGAAAAACCAGTTCCTGGGTGAAGCCAAGCGCATTCAGGCATCCCACCGGAAGGCTGAGACTGCTGCCAATGACAGCCGGTTCGCCGAACTTGGTGCTGTGAACACTGCGACCAAAGATGCCAAGTACCGCTACATCAACGACGAGAAATACAGACAGGAATACCGGGATCTGCTGACCCGTGGCGGCGGTTTTGTGTACGACAACTTCGCAGAGGCGGGCCTGGACATGCTGTCCGACCATGAGAAGAAGATCTACAACTACTACTATGCCACCGAGGGCGCTGAGTCTGCGGACGAGTATCTGGGCGGTATCCGGGAATCTCTGAATAACCGCAGAGCGCAGAGTATCTACAAGGATCTGGAATGCCACACCGCACTGGAGATGGCCTTCGGCGTGGAGGCTGGTATCGACCAGTTCCAGAGCGGCATGAAGAGTCTGATTCACAATCAGGATGGAGAATATCTTCCTGCCTCTGCCAAGCAGATGGCATCCCAGATGGTGCGGGAAGACCTGAAGGATGACGGCTTCAAAACCCCCGACTGGATGGGCGGTGCTTCCCTGGGCCAGATCGGTTACGACGCCATTACCACCACAGCCAACATGGCTCCCTCCATTCTGGCTTCTACTGTCGCCAACTATCTGCTCCCCGGTTCCGGTGCGGTTGTGGGCAACGTCCTTCTGGGCGCATCCGCTGTGGGCGGTGCATACCAGGAAGCACTGAACCAGGGCTATGAGAAGAAGCAGGCCGGTGCCTATGCAACCATGGTTGGCGCCAGTGAAGTGGGCCTGAACTACCTTCTGGGTGGTATCTCCAAGCTGGGCGGTAAGGTAACCGGCGGCGCACTCCAGAAGCTGCTGAGCAATGTGGACAATGTGATCTTCCGGACTGCCGGAGAGCTTGGCGGCAATATGCTTTCCGAAGGTCTGGAAGAAGGTCTTCAGGAAGTTATGACCACCTGGTTCAAGAACATTTACCTGAACCAGAACAACGCCATCAATGGCACGGATGTGCTGTACTCCAGCCTTCTGGGCGCACTGACGGCGGGCGTTTTCGAGGGCACATCTGTAGTCGGCAATGCCGCAAGCACCCACGCACAGGGCAGACAGCTGATCACCAGCGGTGCCGGCGAGAGCCTTGTGAACCTGGGTAAGACCTTTGATCTCGGCTCCGCAGCCAGGGAACTGGCAGACAAGGTGAACATCACCACCGATGCCTACACCCTGGGCAGGCTCCTGCGGGAAGTTGATGCAGGACTTTCTGATCAGAACAAGGCGGACATCGCCAAGTCTCTGATGAGTAAAGGCATGGATGCCCAGACCGCAATCAAGAATGCCAAGATCATGGAGTACGTCATCGAAGGCGGCGAGGTTTCCAACCTTCAGATGGAGATGATCCAGAAGAACACGGTTCTGGCGGACACCATGCGTGAGGTAATGAACGGGAATTCCTCTGTGAATCAGCGCAATGCTGGCTACTCTGGTGTGATGGATGCGCTCGACCCCTCCCGGACGAATCCGGCTGAAGCAGGCGGAACGATCCCTGAGACCGAGGGTAATTTGCCGACCGAGCAGGCAATCGCCGCAGAGGCCGTCTATGAGCCTGAGACCCTGGGCGCGGGAACCTACGAAGATGGCAAGACCTATCACAAGTCCACCGGGAATGTGGTGACACCCAGGAAGGTTACCTCCATCAAGGACGGCAAGGTCACCCTGGAAACCGAAGACAACCAGACCGTCAATGCAGAGGATGTTGAATTCGGTGACGAGGGATACGATCTGGTGTTCCGGAGCATTACCTCCGCTGAGAACATGACCCCCACTGCGGCCAATACCATTCTTCAGGTTTATGAGAAGACCGGCAAGAATATTTCCGCCGGTGTATACGCAATGGGCGCAGCGCAGGCTTACCGCCATGGCTACCACGGCATGAACCGGGCGGATCTGAATTACGCCACGACCGTCGCATCCAATCTGGCACCGGCACAGGTGGATATGATCTATGCGGCCGGACGTCAGGCAGCGGCAGACAACGCCAGATCTGCGCAGATGGCAGCGAGAAATACCTCTGCGGTGAAGTCCTCCGGCAAGGTGCATTTCGAAGGAAACGCAAAAGTGCTGACCGACATCCAGCGCACCAGCCTTTCCGCTCTGGAGAAGGTGGCAGAGGTCACCGGACTGGAGTTCCATATCTTCGAGTCCAAGGTGGACTCCTCCGGCCGCAGAGTAGGCGCCAACGGCTACTACAAAAACAACGCGGTTTACATCGACCTGCATGCCGGTACCAACGGCGGCGGTACCATGCTGTTTACCGCATCCCATGAGCTGACCCACCATATCAAGAAGTGGTCTCCTGAGAAGTTCAAGACCCTGGCAGATTTCCTGATGACCGAATACGGCAAGAAGAATGTCAGTGTGGATGAACTGGTGGCCAAGCAGATCCAGAAAGCCAAGAACAACGGCAGAACCCTTACCTATGACGAGGCATTCGAAGAGATCATCGCCGACTCCATGGAGACCATGCTCTCTGACGGCGATGTGATGGAGAAGCTGACCCGGCTGAAGCAGCAGGACAAGTCCCTGTGGCAGAAGGTCAAGGACTTCATCAGGGATCTGGCTGCGAAGATCCGCTCCGTGTACGAAGGTCTGACCGCAGATACTGTGGAAGGCCGGTATGTGGCGGAGATGAAGGATGCCATCGAAAAGCTCCAGGATCTGTTTGCCGAGGGTATTGCAGATGCCACCGAGAACTTCCAGGCGGCGATGGAACGGGGTGGTGAACAAAAAAACACCGCCGGCGATGGCGGTGAAAAGTATTCCATCAGAGTAACTACGGATGGTCGTTTTGTTGCTGTAGTTGAAAGCGATATTCTCAAAGACATCGACACAAGCAGCTGGAACCAGGAGAAAAAGCGCAAGGCACAGGCCGCAGCGGTAGAAGCATTGAAACAGTTCACTGATGGGATTGTGGTAAAAGGAATCACTCGTCTGGTCAACCGCACCTCTCGCAGAGAATACACACGATCCAAAGACACTGCGCGGTTGTTCAGAACCAATACTGAGATTTTTGCAGACAAGATGAGAGCAGCCGATGTGGCGGACGATATTGTTGTGGCAGCAACGGACTGGAACAGAGACGGTGGACTCAGTCATCCCAGGTCTGACGATTTCGTGGACTTTGATCACGGAAAGACACTAATCATGTCTGGTTCCGCCCAATACAGTGCTGAGGTCGTTGTGGGCATTACCTCCGATGGGAAGGCTGTTTTCTATGATGTTGTGGACATGATGCCAACACATTTTGAGATAAAAAATGCAGAACCCCACTCCACCGCTACTACGAATGAATCGATTGGCGATATGATTGGGGGTTCCGCTGATCTCAATGTAGCACAGAAGAACATCGAAGTCAACAAGAAATTCTCGATGCGCGAACCGGTAGAGTATACCAAAAATCTTATAGCCTTGCATAACCTCACCGAAGATAAACTTGAAAAGGCACTGAAGTTGGGCGGATTCCCTATGCCGTCTATTGCAATCACCAAAGCGGATATTCCCCATACAAACTTTGGAGATATTACACTTGTTTTCGGCAGCGAGGTCATCGATCCGAAGCAGAGCAAGAAGAATGTGGTCTATTCCGCCGATGCGTGGACTCCCACGTTCCCTCGGATCGAGTATGAGGCGGACGATAAGGTTTCATCCCGGGTTCATAGCCGACTTTCTAGCCTGAGCAAGCAGGTGGATGAGTATTTCAGGCGTGATCTCGGTCGTGTTACCTATGATATGGAAGACATTCTGAACCGCTATGACGGCGAGGAAGGGCTTATTCAGTATGCTCTTGATAATTACGGACTGAAAGCGGCCTATCTGGAGGAACGCGGAGAACATATCCAGCCCGAAACCAGGCAGGAAGAGGTTACGGTGGGCATCAGCCCGGAGATGGAGGATAAATATCTTCAGATTTTGGAAGTTCTCGACATCTACGCCCCGGAGCAGGTATCGGGCTTAGTCCTGAAGGATGTTCGCGATAAGCACGGGAAGGAACTTGAAGAAATCTATCCCGGCGTTACAAAGTCCGCACTTCGACTGGGTCGCGTCTTGAACCGTATTCGGGCATATCTGAGCGGCGTCGGTATGGGCGCTGAGTACAAGACTGTCACAGATGCTGCAGCAACCAATGCTGCCGTGGACTCCAAACTGGACGCGGGTGAGTATGAGGCGTGGGTGCGTGAGTTGTTCCGCAACGTCGAAAAATCCAGAGGTGTGCGTAACAACAAAGACCGGTTTACCCCCAGCGGAAACCGACGTACCTTCAAACAGACTCATCTTCCTGCAACGCTGGAGAATATCGTCAAGGCCATGTCTACCCAAAATGGAGGCTCTACTAAAAACGTGTCCGGCTTTAACGGCATCAAGACCCTCCGTGCTGGAACCGCAAAGAGGTTCCGCAGTATTGCAGAAATGCACGAGTATGAAGGCCGCTTGCAGAATTTGACCGAAGATCAGCTGTCTGAGATCCAGGATCAACTTGGCAGCAGATTGTATGACATCATCAAGGCTATAGACGATGAAGGTGCGCAGCTGGGTGGCAGTAATTCCTTGATTCGCTATGACTACATCGGAGGAACGTTGACGGAGATTGCAGAAGGCGGCCGGTACAATGTCTCCGAAATCCAGAAGACCTTTGCAGAATACGGCAAGGAACTTAGTGATGAACTGGCCGCCCAGGTGAAGGAACTGCTGTTTGATGTGACTCAGATGCCCGTCAATTTATTCGAAGCTAAGCCGGAACGCGCAGTGTTGTTTGACGAGATCAAAGCAGCTATCCTTCCGAACAGTACAAAAAAAGAGGTCATTGACGGACTTCGGGGCCGTGGAGTACCTGTTCAGATATACAAAGCTGGCGATAATAACATGCGCCTAAATCTCGTCAATTCTATGACTGAAGTAAAATTCTCCGACCGGGACACCGAGTCTGTTTCCAACCGGACACTTCTGGCCAATGCCCTGGAGAGCGCATTGCAGACTCCGGAGGAGCGGAAGAAGCTGGCCGAATACCGGGAGCGGGTTGCAACCGTTGAAGACGCCCAGAAACGCCTGGACACCCTGAACGGCCTGATCCGGGAGGCATCCTTTGCCCCCGGCAAGCGGGACACCCAGAAGATCGCCGAGATGCGGAAGAATGCGGAAGGTCTCGCAGGTACCATTGACCGCATCGACAGACAGATTCTGAATCTGGAGGCCACGGCCCCCCTGAAGGCACTGCTGGAGCGGGAGAAGAAGAAGGCCTACAAGAAAGCCGAGCAGAAGGGCAAGGCGGCTCTGAAGGAACTTCGCGCCACGGAGAGAGCCAGACAGACGGCCATTACCAAGCAGTACCAGGAATCCAGAGCCAAGGGCATCGAGAGCCGCAAAAAGACGGCCATGAGAGCCAAAGTCAAGGGTGTGGTGCAGGAGCTGAATCAGTATCTGCTGAGAGGCACGAAGGACAAGCATGTCCCCATCGAGCTTCAGAAGGCTGTTGCGGAGGCTCTGGAGGCAGTGAACATGGATACTGTTGGAGCTGAAGAGCGAATCGCCAGACTCCAGGCGGAGATGGCCAACGCAAAGACTCCCGAACAGATCCAGGAGATCGCCAAGAAGATTTCCAATGTTCAGGGCCAGGGCGACCGGATGGCCGATAAGCTGAAGAGCCTGAGAGACGCCTACAACGACTTCATCCACTCCGATGATCCTCTGATCGCCAACTCCCACGATGAAGTGATCGCTGCCAAGCTGGAGGATGTGATCCACAATGTGGGTGAAACATCCCTGAGAGACATGAGCCTGAGTCAGCTGGAGGATGTGTACGACATGTACCGGATGATTCTGACCACTGTCCGCAACGCCAACAAGGCTTTCAAATCCGCCAAGAACCAGAGTATCGCCGAGATGGGTACCGAGGTCATCGACCAGGTCAAGAAAGTCGGCGGCGAGAAGAAGATGGGCGTGGCATTCCTGGAGGGCATCAAGAAGTTCGGATGGAACAACCTGAAGCCTGTGTACGCCTTCGAGGCAATCGGTTCCGAAACCTTTACCCAGCTGTTCAAGAACGTCAGATCCGGCGAGGACACCTGGGCCAGAGATGTGGCCGATGCCAGGGAATTCTATCTGGAGAAGGCCAGAAAGTACCAGTATGACTCCTGGGACTTCAAGAAGAACTACTCCTTTGAGTCTACCTCCGGCATGAGATTCCAGCTCAACCTGGAGCAGATCATGAGCCTCTATGCATACTCCAAGCGCGAACAGGCTGCGGATCACTTGAGATTTGGTGGCATCGTCTTCGACAGAACCACTGAGGTCACCATGAAGACCAAGCTGGGCATCCCTGTGAAGTTCAACCCCACCGAGGCAACGGCCTACAACATCTCCGACAATACCCTGATGGATATTGTGACCACTCTGAACGCCGACCAGAAGGCCTTCGTGGATGAGATGCAGGAATACCTGTCTACCACCATGGGCAACAAGGGCAATGAGGTTTCCCTGGAGATGTACGGCGTGAAACTCTTCAAGGAGAAGAACTACTTCCCATTGAAGTCATCTGAAGATTGGATGGAGAAAGCAAAAGAACAGAATGAGCAGGTATCCAAAATTAAAAATTCCGGCTTCAGCAAAGAAACAACTCCGCACGCAAAGAATCCCGTGGTCTTGACTCCCTTCATGAATGTGTGGGCAGATCATGTCAACGATATGAGTATGTACCATGCGTTCGTGCTTCCCATGGAGGATTTCTACCGGGTGTACAACTTCAAGATTCCAGTGTCAGAAACCAACGCACTTAAGGGTGTCAAACCTGCCATCGAGAATGCCTATGGAGAGGGTGCTGCTGACTACATTGACCAGCTCCTGAAGGATTTGAACGGCGGCGCCAGAAGCGATCCCAGAGAAACACTGGCCAAATCCATGATGTCCAAGTTCAAAAAAGCTGCTGTAATGTCCTCGCTGTCCGTAGTGTTTCAGCAGCCTACGTCTATCGTCCGCGCGATGGCTCTGGTTGATGCCAAACACTTTGGTATTGCACCTATTGGAAGAGGCATTATCAGAGTGGCAACAGGAAAGAAACATCGGGAGATTTGGGGAGAAATCAAGAAGTACGCACCTGTGGCCACCATCAAGGAGATGGGTTACTTCGATACCAATACAGGCAAATCCACACGGGATTATCTAACCGCAAAAGAGCGAAAGGGCATTGGCAAGAAAATTGGGGCATTCTTTTTTGATGGCGACTATCGGGACGAGTTCTTTTCCAAACTTCCTTCGGTAGCTGACGAACTGGCGTGGTGTGCCATTTGGGAAGCTGTCCAGAAAGAGACCATCGAAAAGTATCCCGGTTTTATGACCAAGAATCCCGACGCATTCAAGCAGTTGGTGGGCGCGCGGTTCACAGAGGTCGTCACCAAGACTCAGGTCTACGATTCCGTTTTGGCCAGAAGCGCCCACATGCGCTCCAAAGGTGGCATGATGAATATGTGGACTTCCTTCATGGCGGAACCCACGACATCTATCAACATGCTCCATAATGCATTGCTTCAGGGCAACAGGGGCAATAAGAAACAAATGGCCAAAACCATTGCCGCTGTCTATGGATCTGTGTTCTTTAATGCAATAGTGGCATCCTTGGTGTATGCTGCTCGAGACGACGATGAAGACGAGACGTTAGGTGAAAAATACTTCTCAAGACTTACCACTGAATTACTGGACGGCGTCAATTTGCTTACCTACATTCCGGTGCTTAAGGATATTTGGTCTATTGCACAAGGTTTTGATATTGAACGGGCAGACATGTCCCTCGTGGCAGATTTGATTAATTCTCTTCAGAAATGCACAAAGATCGTAGCCACCGATACAGATGATATGGACGAAGAGGAACTATCCGAACACCAGAAAAAGACTGCAGATGCGCTTTGGAGCGTGGTAGACAATATTGCCTCTCTTGCAGGGCTTCCTCTAAAGAACATTCGAAGAGAGTATAATGGCCTCCGAAATTTCATTCACACAATGACCTTGGACTTAAGTGGGCGAGAGACAAGCCTAGGAAGCCTGATCGATAATATCCTGGATGATGTCAAGGCATCGACTCCTATTTGGGGATGGCTCCCTGGTGAAAGTAAAGGAGATAAGCTTTATGAGGCTATCGCAAGCGGAGATGATGTCTACGCAGAACGATTGAGGAACGGGTACAAGAGCGAAGATGCTGCTGACATCGCCATCAGAAAGGCTCTCCGGGATAATGATCCTCGCGTTCGGGCAGCTGCTGAAGCTTTGAATGGAGGAAATCACAAAGAATATCTGCGTATCTTCAATGAAATCGCAGCAGAAAACCACTTTAGTCAGAGTGATATCTCCAAAGCCATTAAGGCTGAGGCAGAAAAGTTACTTCCTGATAAAGAGGATGATGCTGGTTCTGAATCCATCACCGGAAAATTCACCGTTGAAAACTACGTTGATGAGCTTGCTCATGGCGGTGCATTGGCAGATACCATCAAAGCTGACATTATTGATACTGCCATTCACAATGGAAAGACAAAAAAAGAAGCAGTAGAAGGTTTTGCTACCTCCGTCAAAACGCAAATCGGAAAGCGGTACAAGGATGGAGAGATTACTGCTGCTCAAGTCTATGATATGCTCGGCGATTACCTCGATATGAGCGATGATGACATTGCCGATATTCTGGGCAAGTGGAAATGCAAGGTTGACACCGGCATTGAATACGACGACATCAAGGACGAGTTCCTGGCAGGAAATGTCACCGAAAGCGAAGCTGTGAAATATCGCATAAAGTATGGAGACCAAGAAAGTGAGGAGGCCGAGGCTACAGTGCAGAAATGGATCTGCGAAAAGAATACCGGCATTGCCTATGATGATTTGCGTGATGCCTTTGCCAATGGCGATATTTCTGCAGAAGAGGCTGTAAACATGCATGTCACCTATGGTGGATATTCCGAGGAAGATGCGGTACTGAAGGTGAAGGTCTATCAGTGGCAACTGGAAGGGTATGAAATTGATGCCAATCAAACAGATGTAATCAAAAGGTACGAGGAGCATTGCGTACCTGCGAATATCAGCAAAGGTGACTTCTACTCGGTTTGGAAGTATAAATCGACCGCTGGTCGGAAGGATGCAAACGGAGATACCGTTGCATATTCGGTTGTGAAAGATGTAATGCCATACATCAATAGCCTTCCCTTGACGGCTGAGCAAAAGACTGCATTGGCTCTTTGTTGGTGGAGTCCGAAAACTGTTCGAATCTATAAGCTTTGGTAAAACAAATGCGGAGGCTTATGCCTCCGCATCAGACTGGTCAATATGTAGGTTTAGTCAAAGAGCAAAATGGGAGCAAAACAGTAGCAAAAGTGCAGGCAGATGACTCTGGATGGATGGGTGAAAGGCTTACCAGAATACCTTGTCGTGGATATCATTTGCCAGGATTTGGGCATGAATCATGGCGTCAGTTAGGTAACCTTAGGAAGACGGACAAAGGATGAAGTGTAGGTTGGCTCGTGTAGACAACATGCAGACAAAATGCAGACAAAAACCGGGGAGACGAGGAAAAAGCATAAAGACGGCGCTGGATTGCGAAAGCAAAAAGTTGGGCAACAGCATTGGCCGCTACTCCCCAAGAAGGTTGACAGATCCATTAGAGCATATCACCACAAACACCAGCTATCGGAAGTTAGCCGAAAAGTACGGGGTTCACTACAATGCTGTAGCCAATAGAGCAAAGCAGGAAGATTGGATATCACAGCGTAATCAGTTCTGTGACAGAACTGTGACAAAAACAGTAAATTCCATCAGCAAGAAGCGGGAAGACAGAGCTGCTCGTTTGCATAAGGCTGCTCATGAAATATCGTGCCAAGGAAGATGAGTAGAGCAACGCAAACAAAACGCAAACAAAACGCAAACAAAAATCATCGCTAAAATCAGCATTCGCCGCGTGGATCGGATGACTCGGAGTGAGGAGATCGCCAGTGAACTGCTGAACAAGAATCGAGCGGAGTAATTCGAAAAGTGTATTTCCAGCAACAAATCAAGGGGGCAATTATGTAATGAGCGAAAAAACAATTAGGCGCATTTGTCCGTTTTATATGGACAACCAAGGGCGAAATATCTTTTGTGCCGGGATCACAGAGGATGTTATGCTACATACCGACTTTATCGTTCCCCAGGCTGCGCGAGAATATAAGAAAACATACTGTACTGGTTGTTACTTCCGTTGTAAAAATGCACGGATGCTAAATGAAGTATTGAGGTGCTACGATGTTACCTCATGTAAATATAACCGATTCATTGAATGTGCCGATACTACCGAATGCAAATCCTGCGGCTGGTGTCCTGAAGTGGCTGAGACGCGTCTGAGAGCGTACTTAAGCCGCAGAATATCCGTGCATAAGAATAACTCTAAGTCCGCATATCGCCTGTCCGGGAGCCATCAGGAGAATAATTGATACCAATCTAACCAGATCTGCCATCCTCGCCAAGTTGCAATGGATGCTGGTCAGCAAAATGCAAGCAAAACGCAAGCAGTTTTGGCTGTCTAAATTAGTCATTATCCCGCATTGTTTCTACGACACGCTTTCGTTCCTTGCAGCTATATCCGACAAACTTAAGCAGATCATCCGCAGGGATTGGAATCACAGTAAGCAACTGTTTAAGTTCCTTCAATGACATATCATCGGGTTTCTTTAATCTCTTCCAAAGGGTGGAGTACGGGATGCCGGATGCTTCTGCGAGCTGCTTCTTCTGCATTAAGTTCGCATCAACCTGGGCCTTACAAATGGCTTTTATGAAATCCTCCTGGGTATAGCGATTTGCATATTGTCTGATTCGAGGCATATCAATGCTCCTTTCTTCTTAGGCCTATTTTTCCCGAAGTTTTTTTATATCTTTTGCGGTATATCCTACAGCTAACAAAACGACAACAGGGTCAAGGTGCAGCTGTTTCACCATGATCCTCAGTATGCCAAGAGGAATGTTATCAGGCTTCTTTAGGTAGTTACCGACTGTCGATTGACAGACTCCTATTATTTCTCCAAATGCTTTTTGGCTTCGGCATCCCATTCGAGCGCACTTGGCATTTATTTCAGCAATAAGATCACGCATCGCGTATTGATCAGAATATTGGTGTATTCTAGGCATACATTTACCTCCTTTTGTTGTAAGGATACCATGGCATAAGTCCAATAAAAGTATATTGATTGACATATAGCAAAACCGGGAGCCACCGCATAGGTAGCTCCCAGTTTTTAGCCTTTGTTTACGATATTAATGTCCTTGATGCCATAGCTTGCAGCTATGCTTTGCTCATCTTCACCAGCGATTAGCCTCTGCAGAATATCTACCGCCATTGATGCTGTTTTATCAGGATCTGAACTTGCCAGGATCGCTCGTACCAGCTTGCACTCACATTCTCTCAATGCTAACTATCCTCCAGCTTGTTATTGACTTGGTGAGGAGGTATGCCTATAATAAGGGAGCCTCCCCTTGATGGGTTGGTGTTAGGGTCTTTGCATCTGGCTTTAGTCGGCGTTGATGCAAGGGCCTTTTCTTATGCACTAATGGGGCGCACCTGGGATGCTCCGAAATAGCAAGTTACCCGGGAACCCTTCTTGGTGGCGGGGTCGCTGAGGATGGCTCTATACAGAGCCTTGCTCTCATGGATAACTTCATAGCCTAGATCTCGCCAGCCTACCCAGGTGTGAGTTTCTTCGGTGATCCCGGCTTCTGCCTTGGCTGCATTGTGAGTCTTGGCGTTCACCCATGCCATCCGCAGAGCTGCTGCAAAGGACCGAACGCCCTTGCGGAAGATCCGCCATGCTGCGCTCATAATGCTGCTCCGATCATATTTCTTCACGATGTTTACCTCCTTTGTTCTTCTGGGAGAGGACGGCCCCTCACTCATCTTCAAGTCATGTTGCCGGGGATTCCGACTCACTAGGATATGGGGTGAAGTTTGCGGACGCTTTCGGCTTTTGCTACCCTGCTACCTTGTAGCTTTTTCCGGCCTTCTCTCTTTGTGCCTTCATTATAGTACATTAGTACCAATATATCAATATGGGATAGTACACAAATATACTGGTACCAATATGTTCATTGTATATATTTGTACCAATGTATGTTGACACCTACAACCCAACATGATAATATAGTGGTACCAATATATTAATTGGAGGTGTGATCATGGCTTTATCTGATGCACAACGAAAAGCAAACGATAAATACATCAAAGAGCATTATAAGCAGGTTAAGTTATCAATGCCCAAAGAGGAAGCTGATGCCCTTGATGCACATTGTACTACGCATAGCTATACCAAGGCAGGATTTATTCGCCAGGCTATTCGAGAAAAAATGGAGCGGGACAATGCAGCCGAATAAGTATCGTGTCCGCTATGTTGGCGAAGATGCTGCCGAGGTCTGCAAGGGTGAGATCTACCAAGCGAAAGATCTTCGGGACGGTAAAACCATGATCGGTGTACTGGATCGTTCCGGCGAGGGGTATGCCTATCCGAAGATATTTGCGCTCAACGCATTTAGTTTGATAGCACCGAGACCAAGTTTCATCCGGATGCTGAAGGCGTTCTTGTAAGTGGTGATTGTCCAGAGGGCGACTTGGGTTCCATTTGTAAGTTTGGTTATCTCTCTATTGGCGCAGGAAGGGAAATTCTTTTGTATGCTGAATATGTTAGCGTAGAGAGTATATTTTTTGCGTTGTCTAATATAATGCAATATGATGTATAATTTTTGATATTTGTGAAAAAGTATATAAAAGAGGATTGCGTAGTTGTTCATTTTCACAGTTTGCATTTTGTAAAGCTGTGATATATAATGATAATGCAGAGATGCCATGCGAATTTATAGAGAGATTATTGTAAAGGATGTGATCACATGGCAACTAAGAGTGTTTTGAAGAACATTGATCTGAGAACACGCAAATCTGCGACTGCGCTGGTAACAGCTCTGGAACATGCGAAACGCAAAAGCGCAAAGCCTGTCGTTAATCAGGGAACCTTTTCTGATGCCAGCAGAGACGAAATTCGGAAAATGTTTGAGGTTCGCAAATGACAGAGTACAGAATTGTTAATCTCAGCGCTATGGTCGAAGAGCTCGGAGAGGATCGGGTAAAGTCCATTCTCTCCGATTTTTCTTGCCCGATTAATCCCGATATTGAGTTCTTTTTGTCAAAAAAAGCCATCGATTTTGCTGTTCAGGGTTGGGCGCAGACACATTTGGTGTATACTCAGACAGAGAACAGCGAGTGGGTTCTAGTGGGATATTTTGCTTTGGCAAACAAATTTATGCGTATTTCTATGTCTGCTTTAGGTCGGTCTGGAAGTAGGTTGAGAAGTCGCATCAAATACTTTGCGACTTATGACAGTGCGATCAGAGCATATATCTTGCCCGCTCCACTGATTGCTCAGCTCGGAAAAAACTATACCAACGGATACAATAAGCTGATAAGCGGTGACGATCTGTTGGCCCAGGCATGCAAAAAGATCAGCAGCATACAATCCAACATGGGCGGAAAATTTGCATATCTCGAATGCGAGGACAAGCCCCAGTTGATCAAATTCTATGAACGTAACGGTTTCTGCGCATTTGATAAGCGAAAGATGGACAAGGATGAAATTGGAAAGTTGGATGGCCAGTATTTGGTTCAAATGCTGAAGTACTTCCATAGGAAATAATTCAGTACATACCCTCTTGGAGCTAAACGTTCTAGGAGGGTATTTTGTTTTAGTGCGATGGGGTAGTTCAGAGACATTTTGCTTTATAATCCAAAATCAATTTAGAGGACGGAACGGGCAGCTGTCGCCCTTGTTAGGAGATGTGGGAGTGTCGTCCCACCTGATTCTCGAAACCGTGAGCGGGTCACTTCGGTGGCCCGCTTTTTGCCGTATTTGAGAAATAAGAGGTAACCCGATCTGCAGATGACCTCTGTTTCTGTGTCAGTTTATGTGCTTTTATTGGACATTTTTTGTGATACGCTTCCTGCTAAGAAAGATTAGCATTTAGTATTTCAAAGAACACGGGAGGAATTCAGATGTCAAGGATAAAAGTAAATACCGACAACACAGCCAGAGAAGCTTTAAGACGAGAAATCAGGGTCCGGCGAGCATATTTAAATATGACACAGGCTGAGCTGGCTTCTTCAATTGGAGTCCTTCCATCTTCGATGAGCAATCTCTTGGCAAACCCAGATAAGCTTAGTGTAGGGCGATTGAGGGGGATTATTAACACTCTTGATTTGGACCCGTGGATTATATTACATTTATTAGGCTACTCATCAAAAGATGTTAGGACATTTCAGCAACGAATTCTCGTGCAAAAGCAGGACTAAACTATATAGCTATGGAGGCCCAACTTTGATGTCTATTTGATGGCCCAAGCTACAAAAAGTATCTTCTGGACATCAAACGATACGCAACACCACAAACGAGAAATCCATTGCAGCGCAATACTTTTTAACACATTACTACACGGCACAACACGCCAAAAAGACCACTCGTAATGAGAAGGTCGCCTGTTCGAGTCAGGTCACTAGCTCCAAGAAAAGCCTAATCCATTCGGACTAGGCTTTTCTTGTTTTCTTCGCAACAGAAAATGCAAACGAGTCAGGTCACAAAAACTCCCGGATAGTTAGAAATCCGGGAGTCTTTTTTATTCCGTAATCATGGAAATGCCCTTCTGCAACATCTCCGCGCTGATAGCGCCCATGGCATAGGTAACCAGGTTACCCTCCGCATCAATGAAATAAGTGGTGGGCAGGGACGAAACGCCGTAGGTAATAGCTGCATCATAAGCGGTATCGTAGTAAACCGGGAAGCTGTAGCCGGACTGGACAATGAAAGAAGATGCGGTCTCCACACTTTCCTGTGCTCCGTCAGTCATATTTACCATCATGAAGTGAATGTCATCGCCCAGTTCCAGATATGCCTCATCAAAGTCAGGCATTTCACTCTTGCAGGGACCGCACCAGCTTGCCCAGAAATTCAGGACAATAGGTTTTCCGAAGAAATCGTGGAGGCTGACCTCATTGCCGTGAATGTCCTGCACCGTAAAATCGGGTGCGGTATAATCCTGGGTCTCCCCTTCTGTGGGTGCTTCGGTAGCCAGATTGTCCATCCGGTATTCATCGCTCAGGTTATTATAGAGCACGGATGCGCCAAACATGACCAGCACCAGTACCAGTGCCAGAATAATCCAGATCAGATTCTTTTTCATAGAATTCACCTCAGCTCAGCAGGGCAATGATATTGCCCAGAGTTCCGGTAGCCATCAGAATGCCGACGAAAATCAGCAGTCCGCCAGACACCATGTTTACCACCTGATAGTGGCTCTTGATCCAGTTGAAGGCACCCTTCAGCTTGTCGATGAGCACAGCGCTGAGGATGAAGGGAACGCCCAATCCCAGAGAATAGCTCAGAAGCATCAGCATACCCTCCATAGCTGTTCCCTGCTGAGATGCCAGCAGCAGCGCAGAGCCAAGGAACGCGCCCACACAAGGGGTCCAACCAAGAGAGAAGATAACACCGAAGAGCACAGCAGAAAAAAAGCCAGTGATGCCGGACTTCATCCGTCCGCTGCCGCCCCGGAAGATATTCAGGTTAATGAGGCCCAAATAACTGAGACCAAAGAGAATTACAATCACACCGGAAACGATATTCACAGCAGTCTGGTAGCGGTTCAGGAAGGAACCCAAAGTTCCCGCCAGAGCGCCCATGGCAACGAACACCAGAGTAAAACCCAGAATGAATCCACCTGCGCCGGTGAGAGTTTTGCGGGTACTGCGCTCTCCGCCGCCTGCAAAATAGGAAATGTAGATGGGCAGCATCGGCAGCAGACAGGGAGAAATGAAGGTGATAATGCCTTCGAGGAAGGAAATGAGATATTGCATAATTCGTCTCCTTAAAGAAAATCAGGGAGGAAGCTCCCGCCCCCTCCCCGTCGCGTTAGTATTTTGCCCTGATTTCCCTAATTTTTGCTCTCAAGGCAATCAGGTCATCGAAGGTTTCCGGCCGCTTGCTCACATCCCGGAGCAAAGCAGAAGGATGATAGATTGCAGACATCCAGACTCCGTTTTTCTCCGTCCAGGTGCCGTGCTGCCGGGTGATGCGAAAATCCGGATCGATGAGCCGCTTGGCTGCAATTCTTCCGAGACAGACGATCATCTTCGGCTTGATCAGCGCCACCTGATTGCGCAGATACACAATGCAGGCATCCTGCTCCGTTTCCAGCGGATCCCGGTTCCGGGGCGGGCGGCACTTGACGATGTTGGCGATATAACAGTTCTGCCGGTTCAGATCAATGATGGACAGCATATCATCCAGAAGCTTTCCTGCGGGACCCACAAAGGGTTCTCCCTGAAGATCCTCCTGTTCACCGGGGCCTTCGCCCACAAACAGGATATCCGCCGTTCTGTCGCCAACACCGAACACCACATTGTGCCGGGTCTCGCAGAGACCGCAGCGGGTACAGCTGTGGCAAGTTCTCTCCAGATTCTCCCAATCCATCATAGTAATCAGCGGCTCCTTCTTCTGCTTCTTCTGCGTCTGCGGCGACGGTTGCGGATAATGGCGTAGCGGATGCGGTTAACAGCCACATAGATCATGAGCGGCACAAAAATGATCAGAAGCACAATACCGATGAAACCCAGAACACCCTTCAGATTGGAGTCATCACGGGTGGCACTCTGAATATCCAGACGGGAATCATCCACAGACTGAACAGAAGACATGGCAAAAATCTCCGCTTCCGCAATGCAGGAGGTTCGGTACCAGATCTGCAGGGTGGAAATCTTCTGTCCGTCGGCAATGGGGGCCTTCAATCCGCCGCCCACCACACTGTAGCGCAGGTTCAGGGTATCCAGCTTTGCCTTGATGGGCAGAACCGCATCCATATCGGTGGTGGTCTGACCCACGACCTGGTTCTCGCCGTTTGCGACGGTGAACTGGCTCATGGACTGGCCGTTGTGGAACAGACGGCAGACCTTGTAGTTTTCAAAGCCAAAGGCCAGCAGATCCCAGACTTCTTCGAAGTTACCGTAGGATTCAACGGTGCCGCGCTCGGTGTTGAAAATACGCTCACAGCCAAGCACAACGATAATCAGGGAGAGTCCTGCATCATTCTGGGCCGTACAGGCAAGGGATGCGCCGGAGCTGGTGGTGTAGGTTGCCACACCGCCGGTGACACGGTCATCGATATACTTGGTGACGTTCAGCTGCTGCATCAGATAATTCAGAGTTTCCAGCTCGCGTTTTTCCTCGGTTTTATTGGTAGGCTCAACCACATACTCCGTAGTACTAAAAACTTCAGCAAACTTGGCGTTCTTGACACAGTACTGAACAATTCTGGCAAGGTCACGGGCAGTGGAGAACTGACCGGCGGCATCGATACCGTGGCAGTTGGTAAAGACCGTATTGATGCAGCCAAGCTCCGCTGCTTTCTCGTTCATCAGCTTGACAAATTCACTTTCAGAACCAGAAATATGCTCCGCTATCGCCAGCGCTGCGTCATTGGACATATCCACGATCAGGCAGTACAGGAGGTCCTCCATGGTCAGAATCTCGCCGTTTTTCAGTCTGGAGTTTCTGGCGCCAGCAGGCAGGGTGGAGTGGCTGGCAGTGCTGACGGTGACTTCCTCCTCAAGGCTGCTGTTCTCCAGAGCCACAATGGCAGTGAGCATCTTGGTCAGTGCACCGGGGGACATGACATTGTCAGGATTGTAAGAATAAAGAAGCGTTCCGGTATTCAGCTCATAGACGAAAGCCGCCTGGGCAGAGTCCAGCATCCGGTCGCTTCCGCCCAGAGGTACCTGAGCTTCCATGGTACGGCATCCATTGGTGATGGACGCCATTCCGAAGGGAACCACAGGAACTGCAGTATCTGTGAACTCCTCCACGGGAGGTTCCGTTTCCGTAGGTTCCGGATCCGCTTCAGCGGCAAAAACCGGAATGCAAAGCAGCTGCGTCAGAAGAAGGCACAGTGCCAAAAACATGCAGGATAATTTTTTCATAAATCTCCCTCGATATCAGATTGCCGGACTTGTCCGGCAATAAAAAGTCGTGTATAATAGGATATATTCTTTTTGATTATATCAGCTTTTCCCTTTGTAGTCAATCCGGGAGGTTTGTTCCAATGAAAAAACCGGGATTCGGAATTCTTGCCGCGGTAACGTTCGTTTTCGCCGCCTTTGTGCTGGGATTCTTTGCCGGCAGAAACATGAACCGGACCCCGGTCCATATTCAGACACTGCCCGATGCCACAATTTCAGCAGAAGAAACTGCCGCTCCCACCGAGGCCGGTCTCATCGACATCAACACCGCCGATGTGCCCTTGCTTCAGACACTGCCCGGCATTGGCGAGGTCATTGCCCAGAGAATTATTGACTACCGGGAAGCAAACGGCCCCTTCCAATCCATCGGCGAACTGACCAAAGTCGAGGGAATCGGCGAAAAGAAACTGGAATGGATCTGGGATCTTGTTACCACAGGAGGTTAGAGAGATTATGAAAATACTGGTTGTAGACGATGAAGTTCTGCTGGTCAAGGGCATCCGCTTTAACCTGCAGAACGAAGGATATGAAGTCATCACCGGCTCCAACGGCCTGGAGGCTCTGCAGCAGGTGAAGGATCAGAATCCTGATCTGGTGGTGCTGGATGTGATGATGCCGGAGATGGACGGTCTGACCGCCTGCGCCAAAATCCGGGAGTTTTCCGATGTGCCCATCATCATGCTCACCGCAAAAACCGACGATATGGACAAGCTCCTGGGCTTCGACCACGGCGTGGATGACTATCTGACCAAACCCTTCAACATCCTGGAGCTGAAAGCCAGAATCCGCGCCCTGTTGCGCCGGGCCGGCACCAAGGCCGCAAAGGCTGAAAAAGCCACCAACACCCTGACCATCGGCTCCATCTCCCTGGATCTGGATGCCAGAAATGCCTACAAAGCAGGCCAGCTGGCTGACCTGACCGCCAAGGAATTTGACGTGATCGAATTTTTGATGCGCAATCCCAACCGTGTCTATTCCAGAGAGGCTTTGCTTGACACCATCTGGGCATACGAATACCGCAGCGACATCCGGACTGTGGATGTCCACATCAGAAGGCTCCGGGAAAAACTGGAAGAAAATCCCGCGCAGCCGCAGCACATTATGACGAAGTGGGGCGTTGGCTATTATTTCAAAAAATAATGTACCCGTTCTGGGCCGATACACAAATTCACAGCTGCGCTATGCCATGATCTATGTACTGATCACATTCGTGGTGCTGCTGCTTCTGAATATCTACTGCTCCGATCTCAGCCAGAAGCTGTTCTACCAGAGCAAGGAAACCGCCATGGTGGAAAAATGCCAGCTGGCTGCGGACGAAATCGGCAAGCTGGAGCTGATCAACTCCACCACCGTCTCCTCCACCGTTGCTCAGCTGGGCAGTCTGCTTGCCAACAGTGATGATGATGGTGTGAAAGTCACCCGGCTGCTGGTCACCAATCACACAGGTCTTGTAATCTACGACAGCAACAGTGCCGCTGCGGGAAGCTATGCGCTGCTGCCGGAGATTGTCCGGGCCATGGAGGGCAAAGGCTATGACGTTTCCTCCTGGAAATATCATGACGGTGCCATGCAGACCCGTGCCGCTGTTCCCGTGGTTTCCGGCGGTGTACCTCTTGCATGCGTATACATGATGGAGTATGACACCATCCAGGGCAGTCTGCTGAAATCCCTTCAGACCACTATTTTCCAGATTACTCTGATTCTGGAAATTGTCGTCATCATCTTTTCCCTGGCTTTTTCCAGCACCTTCTCCCGCCGTCTGCGGCAGATTATGGCATCTATGCGGATTATTCAGCAGGGCGACTATACCCACAAGCTGAAGCTTGGCGGTCACGATGAGCTGACTTTCCTGGGTGACGAGTTCAATGACCTTTCCGAACGTCTGCACACTTCTGAACAGAAGCGCCGCCGGTTTGTCTCCGATGCCTCCCACGAGCTTAAGACCCCCCTTGCATCCATCAAACTGCTGACGGACTCCATTCTGCAGAACGACATGGATATGGAAACTGTCCGTGAATTTGTGGGCGACATCGGCGATGAGGCCGAGCGCCTGAACCGTACAACCTCCAAGCTTCTGAGCCTGACCCGGGTGGACGGCCGGATTGAAGATGAGTGCGAAATCATCAACATGGCTCCCACTGTGGAGCGGGTTGTCCGGATGCTCACCGCCATTGCCGGGCAGAATGACATCGACCTGGATCTGGAAATCCTCCAGGACTGCCCCATTCTGATTCTGGAAGACGATCTCTATCAAATCGCCTTCAATCTGGTAGAAAACGGCATCAAGTACAATATTCCCGGCGGAAAGCTCCATGTAAAGGTATTTCGCCAGGAGGACAATGCCATTTTGCAGGTTTCCGATACCGGTGTCGGCATTCCCGAAGATGCTCTGGAGCATATTTTCGAGCGCTTCTTCCGGGTGGACAAGGCCCGCTCCCGGGCCTCCGGCGGCAGCGGTCTGGGTCTTGCCATCGTCCGGGCCATTGTTCAGCGAAACCGGGGCGAGATTCACGTCAGCTCTGTTCTGGATCAGGGAACCTCCTTTACCGTCAGTTTCCCGATTTTCGATACCGAGGAGGAAGATGCATGAAAAAAACAGTTTCCTTCCTTCTGATTGCAATGATGCTTTTCAGTCTGGGTGCCTGCACCTTACAGGGCAGCGATATTATTGAGCCTGTGGAATTTTACTATCAGCGCACGGAGTATTCCTACGGCGGTGCCGACGGTGTCATCGCCCCGGAAATCCGGGAAGCATCCGGCCACGCAGGTGACCTCCCCTATTTGCTGGCTCTGTACCTGCGGGGTCCCCTGGATTCCAGTCTGAAAGCCCCCTTCCCCACCGACAGCAAAATCCTCAGCTTTTATCTGGACGGTAAAACCCTCAGTGTGACACTGGACTCCACCTTCGCATCACTGCAGAATATGGAGCTGACTCTCGCCTGTGCCTGCTTTGCACGGACCTGCTTCTCCCTTGCAGATGTTGCCCAGGTTCAGATCACTGCCCTGACTCCCGATGATACGCCGAGTCTCGATATCACCATCAGCGCCGACTCCCTGCTTCTGGAAGACATCAGCAGCATGGATGTCAGCGAATAATTCCTTTTACGGAGGGTACTATGAAATTCATTTCCTGGAATGTCAACGGTCTGCGGGCCTGCATCACCAAAGGCTGGCAGGAGTTTTTTGACAATGCCGATGCAGATTTTTTCTGTCTGCAGGAGACCAAGCTGCAGGAGGGCCAGATCAGTCTGGATCTTCCCGGCTATGAACAGTACTGGAACTACGCCGAGAAGAAAGGCTATTCCGGCACCGCCATCTTCACAAAGCATACGCCCCTGTCCGTCAGATACGGCGTAGGTGTTCCCGAACTGGACACCGAAGGACGGCTCATTACCCTGGAGTATCCTGATTTTTACATCGCTACCTGCTACACTCCCAACGCCCAACGGGAACTGGCAAGAATCTACCACCGCCTGAAATGGGACGATGCTTTCCGCAGCTACTTTGCAGAGCTGGACAAGGAAAAGCCCGTTATCATCTGCGGCGATCTGAATGTTGCCCATCAGGAAATTGACCTGAAAAACCCCAAGACCAACCGGGGCAACGCAGGTTTCTCCGATGAAGAGCGGGAAAGCTTTACCAAAACTCTGGAAGCAGGCTTTACCGACTCCTTCCGCCACTTAAATCCCGATGCCACCGGCGCCTATACCTGGTGGAGCTACATGTTCAAGGCAAGAGAAAAGAACGCAGGCTGGCGCATCGACTATTTTCTGGTGTCCGACCGCTGGAAAGATAAGATCACCGCCGCACCCATTTACAATGAAATCCTGGGTTCCGACCACTGCCCTGTGGGCCTGGAGATCGAAATCTGATATAAAAAGGACGGCTTTCGGGGCGGTCCAATAAAACAGTTTCACAATTGTTTTCGGGAAACGGCATGATTTCGGTCATGCCGTTTTTCCGTTTTGCAAATCATAGAGTAATGTCGCAGGAAGAATCCCAATGTAGTTGTAGCTGATTTCCACATCC
>JAFXAV010000002.1 GCA_017516785.1 Oscillospiraceae bacterium
TTCATCCAGCAGATCGGCACTCCTCAGGAAGTGTTCAATCATCCCTACAACCTGTTCGTCGCAGGCTTCATCGGCACTCCTCAGATGAACTTCTTCGATGCAAAGCTGGTTAAGGCTAACGGCAAGTACGCTGTTAAGCTGGACAAGCTGACCGTCGAGCTGTCCGAGGACAAGCAGGCTGCCCTGACCAAGAACAACGTTGCTGAGCAGGATATCGTTCTGGGCGTCCGTCCCGAGCATATCGTCCTGGAGTCCGGCATTGCCGGCAAGGTCGACGTTTCCGAGCTGATGGGCTCCTCCGTCCACCTGCACGTTGAGTCCATGGGCCGCGATGTCGTCATGGTCGTTTCCACCATGAACATGACCGGTGCTGAGGTCGCTGCACTGACGGGCGGCGCCAACGTCGAGTTCAACTTCCCCGGCCATGTCTGCCACGTCTTCAACAAGGAGACCGGCGTCAACCTGGAAGCCTGATTCCATACTTTCTGAAAGAACAGACCCGCTTCGGCGGGTCTGTTTTTTGTTTGTGTTTTTTGTTTGCAATTTGACATTCCCTCCGGGGTATGATATAAGAGACCCAGGAAAAAACGGAGGAAAAACCTATGATTGAACAGTTTTCCCGAACCCAGATTCTGCTGGGGGAAGAGGCAATGGAAAAGCTCTATAATGCCCGGGTGGCCGTTTTCGGTATCGGCGGCGTGGGCGGCTATACGGTGGAGGCCCTGGCCCGGTGCGGCGTGGGTGCTCTGGATTTGATCGACAGCGATACGGTGTCAGTCTCCAACATCAACCGCCAGATTCTTGCCACCCATTCGACAGTGGGCCGGCTCAAGGTGGATGTGGCGAAGGATCGGGTTCTGGACATCAATCCCAACTGCAATGTCCGCACCTTTCCCATCTTTTACCTCCCGGATACCGCAGCCCAGTTCGACTTTACCCAGTACGACTATATCGTCGACTGCATCGATACCGTTACCGGAAAGCTGCAGTTGGTGGAGCGGGCGGTGGAGGCGGGAACTCCCATCATCTGCTCCATGGGTACCGGCAACAAGCTGGATGCTTCCGCCTTCCAGGCAGCGGATATTTCCAAGACTTCCATGTGTCCTCTGGCACGGATTATGCGCAAGGAGCTGAAAAAGCGGGGCATCAACCACCTGAAGGTGGTCTACTCCCAGGAGGAGGCCATGGCTCCCGCTGTGGATGAGGAAGAACTGAAGCGCACCGGAAAGCGCCAGATTCCCGGCTCCGTCAGCTTCGTTCCGGGAACCGCCGGACTGATCCTGGCAGGAGAAGTCATCAAGGATCTGGTCAAATAATGATACTCCGCATGGCATGCCATGCGGAGTTTTTCTCAGCGCTTTGTAATTTTGGAAAGGATCCACCGGATGAACAGGATTCCTGCCGTGATCAGCAGGACTTTGACTGCCGTAACAGCAATGCTCGTCAGCGCCATGGGCAGCAGTTCCTCCGGGGGTAACTGCGTCCAGAGATCGCCGATACCCTTGCGGACCCACATGTAAATAATCAATCCGACGGACAGCAGACCCACGATCAACCGCCAGAGTTCTGTCTTTTTCATCCGGCACCTCCGGAAATCAGTATTTCTTTCTTAAATACAGCCAGAACACCCAGTACAGCGTGATAAGCATGCACACACTGCCGCTGCACAGCATCATCAGATCTTCTTTTCCGGCAAACTTGAAGGCGAGGGTTCCAATCGCTGCAATGATTGTGAACCAGCAGCCGGACAGCTGCCATGCTTTCATGGAAAGGAACCGGTTTCGCTCATCATGAAGTTCCGCATCCCTGTTTTCCCGATATTCTGCATTTTTCTGATAGCGAATGCTCTGAATTAGAAATACGCAGCCTACGCCGATCAGAGCGCCGCCCATGCCGCTCCAGAAGCTGTCCACTTTACCTGCAACGCCCAGTCCCAGCAGCGCAAAACCCGCCAGAATCTCCAGAATCTGTATCGCAATAGTTTTCTTAGACATACCGTTACCTTCCTTCCTCTTCATAAATGAAGATTTCCTCAATGCTCATGCCAAAACAGCGGGCTACCTTAAATGCCAGAGAAATGGAGGGATTGTACCGCCCCGTTTCCAGGGAGCTGACGGTCTGCCGGGACACACCCAGCATTTTGGCCAGTTCCTCCTGCCGGATTCCCCGTTCTTTCCGGATTTCCTCAATTCTGTTTTTCATATCAGCCCTCCTTTTGTAAAGCTTGCTTTACATCTGTATGATAGCACATGCATGCAAAAATGTCAAGCTTGCTTTACATTTTTGTTTATTAAGAATCCCCGCAGATACTGCGGGGATTTCCGATCCTGTTATGCAAAATGATCCTTGGCCCGGGTGCAGTTTGCGCAATTGCGCTCTTTCATCTGCAGCTCCTGATTTTTGATGCTGACAGTGGTGCAGGCAGGGATGGACTTGGTGATAAAGGAGTTTGCGCCGATGACGGAGTCCCGGCCGATGACGGTTTCGCCGCCCAGCACGGAAGCGCCGGCGTAGATGGTCACATTGTCCTCAATGGTGGGATGGCGCTTCTTGCCTCTCAGGCTCTGGCCGCCCCGGGTGGTCAGACCGCCCAGAGTGACACCCTGGTAGATCTTCACATGGTTGCCGATGATGGTGGTTTCGCCGATGACGATGCCGGTGCCGTGGTCGATGAAGAAGTGGTGACCCACAGTGGCGCCGGGATGGATGTCGATGCCGGTGGTGGAGTGGGCGTGCTCCGTCATGATCCGGGGCAGCATGGGCACCTGAAGCTCGTATAATACATGAGCCAGGCGGTAAACTGTAATAGCGAAAAGACCGGGGTAGCAGAAAATAACCTCATCCTTGCTGGTTGCGGCAGGGTCGCCGTCGTAGGCGGCCTGTACATCGGTCTGTACCAGCGCCCGGACATCGGGGATGGCTTCAAAGAACTTGATGCTCACTTCCTGGGCCTTGGCTTCGGCGTCCTGAGGCTCCATGCCGCTGGCCTGGTACACCAGGGTCAGCTGCCGGTTCAGGTTGAACATCACATCTTCAATGAGCATGGAAAGATGGTGTTTGATATTGTAGTGCCGGTAGGATTTGTCCCGATAGTAGCCGGGGTAGACGATCCGCAGCAGCTTTTTGATCATGTCGGTGATGATGGCCTTGTCCGGGTGGCGGAACAGGTCGATCTTGTCAATATCACGGCCCTGACCGTAGTCCGCCAGAATGCTGTCCACAACGCCTTCAATCTTCTGTTCAATGGTATTCATGGTGATACCCCCTTTTGAGAGTTTATACCATAATATGCCCCCAAAGTCAATTCGATTGACATCCCCTGCCCCCGGGAGTATAATTCGGGTAAGTCATTTTTCACCAAACGGAGGTAATCCTATGGCACGAATCTACAAATCCGCGGAAGAACTCATCGGCCGTACGCCCCTTTTGGAGCTTGGCAATCTGGAAAAGGAAGAAAAACTTCCCGCCCGGCTGCTGGCCAAGCTGGAATCCTGCAATCCTGCCGGCTCTGCCAAGGACCGGGTGGCCCTTGCCATCATCAATGATGCCGAGGAGCGGGGCCTTCTGAAGCCCGGCAGCACCATCATCGAGGCGACCTCCGGCAATACGGGCATCGGCCTTGCCTGTGTGGCAAGCGCAAGAGGCTACCGCTGCATCATCATTATGCCCGATTCCATGAGCATGGAGCGGCAGATTCTGATGAAGGCCTACGGCGCGGAACTGGTGCTGACCCCCGGCAAAGAGGGCATGAGCGGCGCCGTTGCCAAGGCCAACGAGCTGGCAGCCACCATCCCCGGAAGCTTCATTGCCGACCAGTTTGGCAATCCCGCCAACGCAAAAGCTCATTTTCGCACCACCGGCCCGGAAATCTGGGAGGATATCGACGGCAATGTGGATATTTTTGTAGCGGGTGTCGGCACCGGCGGCACCATTACCGGTACCGGCGAATTCCTGAAGTCCAAAAATCCCGATGTAAAAATCGTGGCGGTGGAACCTGCGGATTCTCCGCTGCTGTCTGAAGGTAAGGCGGGCCCCCACGGCATTCAGGGCATCGGCGCTAACTTCGTTCCCAAGGTGCTGAACACTGGCATCTATGATGAGATTATCACCGTTACGACGGGGGAGGCTTATGCCGCTGCCCGGAATCTGGGCAGACGGGAGGGTATTCTGGTGGGCATTTCCTCCGGCGCGGCGCTGCATGCTGCCACCGAACTGGCAAAGAGGGAAGAAAACCGCGGCAAGACCATTGTGGTGTTGCTGCCCGATACCGGAGACCGGTATCTCTCTACCCCGATGTTTGCTGATTGATAACATCCGTCCCTGGCTGGAAGATGCCAGGGACGTCATTTTGTTGTGATACTTTAACAAACTAAATTGCTAATGTGCATATTGCATTCGTTCACCATGCCGAATTTGTTGAAAAAGCGCAAAAAGGTCTTTACAACTTTAGTAAACTAAAGTATAATCCAATCATCAAACAAACCTCCGTGAGGAAACGAAAGGAAATGAACATTATGAAAAAGATGATTACCCTGATCCTTGCCCTGCTGCTGGTTCTGAGCTGCTTCGCCGCCTGCGGCGCAAAGGATGCCGATTCCGACATGGCTGTCATCAAGAAGAATGGTAAGCTGGTCGTCGGTATCACCGACTACGCTCCCATGGACTACAAGGACGAGAACGGCGAATGGACCGGCTTCGATGCTGAGTTTGCCCGCCTGTTTGCTGAAGACCTGGGTGTTGACTGCGAGTTCTATGTCATCTCCGACTGGGGCAAGAAGTTCATGGAACTGGAAACCAACATGATTGACGCCGTCTGGAACGGCATGACCATCACCGAGGAAGCCACCTCCAACTCCAGCGTTTCCGATCCCTATGTTATCAACGCACAGGTCGTGGTCATGAAGTCCGATGTCCTGGCAAACTATGCTGACGCAGCTTCCCTGGCTGGCCTGACCATCGCCGTGGAAAGCGGCTCCGCCGGTGAAGATGCCGCCACCGCCATCGAAGGCGCAACCGTCGTTCCCCTGCAGGACCAGGGCGCAGCGCTGATGGAAGTTGCCGCCGGCACCTCTGACTGCTGCATCATCGACATCACCATGGCCAACGCAATGACCGGCGAGGGCACCAGCTATGACAACCTGGGTTACACCCTGAGCCTGACCGAAGAGCTCTACGGCGTCAGCTTCCGCAAGGGTTCCGACCTGACCGCTGCTTTCAACGAGTTCATGGCCAAGCTGAAGGCAGACGGCACTCTGGATGCCCTGGCAGCCAAGTACAACCTGACCATCGCCGAGTAAGCAAGGTTCCGCATCCGGCACACGAAATATCTCCTGAGTACATCCCGTGCACGGTGGAATTTTTCCACCGTGCACGCTGTGCGGTTTGGAAAAGATCGAAATGCCTGGTCCAGAGTGCAGAAATGGAGTTTCTGCACTGTGTATGATGCATTTATCTGTCCCACTATCATCAAAATAAGCGAGGTAATCAGCTATGTTTCTTCCTGTAACTCTGGAGCTTCTGATGGGCTTCTGGGAAAGCATCAAGGTCTTTGTGCTGACCCTGGTATTTTCCATTCCTCTTGGCCTTGTGATCTGCTTTGGCTCCATGAGCAAGTTCAGCCTCCTGCGGGTGCTGACCCGAACCTTCGTCTGGATCATCCGCGGCACGCCTTTGATGCTGCAGCTGATACTGATGTTCTACGGCCCAGGCCTGATCTTCAAGCTTCCTCCCATGCCCCGTATGACAGCAACCATTCTGGCTTTTTCCATCAACTACGCCTGTTATTTCTCCGAAATCTACCGGGGCGGCATTGAATCCATTCCCCAGGGCCAGTATGAAGCCGGCCAGGTGTTGGGCATGACCAAAGAGCAGATTTTCTTCAAGGTTGTGCTGCTGCAGGTGGTCAAGCGCATCGTGGCTCCCATGGGCAACGAAGTCATCACCCTAGTCAAGGATACTTCTCTCGCCCGTATCATCGGCATTTACGAAATCATCTGGGCAGGCGAACAGTTCATCAAGAAGGGTCTTATCTGGCCCCTGTTCTACACCGGCGCATTCTTCCTGATCTTCAGCGGCCTGCTGACGATCCTGCTGGGCAAGCTCGAAAAGAAACTGGACTATTTCAGAGGTTAAGCTATGTGTGTTTTGAAAGTTAACAATTTAAGAAAGCATTTCGGCGATCTGGAGGTCCTGAAGGGTGTCAGCTTCACCCTGGAGAAGGGTCAGGTTCTGGCCCTCATCGGCTCCTCCGGCGGCGGCAAGTCCACGCTGCTGCGGTGCCTGAATTTCCTGGAAACTCCCGATGAAGGTGAGATTTGGGTGGGTGGTAAGCAGCTGCTCTCCGGCAGCGAAGAGGAGCTGCGGAAAAACCGGCTCCATTTCGGTCTGGTGTTCCAGAATTTCAATCTGTTCCCTCAGTACACCGTTCTGGAGAACATCACCCTGGCTCCCACGCTGCTGAAGCAGGGCACTCCCGAAGCAATCAAGGCAAAGGGCCTGGAGCTTCTGGAGAAGGTGGGACTTTCCGAAAAGGTCAATGCCTACCCCTACCAGCTCTCCGGCGGTCAGCAGCAGCGCGTGGCCATCGCCCGTGCCCTGGCCCTGAACCCCGAGATCCTGTGCTTCGATGAACCCACCTCCGCACTGGATCCCGAACTGACCGGCGAGGTACTGCGGGTCATCCGGAGCCTGAAGAACGGCGGCAACACCATGATTGTGGTTACCCATGAAATGGAGTTTGCAAAATCGGTGGCTGATGTGGTAATATATATGGCGGATGGAGTGATCGAAGAGATGGGTACTCCCGAAGAAGTCTTCGACAATCCCCGCAGTGAAAAGACCCGGGCATTCCTTCACGGAACCCAGGAGAAATTCTAGGAGGCATTACCATGAGTCAGACTGCCAAGCAGGAACGTATCGAAAATCTCTTCAAGCTGATCACGGCAATCGACAACGTCGAAGACTGCCGGGCATTGTTTGACGATCTTTGTACGGTAAAGGAACTGGAAAATATGGCAGAGCGGTGCTTTGCCGCGAAGCTTCTGATGGACGGCAATACCTACAGCCAGGTTATGTCCCAGGCGGACATTTCCTCGGCAACCCTGAGCCGGGTTTCCCGGTGCGTCCAGTACGGTAAAGGCTACTCCAAACTGCTGAAAGACAAATAAAAAGAAGAGCCGTCCAAAAGGACGGCTCTTTTTTACTGCAGATCCTGGAGGTCAGCAAAGGGAAGGTCATTTTCCAGGTTGTCCCGGGCCAGGTCTGTGTCGATCTCCCTGTAAGCTTTGGAAATGGGCTTTTCGTGCCAGACTTTCTGATCAGCTCCCATGGTTCCCGCAATGATGGGATTTGCTTTTTGCTTGCCGCTTTTGGATTTTCCCTGCAGTTCCGGAACAAAAGCGGTATTTTTTGGCGGTCCATTCTGAATCCTGGGCCGCTTCATGCCCTGCTTCGCCATAAAATCACCTCATGGGGAGGATGTGCAAATTACAGGGGATTATTCGACAATTTGCAGTTTGTGGAGCCAATGCCCTCCCCTTTGGGGAGGGTGGCCGAGCGATAGCGAGGTCGGGAGAGGTTTCAGAAAAATGTACTGCATGCACCCCTCTTCCGTCACGGCTTACGCCGTGCCACCTTCCCCAGAGGGGAA
>JAFXAV010000037.1 GCA_017516785.1 Oscillospiraceae bacterium
CAAGAAGAAGTCCCTGGCTGAGATCGCTATGAGCTACGGCTATGTTTACGTTGCTCAGATCGCTATGGGCGCCAACCAGGCTCAGACCATCAAGGCTATCTCCGAGGCTGAAGCCTACAACGGTCCTTCCCTGATCATCGGCTACGCTCCCTGTGAAATGCACGCCATCAAGGGCGGCATGACCAACTGCCAGGCTGAGATGAAGAAGGCTGTTGACTGCGGCTACTGGAACCTGTTCCGCTTCGATCCCTCCAAGGAGACCGGCAAGTTCCAGCTGGACAGCAAGGCTCCTAAGGGCGGTTATCAGGAATTCCTGATGAACGAAGCTCGTTACAGCCGTCTGACCCGTGAGTTCCCCGATCGTGCTGCTGATCTGTTCGCTAAGAACGAAGCTGCCGCTAAGGAGCGCTGGGAGCATCTGAACAAGCTGGTTGAAGTCTACAAGGACTAATCCTAGCTTCGAAAGAGCTGTCATCTAACTAAAATTGCCCGCCCCTGATTCGTCAGGGGCGGGTTCGTTTAAAAGGAGATATTTCATGCTCTGCACTGTCATTGATATTCGCGGCGACTACGCCTTCGTCAGATATGACGATACTGGAGTGGTGTCCGAAGTTGCCATCGCTCTGCTGCCCTTCGGCATTGATGTTGGCGACCGGCTGAAATTCGAAAATTACGAATTTTCCGCAGTATAAAGAAAACCCGCTGACTTTCGTCAGCGGGTTTTCTGTTATCAACAGTAGTGAAACTCATGAGGGGCTTTCAGAATCATGGTGATCACCCCTGCGCCTGTCTCACCTTCCTCCGTAATGGAAGACTCAATGGCGCTGACACCGCAGGTAATCAGGGCAGCTGCAACGCTGATAGCCCATAGGAGCCACGGAGCTTCCATGAAAACATATGCATTGGAACCAAAACCCAATACAAACCTGCAAAGAAGTATCATCAGAATCATCCAAAGGGGTGTCAGCAGTCCTTTTCCCCGTATGAAATGAACCTCACAGGAATCACCCTGATCCTTCACATATCCCCAGGCCCGGTTGCATTCCCGTGTGATACGGCGATTCCATTCGTAGGGACTGTGATATGCAACCGAGAAAAATGGTCCGATCACAAATCCGCATGCATAATGATCCCACATAGCAAAATTTAGAGTCGCTATGGTTCGAAGAGAAGACAAATAGGATTTTGCCGGCAAGCTTGAATTCAGGCAATCCATTCAAATCCCCCCTGTCATTTTTCTTTCTTATGCAGGGTGTGATCCACGGCAGCTTCTGCCTTTTCCGCCAGTTCCTTCATCTGCTTCATCAGCTTCTGGCGCTGCTTGCGCTCCCGATTTTCCTTGAACTTGGATTTCAGTTCCGGTGGATGATCGAGCAGCTTCTCAGGATCAATATTCCGCTCCGCCACGCGCTTGTTGGTGAATTCCCGAGCCAGAGTATACAGCACAGAGGAAATGGGAATCATCATCAGCATGCCGCCGACACCCATGATCTCACCGCCAACGGTAACAGCAACCAGCACCCACATACCGGGAAGACCAATGGAAGTACCCACAACCTTGGGATAAATCAGGTTGCCTTCAATCTGCTGCAGCACCAGGAACATGGCGATGAAAATCAGCGCCTGCATGGGGTCATTGACCAGAATGAAGAACGCACCCAAGATACAGCCGATAAATGCACCCACCAGAGGCACCAGAGCTGTTACGCCGATCAATACACTGATCAAAGAGATGTAGGGCATCCGGAAAATGGCCATGGACACGGCAAACAGGCAGCCCAGAATTACAGCTTCCAGACACTGGCCGGAGATGAAATTGGAGAAAGTGGAATTGGTCAGCCGCAGAATCCGAATGGTTTCATCCGCAAAATGCTCAGGCAGCACCGCATAGAGAACACGTCTTCCCTGCCGAGCAAGAATTTCTTTCCGCCCCAGGCTGTAGAGCGCAAAGACCAGACCGATGACCGCATTGACGACGCCGCCTGCGAGGCTTCCTACAGCGGAAAATGCACCGTTGGCAATGACCGTAACACTGTTTTTCAGCATGGTCACTGCCTGCTGAATGATACCCGGCCAGTCAAAGCTTTCAAGACCGGTGTTGGCATAGATCCATTCCAGCAGCTGAGGATTGTCATCCAGAAATGCGTAGACCTGCTTTTCAAGTCCCAGGAAGAAATCCACCACCTTGGGAATCAGCATCTGGATGGTTTCCGTCAGCTGGGGAACCAGCAACCAATAGACACCCGCAACAACCAGTACAAGAGCCAAAAAAGTCAGCAGGATGGAAAGAGTCCGCCGAAGTCCAATATTCTCAATGTAGTGCAAATGCTTTTCAAAAGCGCGCATAGGAACGTTCAGAATAAAGGCCAGCACGGAACCCAACACAAAAGGCGCTGTCACATCGGTAACTGCATTCCATACTGTACGGAACCGCTCCGTTTCATGGAGCAGCCAGTATAAAATGATACATCCGCTTGCAACCAGAAAGATGTTGCGGACAGTTTTCTTTTCAAAATGCAATAGCAAAACCTCCCTTTTCTTACGATTATATACGAACGAACGGGAAAAATCCAGTTAACAAGCTGTAAACATTAGCCTCTTGCAATTCGCTCCATTTCCGCACAGAGGGCATTGACATTTTCCTTCGTGGATGCCCAACTGGTGCAGAAACGGACACAGCGGTGATGCTCGTCCACGCGCTCCATCTCGGTGAACATGAAGTTTTGGCCCAGTTCTGCCAGGAAATCGTCAGACAGAATGGGGAAAATCTGATTGGTCACACCGGGAACCAGATAGGAAACACCCATTCGGTCAAAAGTATCACGGATCTGATCGGCCATTTTCACTGCATGGGCGGCAATTTCAAAATACAGGTTGTCAGTAAAGAGCGCATCAAACTGCACACCCAGGAGTCTGCCCTTTGCCAGCATGCCGCCATGCTGCTTGATCAGGTAGCGGAAATCCTCGGCAATGGCCAGATTGGAGAACACAACCGCTTCGCCGAACAGGGCGCCAACCTTGGTGCCGCCGATGTAGAACACATCACAGAGTCTGGCACAGTCCGCAAGGGTCATATCGTTGCCCCTGGCAGTCAGACCATAACCCAGCCGGGCGCCGTCCATAAAGAGGTACAGGCCCTTTTCCTTACAGACAGCGGACAGCTCTTCCAGTTCGGAAAGGGTGTACAGTGTGCCGTACTCGGTGGGATTGGAGATGTAGACCAGCTTCGGCTGTGCCTCATGCTCGAAGCTGTCAGAGGCCCGATGGGTATCCACCACAGTCCGAACCTGATCTGCAGTGATTTTACCGTCAGAAGAAGGAACGGACAGCACCTTGTGGCCTGTGGCTTCCACAGCTCCGGTCTCATGGACATTGATGTGGGCAGAATTTGCGCCCAGTGCAGCCTGATGAGGACGAAGAACCGCATCAATCACCGTCAGGTTAGCCTGGGTACCGCCAACCAGAAAATGAACGTCCAGATTATCATTGCCGCAGGCAGCTTTGATCTTCCGGGCAGCAGCCTTGCAGTAGTCATCGGTACCGTAGCCGGGAGTCTGAAGCATATTGGTTTCAATCAGCGCCTGCATCACCTTTTCATGGCAGCCTTCGCTGTAGTCATTATGGAAGTAGATCATGTTTTGCCTCCTGAAATGTATTTTGTATCATTTTATCCCCGTGGCTTCCATCTGTCAAGGCTGCATATCTTTACACCCAGGAGCATAAGGTTTCCCAGAGCACACAGCATCGGAGGGGAGCCTATTGAAAGAATCACTGGAGCAAAGGGCATGCAAACTCGCTGTGTACATCATCGAGACCGGTGCCACCGTTCGGGCGGCAGCCAGTCATTTTCACATCTCCAAATCCACGGTACATAAGGATCTGTCCCAACGCCTCCCATCCTGTAACAGAAATCTCTATGATCAGGTAAGGATCGTTCTTGAAAAGAACAAGCAGGAGCGGCACATCCGGGGCGGCATGGCAACACGCAGAAAGTACAAGGGTGAATAGGAAATCCCCAGCCATATGGCTGGGGATTTTTCAGAGGTCGTCCGCATCCTGCACCGGCTTGTCATCGGGATCGGCCGGTAATCCGGTATAGCTTCCCAGAGGGTCCCAGCGGTAAATCTCCACCTCCTGATGGTCAGCATTTACTGACAGAGGATGGCTGATGTCAAAGTCTCTTCGCTTCTTTTTCATGGATCACACCTCCTGTGTTATTGTGTCCTTGAAATCAACATTTCTCTGTGGTATGATTTAGAAAAAGGAGGGGATCCAATGTTCGATATCACCCTGATCACCATGGGCAAGCTGAAAGAAAAATTCTATACTTCCTCCGCGGAAGAATACAAGAAGCGCCTGGGTGGCTACTGCAAGTTCACCCTGCTGGAACTGCCGGAAGTACGGCTTCCGGAGGATCCCTCCCCTGCTGAGATTTCTGCAGGACTTGAAAAGGAAGCGGAGCTGATCTTCTCCAAAATTCCCAAAGGCGCCTGGTTCTGTGTCTTCACCCCTGAGGGAAAGGAGCTTTCCAGCGAGAAATTTGCTGAGAAGCTGAAGGAAATCAAGCTTTCCGGCAAATCCAGCGCATGCTTTCTCATCGGTTCCTCTTTCGGCATGTCTCCACGGGTGAAAGCCAAGGCAGACTTCAAGCTTTCCATGGGCCCCATGACCTTCCCCCATCATCTGGCGCGGATTATGGTTCTGGAACAGCTCTACCGGGCAGAAGCCATCCAGGCTGGATCCAAGTATCACAAATAACAGATTGCGCATCCATTGAGGTGCGCAATTTATTTTTGTGAGATACCTTGACAGGTGAGGTACTTCATGCTAATATAAAACCACAAAGGAGGAGATGCATATGTCTATTGCCGGTGACCTGATACGGGGTCATACAGATGCCATCATTCTGGCGCGGCTGATCCAGTCCGACAGCTATGGCTACGAAATCAACAAAACCATATCCACTCTATCCTCCGGCCGGTTCGAGCTGAAAGAAGCCACCCTCTACACCGCTTTTAAGCGGCTGGAAGAACAGGGCTACATCACTTCCTACTGGGGAAATTCCGGCGCAGGCGCCCGGCGGCGCTACTACACCATCACCCCCGCAGGCCGGGAAGCCAGCCACCGTCTGAATGTAGAGTGGACGGAAACCAAAGAGATTATGGATAAACTTCTGACCCTGGAGGTATGAAAATGAGAGAACAACTGATTCAATATGTGAATCTCCTTTTTGCCGGAGCACCGGACTCTGACGACATCCGGATGGAGATTCTCCAGAATACCCTGGACCGCTACGATGACCTGATCGCCCAGGGCAAATCCCCCGAAGCTGCCTATCGGCTGGCAGTATCCGGTATTGGTGATATTTCCGATCTGCTGAACCATAGCGAGCCCTCCCCTGTTTACGCTGATCCTTTCAGACAGGCAATTCACGAGGAAGTCGAGGACATCCAGAGCAAGAAAATGCGCGCTGTGGCTATTGCCATGTATATCCTCTGCGCTGTTCCTCTTTTCATTTTCAGTGAGTTCGGCTATGAAACTCTGGGTCTTTGCTTTACCTTACTGATGGTTGCCGCAGCCACCGCACTGATCATCATGAGCAAAAAGAAATCCAGCGAAAAACATGCGGAAGAGCCTGTTTTGGATTCCAAAAAGCAGCGGAGAAAGAACATCAGCTCCGTCATCTGGGCTGCAGGTCTCGCCGTTTACTTCCTGCTGAGCATCCTGACAGGTGCATGGCATCTTACCTGGATTCTGTTCTTTGTCATCAAATGCGTTCAGGGTCTTGCTTGGGCCATTCTCGATCTTAAGGAGGCTGTGAACTATGAAAACTAACGCAATCGTCAGAATCGTCCTCTTCTCCATCGCCATTCTGGTGCTGCTGGGTATTCTGATCACCGGACTGTTTATTGATATGTTCCAGTTTGATACGTCCACCAATGGACAAAATCTTCCCGTTGCCTTCGACGGCATTACCTCTCAGGGTGCTGTGGATGCAGATGATATCAGGAATCTGGACATCGAATGGGTGTCAGGCACCATCACCATCCTGCATGACGAAAACACCAACCAGATTACAATTGCCGAAACCGGTTCTGAAAATGAAAAAGATGCCATGGTTTATTCCAAGACCGGCAACACGCTGAATATCCAGTACTGCAAAGATTCTATCAAATTCCCCTCTTTTGGCATTAATGTGAACATCAGCAAGGATCTGTTCATCACCGTTCCTGCCGACTGGAGCTGCAACGAACTGAGCATCGACACCTCTTCCGCTGATGTCAATATCATCAATATGAAGATCAATGAAGTGGAATTCAACGGTGCTTCCGGTGTTTGCTATTTTGAAAACTGTACCGTTGATGAAATTTCCATGGATTCCGCTTCCGGTGATCTGGAATTTTCCGGTGTTCTCAACAATCTGGAGTTTGACGGCGCATCTGCCAATGTGATGATCACCGTAACCAATATCCCCAACCGGATTGACATCGACTCTGCTTCCGGTGATCTGGAACTTTATCTCCCCGAAAACTGCGGCTTCACCTGTGAACTCACATCCTTGAGCGGTGATTTTGAATCGAATTTTGATACCGTCACCCGCAAAGGAACCCATGTCCATGGCGACGGCAGCTGCAAAATTACTGTCGATGCCATGAGCGGCAACGTAAGTATCTACAAACAATAATAATGCATGAAAGAACCCCCAACCAAAGCTGGCCGGGGGTTCTTCCATGTTACAAGAGAGCTAATACTGCATCAGTATATTCTGCCGCGGTGGCGCCGCTGCCGTCGCTGTAAACATTGACAGTGCAGGCATCCAGTGCCTTTTCCAACTTTTCAGCTGCTTCAGCGCGGCAGATGTGTCTCAGCAGCATGGCTGCTGCCTTGATCATACTTGCAGGATTTGCATACTGACCCATACCCCGCTCGATCATGCGGGGTGCGGAGCCGTGGATGGCTTCAAACATGGCGTACTTGTCGCCGATGTTGGCAGAACCTGCGGTGCCCACGCCGCCCTGGATCTGGGCAGCCTCATCGGTGATGATATCGCCGTAGAGGTTGGGCAGCAGAACAACCTGGAACTGCTCCCGCAGAGGTTCCTTCAGAAGATTTGCGGTCATGATGTCGATGTAGTAGTCATCGACATTGATATCGGGATAATCCTTGGCGATTTCATGGCAGATGGCGGTAAATTTGCCGTCGGTCTTCTTCATGATGTTTGCCTTGGTGACAACGGCGAGGTTCTTCTTGCCGTTGTTTTTTGCATACTCGAAAGCAGCTCTTGCAATGCGCTTTGTACCGGCATCGGTGGTGACCTTGAAGTCAACGGCCATGCCGTCGAGCTCCACGCCCCGGCTGCCCAGAACATACTCGCCTTCGGTATTCTCACGGTAGAACATCCAGTCGATGTTCTTTTCAGGAATATTCACAGGACGGCAGTTTGCGTAGAGATCCAGCTCCCGTCGGAGGGTAACATTGGCAGATTCCATGGTGCCGCCGTGGGGGGTAGTGGTGGGACCCTTCAGCAGCACATCGCAGGTCTTGATCTCTGCCAGGACGTCGCTGGGCACTGCCTGACCGCATGCGATGCGGTTTTCAATGGTCAGACCCTCCACCTGTTTCAGGACGATGGTACCTGCGGCGATTTCATCGGCCAGGAGCTTTTCGAGGACACGGGTGGCCTGGGCGGTGATGATGGGGCCGATGCCGTCACCGTCCACGACGCCGATGGTGATACACTTCTTGGTGGAGAAATCAGTCTTATCAGCACTCATGTTGGCAATTCTTGCCTGCTGTTCCTCCAGAATCTTGCGGAAAGCCTCACAGGCCTGGTTCACATCAAACATTATTGTCCGCCCTCCTTGGTGTAGTTCAGGAGACCGCCTGCCAGCAAAATTGCCTGCTGGCGCTCGGTCAGATTGCAGTTGACATTGAAACTGAAGCCAGTATCATCGGTAACCGTCAGGACACCGGTCTTCATGCCTTCCACGATGCCGCTGATGGTCAGCTTGGCATCCTGATCCAGCTTGTCGTAGTCTTCGGGATTTTCAAAGGTCATGGGCAGGATACCTGCATTGATCAGGTTTGCCACATGGATTCTTGCAAAGCTCTTGGCGATGACACCGCGGATGCCCAGATACATGGGAACCAGAGCCGCGTGCTCACGGGAGGAACCCTGGCCATAGTTACTGCCTCCCACGATGATGCCATCCCCTGCTGCCTTGGCACGCTCCGAGAAGGTGGGATCGCATACTTCGAAACAGAACTTGCTGAGGAACGGAATATTGGATCGGTAAGGCAGGATCTTGGCACCCGCAGGCATGATATGGTCAGTGGTGATGTTATCGCCCACCTTCAGCACCAGCTGAGCGGCCAGAGAATCGGTGAACGCCTTGCTCTTGGGGAATTCCTTGATGTTGGGGCCACGGAGCACCTGGGCGGCTTCTGCCTCTTCTACGGGTACGGGAGCCAGCACGGCGGAGTCGTTGACCAGGAACTTTTCGGGCATCTGAATGGTCAGAGGCTGAGAAATGGTGGTGGGATCCGTAATATAACCTGTCAGTGCGGAAGCAACCGCAGTCTCAGGAGAGACCAGGTAGACCTGACCATCCTTGGTGCCGCTGCGGCCCAGGAAATTACGGTTAAAGGTACGAAGGGAAACGCCGCCGGAATTGGGGCTGAAGCCCATGCCGATGCAGGGGCCGCAGGCACATTCCAGAACCCGGGCACCGCTGGCGAGGATATCGGACAGTGCGCCACAGTCGGCCAGCATAGTCAGCACCTGACGGGAACCGGGAGATACAGAAAGGCTGACAGAAGGATCAATGGTCTTGCCCTTCAGCATAGCAGCAACCTTCAGAAGATCCATCAGGGAAGAATTGGTGCAGGAGCCGATGCAGACCTGGTCCACCTTCACGCCCTTCAGAGATGCGACTTCCACCACATTGTCGGGGCTGTGTGGACAGGCGATCATGGGCTTCAGAGCGGACAGATCGATATCGATGATCCGGTCATAGACTGCATCGGGATCGCTTGCCAGAGGCGTATAATCTTCACCTCTGCCCTGGGCGATGAGGAACTGCTCGGTGATCTCATCGGAGGGGAAAATGGAGGTGGTGGCACCCAATTCGGTGCCCATGTTGGTGATGGTGCCGCGCTCGGGAACGCTCAAAGTCTTGATGCCAGGGCCGCCCCATTCCACGATGGCGCCCACGCCTCCCTTGACGGACAGGATGCGCAGCAGCTCCAGGGAAACGTCCTTGGCCGTGACGTAGGGATTCAGCTTGCCGGTGAGGTTGACCTTGAACATCTTGGGCATGGTGATGTAGTAAGCGCCGCCGCCCATGGCAACAGCCACGTCAAGGCCGCCCGCGCCGAAGGCCAGCATGCCGATGCCGCCGCCGGTGGGGGTATGGGAGTCGGAGCCGATGAGAGTCTTGCCGGGCTTGCCGAAACGCTCCAGATGCACCTGATGACAAATGCCGTTGCCGGGGCGGGAGAAATAAACGCCGTGCTTGGCGGTTACGGTCTGTAAGTAACGGTGGTCATCGCCATTTTCAAATCCGCACTGCAGGGTATTGTGGTCAACGTAGGCAATGCTCAGCTCCGTCTTGACTCTAGGGATGCCCATAGTCTCAAATTCCAGATAGGCCATGGTGCCGGTAGCATCCTGGGTCAGGGTCTGGTCGATTCTCAGGGCAACTTCAGAGCCAGGAGTCATGTCGCCGGAAACCAGATGGGCGGCGATGATTTTCTGTGCAATTGTCTTACCCATGGTTGATACCTCCCAGCATATGCTCCTTGGCATTTTCGATATGTTTGGTAGTCAGCTCATTGGCCAGCTCTGCGTTGCCGGAAACAATAGCTTCGTACATTTCACGGTGTTCTTTCATGGTCTTTTCCGTTCTTTCCCAGTCGCCCCAGGAAATACGGCGGTAGCGGCGGGTCTTGCGGTGCAGAGGAATCAGGGTGTCCAGAATGACAGTGCGCTTGCTCAGCAGGCAGATGGCATCATGGAACTGATCGTCCACCTGGCGCAGCCGGTCTGCGTCCCGCTTGGTAAAATAGAATTCCTGAAGATCCACGATGTGGGCCAGCTCCTTGCGGCCTTCCTCGGTCATATTGATGGTGGCATAGTAGGCAGCGAGACCTTCAATCCGCTGACGGATGTTCATGATATCCAGCAGATCATCCTCGGTGATACCCAGAACGATGCTTCCTTTGCCTGCATCGGCAATGAGCCGCTCCTGTTCCAGCCGGCGCAGCGCTTCCCGGATGGGAGTACGGCTGACACCCAGCTGTTCCACCAGCTTCAGCTCGGTGAGAATCTCACCCTTGGGGTAAACGCCCTGGATGATGTCGTTTTCCAGTTTGTCAAAAACCTGATCCGCCAGGGATGTGCTTTTAAAACTTCTCATCGTGTTACCTCCCTCATTTCCGGGTATACTGGCCCGGAGCAAGCTGTTCAATCTTCTCTTCCAGTTCGCGGTCGGTCATGGCCGTCTGACGGCCCTCTTCATACTGTGCGTCCACCCATTCCTTCATGGAAACAACCAGAGGGGAACGCTTGTCCAGAGCCTTGTCCCCTTCCAGACGGAAGGTCTGGTTGATCCAGTAAGCAATGCCAGCAAGGCCGGAGGTCTTGCTGATCTGGACGGATGCGGGGCGGTTCAGAATCTTCTTGGTATCAAAAATAGTATAAATTTCTTCATCCTTCATCAGGCCGTCGGCGTGAATGCCTGCCCGTGTCTGATTGAAGGCGCGGCCAGCGTAAGGAGTCATGGGCGGAATTTCATAGCCGATCTCATGCTGGAAATAATCTGCAATCTCGGTGATGACCGTGGGATCCATGCCGTCCAGGCTGCCTCTCAGGGAAGCGTACTCAAAGACCATGGCTTCCAAAGGCACATTGCCGGTGCGCTCACCGATGCCAAGCAAACTGCAGTTGACAGCGCAGGCACCGTAAAGCCATGCGGTGGATGCATTGGCAACAGCCTTATAGAAATCGTTGTGACCGTGCCACTCCAGATACTCACTGGGAACATCGGAATAGTGCTGCAGACCGTAGATGATACCGGCAACGGACCGTGGCATGGCAGCTTCCGTATAGGGAACTCCATAACCCATGGTGTCACAGGCACGGATCTTGACAGGAATGCCGGCTTCCCGGGAAAGCTGCTGCAGCTCATTGACGAAGGGAACCACAAAGCCGTAGAAGTCGGCTCTGGTGATGTCTTCCAGATGGCAGCGGGGCACGACACCGGCATCAAAGGCATCCTTGATGGTACCGAGATAGAAATCCAGGCACTGGGAACGGGTCATGTTCATCTTCTTGAAGATGTGGTAGTCAGAGCAGCTGACCAGAATACCCGTTTCCTTCAGACCCAGATCACGGACGAGCTGGAAGTCCTTCTTGCTGGCCCGGATCCAGCTGGTGATTTCCGGGAACTTGAGATCAAGAGATAGACACTTTTCCAGTGCTTCCCGGTCTTTCTTGCTGTAGATAAAGAATTCCGTCTGGCGGATGATGCCGTAAGGGCCACCCAGCTTGGAAAGCAGCTTGTAGATATTGACGATCTGATCAACACTGTAGGGTTCCACAGACTGCTGACCGTCGCGAAGAGAGGTATCGGTAATCCAGATTTCTTCCGGCATGCTCATAGGAACACGGCGGTGGTTGAATGCAACCTTGGGAATGGTGCCATAGGAATAGACATCCCGATGGAGATTAGGTTCCGTTACGTCCTGCAGAGAGTACTTATAGGACTTCTTCTCCAAAAGGTTGGTCTTGCTGGAAATTTCAAGCATAGGGATTCGCTCCTTCCGTGGGTTTTGCTTTCTTGTTTCTTTGTATACAATTATACTTCAATACATGTTCTTGTCAAGAAAAAAGTCTTTTGGGCTCAGTAGATTTTTCCCAAAACCGGAGTATAATAATTGTGAGATTTTACAAAGGTGGCATCCTCATGGCTTTCGCAGCAATCGCATCTACCATTATCGTTCTGATTCTTTTGATCAGCTGGTATACCTACAAAACAGCATTTTTCTCCCCAAAAAGTAAACGATATACCCCCGATGACCCGCTGGAAGGCAAACAATATGAAGCGGTTGCGGACAATATTCACCGCATCGCCCATATCATGGAGCGGTATTCCTTTGAGCCTGTGACCATTGAATCCTATGACGGTCTGAAGCTTTATGGACGATATTACCATATGAAAGACGGCGCGCCTGTGGAAATTCTGATGCACGGCTACCGCAGTCATGCCTACCGGGACTGCAGCGGCGGTCATGCTCTTGCCAGGAAAATGGGATTCAATACCCTGGTCATTGACCAGCGGGCTCATGGAAAAAGCGAAGGCCACACCATCTGCTTTGGTGTGAAGGAACGGTTTGACTGCCTCAGCTGGATCAGATACGCCAATGCCCGCTTTGGCGATGATACTCCCATCATTCTCTCCGGTCTTTCCATGGGCGCGGCCACAGTCCTGATGGCTTCCGGTCTTGACCTCCCCTCCAATGTAGCCTGCATCATGGCAGACTCCCCTTACTCTGCCCCCTGCGCCATCATCGAAAAGGTCTGCGCAGACCGCCGCTACCCTGTTGCCCTTTGCCGCCCGTTTCTCCATCTGGGGGTCCTGCTTTACGGCGGTTTCCGGCTGAACGCATGCACCGCAATGGATGCCGTCTCCCATGCCAAAGTTCCGATTCTTCTGATTCACGGTGACGCAGACCACTTCGTTCCCTGTTCCATGACACCGGAGATCGCCAGATGCTGCGCTTCCCGGGTAGAAGTACAGATTTTCCCTGATGCAGGACACGGTCTTTGCTATATGACTGATCCCATCCGTTATGAACATGTGGTGTGTGACTTTCTTTGTTCCATTCCCTCCCTGCATGACACCATCGACAAAGATTACACACCCGGAAAGAGACCATAAATTTTATCGTTTTCGCTTTACAGTTGAAACGTTTCATGGTATATTATATAAAGTATTGCTGTCTGCTCAAAATCCCGTTTGTTACCCCTTGCCGCGTTACTGACAGCGTCCCAACAGAAACCACAACACATGACAAGGAGCACCAACCCAATGGCCGACATTTACTCCACCCCCGATTTTGAAACCGCCTACACCTACCGCGGAAACGACCTGGGCGCTACCTGGACCACGGAAAAAACCACTTTCCGTCTCTGGGCCCCCACTGCTCACGCCGTTACTTTGAATCTTTACCGCAGCGGTACTCCCGGCTGCGACGACTTAATTGAAAAATGCTTCATGACCCCCGCTGAAAACGGTACCTGGATTGCCGAAAAGCAGGGCGATCTGAACGGAGTATACTATACTTTTGAAGTTCGCATCGAAACCTACACCGCTGAAGCATGCGACCCCTATGCCAAAACCACCGGTGTCAACGGTCAGCGGGCCATGGTTATCGACCTAGATGCCACCGACCCCGAGGGCTGGGAAAAGGATTCTGATCCCAATGCAGGCATCGACTTTACGGATGCTCTGATCTACGAGCTTCACGTCCGTGACCTTTCCATGGACGAAAGCTCCGGCATCAAGCATAAGGGCAAGTTCCTGGGCATCATTGAATCCGGCACCAAGACCCCCAGCGGCATCCCCACCGGTCTCGACCACATCAAGAACCTGGGCATCACCCATCTGCATCTTCTGCCTGTCTATGACTTCGGCTCCGTGGATGAAACCAAGCTGGATCAGCCTCAGTTCAACTGGGGTTACGACCCTGTGAACTTCAACGTTCCCGAAGGCTCCTATTCTACCGATCCCTATCACGGCGATGTCCGCGTTAAGGAAATGAAGGAAATGGTCAAAGGCCTCCATGATAACGGCATCAGTGTCATCATGGATGTGGTTTACAACCATGTTTACAACGAAAAGACCTTCTGCTTCAACCGTCTGGTTCCCAACTATTTCAGCCGTATGACCAACGGTGTGTTTTCCAACGGCTCCAGCTGCGGCAATGATACCGCCTCTGAGCGCAGCATGGTTCACAAGTACATCGTGGATTCCGTCTGCTATTGGGCAGATGAATACCACATCGACGGCTTCCGCTTCGACCTGGTGGGTCTGCTGGATGTGGATACCATCAATGATATCGTCGCATCCGTTCACGAGACCCATCCCAATGTCATCTTCTACGGCGAAGGCTGGACCCTGAACACCAAGACTGTCAAAAAGTGTATCCTGGCCACCCAGGATCACGCCGATCTGACCCCCGGTTTTGCATATTTCAACGATACCCTCCGGGACTCCATCCGCGGCTCCGTCTTCTACAGCGATGCTCTGGGATTTGTCACCGGCGCTGTGGGCATCGGTGAAAAGCTGGATGCCTGCTTCCGGGGTATGACCAGCTGGTGCCCCGAACCCAGCCAGACCATCAACTACGTCTCCTGCCATGACAATAACACCCTCTGGGACCGGATTGCTCTGGCTGCTCCCAAGGCCAGCTTTGAGGAACTGGTTCGGATGAATCGGCTTGCCGCTGTCTTCTACATGACCGCTCAGGGCGTTCCCTTCATGCAGGCAGGTGAAGAAATGCTCCGCTCCAAGCCTGACCCGAAGGGCGGCTTTGTGGAGAATAGCTTCAAGTCCCCCGACTCCATCAACTCCATCAAGTGGAATCTGCTGGACAAGGCAGCCTACAAGGACAATCTGGAATATTACAAGGGCCTGATTGCCTTCCGCAAAGCTCATCCGGTTCTTCGTATGACCTCCGTCTATGACATCCTTTCCAATCTGGTGCCCGTCCACTGCGAGCATGCCCAGATTGGTGCTTTCCACATCCGCGGCGATGTGTGTTACGAACCTGCCGATGAAATCTTCGTGATTTTCAGCGCAGCCGAAACCTGGGAAAAGATCAAGCTGCCCAAGGGCCAGTGGCACATGTGTATCAACAGCAATTACGCCGGCACCAAAAGCCTGGGAATCCGGGAAGGTGTTATCAATGTACCTCCCGTATCCGCTGTGGTTCTCGTAAAGGGCGATCTGGAGCTGGCTGAATCTGCTCCCGCCATTCCTGAAGAGATCATTCTGAAGCACTGATCAACAAAAAATTCGGCGGACCGATCGGTCCGCCGTTTTCGTTAGGAGATATTTACTATGACTGATGTAGTTGCCGCTCTGATCTGGGATCAGGGCAAATTCATGATCTGCCAGCGGCCCACCCACAAGGCAAGAGCTCTTCTGTGGGAATTCGTCGGCGGCAAGGTAGAGCCGGGTGAATCCATGGAAGAAGCTCTGATCCGGGAATGCCGCGAGGAACTGGACATCACCGTGGATGTACGGGATGTATTTCTGGAGGTAATCCATGAATATCCCGATATTTCCATCCGGCTGACCCTCTTTAACTGCTCTATTGCGGAGGGTACGCCCAAACTGCTGGAACACCACGATCTTCAGTGGATCTTCCCTGCTCAAATTCCTGATTTTGATTTCTGTCCTGCGGACGAAGAGATCCTCGTCCGCATCCGGGAAACCTTTTAATTGTTAATCTTGTGATGGAAGGTGGGACTGGTTGGATCCAGCGCCCGGAACTCGTAGCCTTCCTCCAAACCCCAGAGAATGATATCCTCCACTGCCTTGACAGAGTACTTTTTCACATCATGCTGCAGCACGATGGCCACATCCACTTCCTCCACGCCTTTTTTTACATTCTTCAGAACCTTTTTGGTGGTTTTGGAACGGCCTGCATCATCGCTGTCCACATTCCAGTCGAAATACTGGAAACCCATGTCATGAAGGGCCTGGGCAAGGCGGGTCATAATGCCGGGATTGAAGCGGCTGACGGTATTGGAACCGCCGCCGGGGAAGCGGACCAGGGTGGTCTTGATGCCGGTATGGTCTTCGATGATCTTCTGCATTCCGAAGAGGTCGGCAAAGTAGGCTTCCTCGCTGGCGTAAATCGTCTTGTAATCATGGCTGACGGTGTGGATTCCGATGGCGTGTCCGTCTTCCGCAATCTGCTTCAGAAGATCCACCCGGTCGGTGTTGCAGACGAAGAAGGTCACCTTTACATCGTACTCCCGAAGCACCTCCAGAAGATCCTCCGTATAGGCGCTGGGGCCATCGTCAAAGGTGAGATAGATGACTTTGCCTTCAGGCTTGATAACCTTCGGCTGGGGAACGCTTTTTACTTCCACAGTCCGGACAGCCATTGCTGTGTTTCCGAATGCATCCTTCACCTGATATTCCAGCTGATAGGTGCCTGCCCGGTAGATATTCACTTTGCCCTTGACCTTTACCTGATCGGTCAGATCTCCCGCGCTGTTATCCAATGCCGTGAAGCCTGGGTCCTCAAAGATTTCGCCTGCATTGATGACGATGGTTTCGTCACCGTTCATGGTGATTTCCGGAGCGATGGGGTCGTAATAGACGATCTTTCTTGTGATTTCCGTCCGGTTACCGGAGGAATCATCCACGCTGTAGATGACCTTTCCATTCTTCTGCGTAATCTGAACCTTGTCCGTCAGATCACCGTCATGGTTATCCACGGCCAGAAAGCCTTCTTCCTGATAAGACTGCCCGGGAATCGTATATGCGGCGGCGTTTTTTTTCAGCAGAATCACAGGTGCCACATTGTCCACAATATGCACGGTACGGACCACCGAATCCCTCCAGATGCCATAAGATGCAGCATATTCAATTTCGTAGGTTCCGACTTTTCCGTCCCCGATGGGACTTCGGATGTTTACTTCCAGCGGAATATCTTTCTGCGGAACTACTCTTCCTGTAAATACCGCCCCGGCACCGGCTTCTGTGTAGCCTTCGCCGTATTGGAGGGTCACTTCCCTGCCGCCGTTCAAAGTAACCTGTATATTGAAATGATTGGCATACAGCAGCACCGCGCAAATCACAACTGTGGCAACCAGAAAAATTACGATATTCCACAAAGACCTGTTCCGCTTTTCCCGGCGGCGGGCCTTTGCCATCAGCGCATCCAAGGCGTCCATGAAATCACCTTCTTTCGATTCTTGTCATTATACTATACCCGAAAACCGTCGAAAAAGAAAGTGCCTTAATAAAATCATAACCACTAGTAAACTAGTGGTTTGCTCAGCCCCTATAAGGGTCAACACTTGCTGACCCCTAAAGGGGTCTTGAAGGCGACTATCGCATCACTATTACAGGCAGCCACTAAAAGTGGCTGCTTGTTTTTGCCTTA
>JAFXAV010000038.1 GCA_017516785.1 Oscillospiraceae bacterium
GCTGGCAACACCATCCCCCACGATGTCATCGGCATCTTCGGCGCTGGCACTGTTCTGCTGAAGCCCGCTCCCGAAGGCACCGGCGTTATCGCCGGCGGCGCTGTCCGTGCTGTCATGGAGGCTGTTGGTATCAAGAACATCTGCGCAAAGTGCCTGCGCTCCAACAATCCCCAGAACGTTGTCAAGGCTACTATGGCTGGCCTGACTTCCCTGCGTTCCCCCGAGCAGGTCGCTGCTGTTCGCGGTAAGAGCGTAGAAGAAATCGTCTAACAAGGAGGGCAATTAACATGGCAAACCTGAAGATTAAGCTTGTTAAGAGCCTGAACGGTCGTCTGGAAAAGCACATCGCTACTGCTGAGTCCCTGGGTCTGCGTAAGATCGGCCAGGTCACCATCCAGCCCGACAACACCCAGACCCGCGGCAAGATCGCCAAGATCGGCTACATGCTGCAGGTCACCGAAGTTGAATAAGGAGGAGAAGACAAATGAAGCTTCATGAACTCTCTCCCGTTGCTGGCTCTACTTTTGAGGGCAAGCGCAAGGGCCGCGGCCATGGCAGCGGCAACGGCAAGACCGGCGGCCGTGGCCACAAGGGCCAGAAGGCACGTTCCGGCGGCAAGGTCCGCGTCGGCTTCGAAGGCGGCCAGATGCCTCTGGTTCGCCGCGTCCCCAAGCGTGGCTTCAACAACGTGTTCGCTAAGCCCCTGACTTCCGTCAACCTGGCTGTGCTGAACAAGTTCGAGGATGGCGCTGTGGTCGATGCAGCCGCTCTGATCGAGGCAGGCATCATCTCCGCTTGCCCCTACGGTCTGAAGGTGCTGGCTAACGGCACTCTGACCAAGAAGGTTACTGTTAAGGCTGCGGCTTTCTCTGAGTCTGCTAAGGAAAAGATCGAGCAGGCAGGCGGAAAGGCCGAGGTGGTCTAAGTGCTGCAGACTTTCCAGAACGCATGGAAGATCCCCGAACTGAGAAAGAAGATCATCTTTACTCTGTTCATCCTGCTGATCTACCGCGTGGGTAATGTCATTCCTGTTCCTTTCATTGACGTTGCCACTCTGGCAAGCTATTTCGATAGCGTGCTGTCCACCACTATTCTGGGCCTGTACAATGCAATGAGCGGCTCTGCCTTCTCTCAGGCAACCGTCTTTGCACTGGGCATCCAGCCCTACATTAATGCAAGCATTATCATTCAGCTGCTGACCATTGCCATCCCCGCCCTGGAGCGGCTGGCAAAGGAAGGCGGCGAGGAAGGCAAGAAGAAGATTGCACGTATCACCCGTTACACCACCGTGGGCCTGGGCCTGCTGATGGGCTGGGCATACTACGCAATGCTGAGCAACTACTCCGCTCAGGGCTTCTCCATCATCACCGAAAACGGCTTCCTGCCTGCTCTGGTGATCATCCTGGCCTTCACCGCCGGTTCTGCACTGGTCATGTGGCTGGGTGAGCAGATCAGCGAGTTCGGTATCGGCAACGGCATCTCCATGATCCTGTTCGCCAATATCATCTCCGGTATTCCCTCCATGATCGGCAATCTGATCACCATGACCTGGTGGCAGATCATCATCGTCCTGGTGGGCATGGCTGCTCTGATCCTGTTCATCATCTTCATCAACGATGCCGAGCGCCGGATCCCCATCCAGTACGCAAAGCGCGTTGTGGGCCGTAAGATCTACGGCGGCCAGAACACCAACCTGCCCATCAAGGTGGCCATGTCCGGTGTTATGCCCGTCATCTTCGCCCAGTCCATCTGCTCCCTGCCTGCTACCCTGTATACCTTTGCCGGGTGGAACCAGGGCTGGTTCTACAATGCCTTCTGGTCTCCCAGCAGCTGGGGCTACGCAGCGTTCTACTTCCTGATGATCTTCTTCTTCAGCTGGTTCTACTCCACCATCCAGTACGATCCCGTGGAGATCGCCAACAACCTGAAGAAGAACGGCGGTTTCATCCCCGGCTTCCGTCCCGGCAAGCCCACCGCTGAGTTCATCCAGAAGGTTATCAACAAGATCGTTGTCTTTGGTGCTGTTTATCTGAGTATCGTTGCTCTGCTGCCCATCATCGCAGGCAACCTGATGGAAGGCGTTAAGAACCTGGCCATCGGCGGTACTTCTGTCATCATCGTTGTGGGCGTCGCTCTGGAAACCGTCAAGGCTCTGGAGGCTCAGATGATGATGCGGCACTACAAGGGCTTCCTGGACTAAGATTTAGGAGGTATGGCAGGATGAATCTCATCTTACTGGGCGCACCCGGCGCCGGAAAGGGAACCCAGGCAGAGCTGCTGGTTCAGAAGCTCTCCATTCCCGCCATTTCTACCGGGAACATGCTCCGTGAGGCGATTGCCAATGGCACGGAGCTGGGCAAAAAGGCAAAACAGTACATGGACGAAGGTGCGCTGGTTCCCGACGAGCTGATCCTCGGCATCGTCGCAGACCGCGTCACCGCTCCCGACTGCGCTAACGGCTTCATCCTGGACGGCACATACATTTGATAGAAATTCAATGGGAACGGTTTTTCCGTTTACGACATCAGAAATTGGACATCCAACAGGCGTACCCCTAGGATTTAACAA
>JAFXAV010000039.1 GCA_017516785.1 Oscillospiraceae bacterium
AGCCAGACGGTCGATACGGGTACGCATGGTGCGGAAGTTGGTCAGCATGCCGCCCAGCCAACGAGCGTTGACATAGTAACCGCCGCAACGGGCAGCCTCTTCGCGGATAGCGTCCTGAGCCTGCTTCTTGGTGCCGACGAACAGGATGTTGCCACCGTTAGCGGAGGTCTCACGAACAAAGTTGTAAGCCTCTTCCAGCTTCTTAACGGTCTTCTGCAGGTCGATGATGTAGATACCGTTACGCTCGGTGTAGATGTAGGGAGCCATCTTGGGGTTCCAACGACGGGTCTGGTGACCGAAGTGAACACCGGCCTCCAGCAGTTGCTTCATAGATACGACAGCCATTTTAAAAATCTCCTTTGTTTTTGTTTGTTCCTCCACCCCGATCATCCCGGCATGCCCGTCCGCTGACTCGGACACAGGGGCCTGCCGATCCCCGGGTGTGTGGATTTTTTTGATGCTTTGGGCGGAAATTGCCCAAGCTGAATTATTATATGACAGTATTTAGAATTTTGCAAGTATTATTTCCAAAAAATTTTTAAAATATCCAAACTTTTTTATAGGTGAAACCCCTGTTTTTGCCGCGGCACCCGGCACTGCTCCGGATTCACCTCCACCAGCACAATATCCGGCCCGATTTTCCGGATGCAGTCCCATGGAATGCAGTAATCCGCCCGGCTGGCCCCCAGTCCCAAAAGCTTTCCCGGCCCCGGCACAATGATGGAGCAGATGCGCCCCTCCGGCAGCTCAACCTGCACATCCTCGATAAATCCAAGCCGCCGTCCATCCCCGATGCAGATCACTTCCTTACACTGCAGCTGGGTCAATTTCATAGACATAAGTAGTCCCCTCCCGCTTCGTTTGTCCAACTCTATGCCCGGGAGGGGGAGATTATGAATAATTCGAATTGCAGTTTGGCGAGCAGCTGCACAGTACACTTGCCTCCCTCTCTGAGGGAGGTGGCTCGCCGTAAGGCGAGACGGAGAGAGTGTCCTATCGACTTTACGACACTCCCCCAGTCAAAAATCAAAGATTTTTGCCAGCCCCCTCAGGGAGGGGGCCAAGGGTGGCTTCGACACCAAACACCTCGACAAACTGTAATTTCCCATCACGACACGGAAACAGATTTTCTCATCGCCCCGATTGCACTCTTTTCGAGCCTCGACACCTGAGCCTGGGAAATACCCAGAGAGCTTGCCACCTCCATCTGGGTCTTGCCGTCATAAAACCGCAGGGAAAGAATCTGCTTTTCCCGATCCCCCAGAGCCTGGAAGGCGTTGCGAAGGGTGATCTGCTCCATCCAGCGCTCATCGGTGTTCTTGGTATCCCGGACCTGGTCCATCACCGTCAGGGGATCCCCGCCATCGGAGTAGACGGGATCATAAAGGCTCACCGGGGCACAGACAGCATCCAGAGCCTGGCTCACGTCCTCTATTGGGAGTTCCAGCTCCTTTGCAATCTCCTCCAGGGTCGGCTCCCGCCCGGCTTTGGCGGTCATGGCTTCCTTGCACTGCAGCACCCGGTAGGCCACATCCCGGATGGAGCGGCTCACCCGGATGGCGCTGTTGTCCCGGAGGTAGCGCCGGACTTCTCCGGCAATCATCGGCACCCCATATGTGGAAAACCGCACCTGTTTGTCAGGGTCAAAATTGGAAATTGCCTTGATGAGGCCGATGCACCCCACCTGAAAAAGATCATCGGGACTTTCCCCCCGCTTGTCAAAGCGCTGGATCACCGACAGCACCAGCCGAAGGTTGCCTTCAATCAGACTCTGCCGGGCAAATTCATCACCGGTTCGGGATTTCCTCAGCAGTTCGTCCATTTCCTTTTGTGAAAGAATGCGCAGTTTGGATGTGTTCACGCCGCAGATCTCTACTTTCCCCTGCATGGTGTTCCTCCTCTAAGTTGTGGATAAAAAAAGTATTTCCCAAACCTTCCGTCTGATACCGAAAATATTTTTTGGGGGATTTTCACAAAAATTCCAGCCCCGAAAGTTCTTTCGGCAGTTTTTGTCAGTGGAAATTGCCCTTAATTCCAACTATTTCCCGAACTTTTTTCCGAAACAACATCAGTTTCGGCGGTGACGTAACATAACGAAGCCGACATGGTCCCCTGTTATGCAGTCTCTTATACAGAGTTTTCCACATCTCGCCCCGGTTTTTGAGAAAATCAAAATACCTGTTGATAACTAAGAGTTTTCCACATTCTCCACAAGCTTTTCCACAGGAGTTTTCCACAACTGGCAAACCTGTGGATATTCATAATTAGTTAACATAATTTATTTCGACAAATTGAGTGCCGGTTCCAATTTTTTCGACCCCTGTAAATTTCACAAAGGGGTTTTCCTTTGTGCAAAAATTACCCCCTTGACAAGGGGTGTAACCTTTTTGTAACCATTATTTTTCGGGCAAAAATTTTTTGAAAAAGGTATTGATTTTACGGAAGAAAGGCTGTATAATGTGAAACTGTATGAAAATAACGAGAAAGGAGATGCCACCACATGCCCAACATTAAGTCCTCCAAGAAGGATGTCATTTCTTCCAAGATCGCTTACGAGAAGAACAAGGCTGACAAGTCCGAGCTGAAGACCAACCTGAAGAAGTTCGACGCTGCTCTGGTTTCCGGTGACAAGGCTGTTGCTGAAGCTGCTTACACTGCTGCTGTCAAGGCTGTCGACCAGGCTGTTAACAAGGGTCTTCTGCACAAGAACAACGCTGCCCGCAAGAAGAGCAGCATGACCCTGAAGCTGAACAAGCTGGCCTAATTTCTCTGAAAATATCTCCCTCCCGAACCTATTCGGCAGGGAGTTTTTTCATTTTATGGCGCCGGATTTTTTCCCGCAGCTGCGCACAGCGAAAGCCTCGAAATACACAAAACCCGCAGGGCGGGCATCCAATGCGTGCACAGTGCGCAGCCAATCGTTGCTGCCCTTACCCGCTCGGTAACGTTACATTTCTGATTATCCCGTTGCACTGCGACGGGATTTTGTTTATAATAGGAAAATCGGAGGTGAAGGAAATGGCAAAGCTTACGGATCCTATAACCATACTCAAGGGGATCGGCCCTACCAAGGCGAAGCAGTTCGCCAATTTGAATATCTTTACCCTCGGGGATCTGATCTGCCATTTCCCCAGAGGCTACGAAGACCGCACCAAACTGGTTCCCATCGAAAAACTGGAGCCGGACGTTCCGGCCTGTTTCGCTGCCTGTGTCATGAACACGCCCAAGACTGCCCATATCCGCAAGGGTCTGGACATTACCCGTGTCCAGGTGGCGGACACCACCGGGCGGCTGAATCTGACCTTTTTCAACAACCGCTATGTGTCCGATCAGCTGCAGTACGGCCGGGAATTCATCTTCTACGGTGCCGTCAGCGGCGATTTTATCGGCTACAATATGACAAACCCGGTTTTCGAATCCATGGATTCCCAGCCGGTTACCACCCGGCGGGTGCTGCCCATTTACCCCCTCACCGCCGGTCTTACCAACGCCGCCATTTTGAAGGCGGTACGCCAGGCTCTGCAGATCTGCGATCCCCCTGCGGAGATCATCCCCGCCCAGGTAAGAGCCCAGTTTGGCATTCTTCCCGCCGAGCGGGCCTACTATGCCATCCACGAGCCTGCCTCCATGGCGGAGGCAGAGTTGGCGAAAAAACGCCTGATTTTCGAGGAGTTTTTCGTATTTTCCGCCGGTCTTTCCCTGATGCGGGCCAGCCGTGCCGAAAAGAAAACAGAACGTTATGTAAACCTCGATCTAACGCCTTTCAAGGCCGCTCTCCCCTTCACCCTCACCGGTGCCCAGCAAAAAGCCATCGATGAGATCATCGCCGATTTTTCCAAGGGCGCGCCCATGAACCGCCTTGTCCAGGGCGACGTGGGCAGCGGCAAGACCATGGTGGCCGCTGCAGCTGCATACCTAACCGCCAATAACGGCCGCCAGGCAGCGCTGATGGCCCCCACAGAAATCCTCGCCGAACAGCACTACACTTCCCTTAGTAAGCTCTTCGCTCCTCTGGGCCTGCGTGTGGGTCTGCTGACCGGCTCCATGACCGTCAAGGAAAAGCGGCTCATGCGGGAGTCCATATCTGACGGACAGATCGACCTGGCTGTCGGCACCCACGCCCTGCTGTCGGAGGCAACCCAGTTCAACGACCTGGGCCTTGTGATTACCGACGAGCAGCACCGCTTCGGCGTGGGCCAGCGAAGCAAGCTGTCCTCCAAGGGTAAGGATCCCCACCTTCTGGTCATGTCTGCAACCCCCATTCCCCGGACTCTGGCACTGCTGATGTACGGCGACCTGGACGTATCCATTATCAACGAGCTGCCTCCGGGACGGGAGGCTGTGGATACCTTCCTGGTGGGCGAAAGCTACCGGGCCCGAATCAACGCCTTCATCCGCAAGCAGGTGGCTGAAGGCCATCAGTGCTTCGTGGTCTGCCCCGCAGTGGAGGAAAATGAAGACCTGGGTATCAAAGCCGCCACGGTCTGGGCCCAGACCTTGCAGCAAACCGTATTTCCGGACCTGCGGATTGCCCTGCTTCACGGCCAGATGAAGGGGGCGGAAAAAGAAGCCGCCATGGCCTCTTTCGCCCGGGGCGAAGCGGATGTGATGGTTGCCACCACCGTCATCGAAGTCGGCGTTGACGTTCCCAATGCAACATTGATGGTCATTGAGGATGCTGACCGGTTCGGCCTTTCCCAGCTTCACCAGCTCCGTGGCCGCGTTGGCCGGGGCAAGGCAAAAAGCTACTGCATCCTCACCTCCCACAACAAAAATCAGGAAACCCTCCTGCGTCTGAAGGCCCTGTGCAAAACCACCGACGGCTTCAAAATCGCGGAGGAAGACCTGAAACTCCGTGGCCCCGGCGATTTCTTCGGCTCCCGGCAGTCGGGTCTGCCCACCTTCCGGGTAGCAAATCTCAGCTATGACCTGCAGACCCTGAAGGATGCTCAGACGGCCTCAGCCCAGTGGATTGACACCGAAGGCACTTCCGATTCCCCCGAGGCAGTCGCTCTGCGGGAGCGCATCGGCGAGCTGTTTCTTCGTGCCGAAGGCACTATGAACTAAACAAATTGCAGTTTGACGAGCCATCCTTGGCCCCCTCCCTGAGGGGGCTGGCAAAAATCTTTGATTTTTGACTGGGGGAGTGACGTAAAGTTGATAGGGCACTCCCTCCGTCTCGCCTTACGGCGAGCCACCTCCCTCAAGGAGGGAGGCAAGTGGTGCGGTGTAAACTCTCAGACAAACTGCAATTTGACCATCTATCCCCTCAAAGGAGGAAAAACAATGAAACGATTTTTGACTGTACTGACTGCCCTGTGCTTATTTGTGACCGCCATGGGCACCGCTGTTTACGCAACCGAAATCCCCGTCACCCGCGCCCCCGACGAGTGCGGCGAAGGCATCACTTGGGAATTTGATGACGGCGTTCTGACCATCACCGGCGACGGTGAGATGGACGACTTTGAAGAAGGCGCCGCCCCCTGGAATGCCCACAAGGAAGACATCACCGAATTGGTCATCGAAGGCAAACTCACCTACATCGGCGCCTTCGCTTTCAAGAATTACGATGCGCTGGAGACCGTGGACTTCGGTGCCGCCCTCTATGAAATCGGCGCCGAAGCCTTCCGGGGCTGCGATGGTCTGACTGTCCTTCACATGCCCGCATCCTTTAAGGTTTTCGGTGAAAGCTCCTTCCAGAGCTGTAAAAACCTCACGGAATTCCACTGCCTGGGCCGCTTCCCCAGTTTCCGGCAAAATTCCATGTGGGACACCTGGGTGACCATCTATTACCCCGCGGAGAAACCCTGGGATGTGGAGCTCATCGCTCAGCTGGAAGCCGCCTTTAAGGGCCGGGTAGAATTCCTCGCCTCCGACGGCACCGACCCCTACGAGCCCACCGAAGCCCCCACGGAGCCGGAAGAAACCATCCCTGAGACCACCGTCCCCGAAACGGAAGCTCCCATCCAGACTGAACCTCCCGTGACAGAAGCACCTGTCACCGAGCCTGTTGAAACCGCGCCTGCCGAGACGGAGGAACCGGAAGAAGAGACCGAAGCCACCGAAGAAGCTCTTCCCGCTCCCACCGAAGCACCTGAGAGCGATTCCCGGGGCGGCAACGGCTGGACGCTCATTGCCGTGATTTCTGCTCTGCTGTTTCTCGCTGCCATCGTCTGCCTGATCATTCTGATTCGGCTGAAAAATGGCGGAAATCACCGCCGTTAAACCCCGATTCGTTGATTTTATCAACCGAAACTCGCAACAATCCCATATCACTTCCGGGAATTTCACTGTTTTTACCAGATTCCCGGGAGTTTTTTTGTGAGTAACGGAAAAAATAAAATAAAGGTTGTAAGTTACCAGAAAATGATGTAAAATAGTATGACTAACAAAATGCAATTTTACGCGAAAATCTCGCTTTTGGAGGTAAACTCAAAATGGAAAAACCCATTGTTCTGGTGATTATGGACGGCGTCGGTAAGGGCGACGGCGGCAGCGGCGATGCTGTGGTCGTGGCCAAGACCCCCACTCTGGATCATCTGATGGCAACCTGTCCCCATACTTATCTGAAGGCCCACGGCACCGCCGTCGGTCTGCCCAGCGATGACGACATGGGCAACTCCGAGGTTGGTCACAACGCCCTCGGCTGCGGCCAGGTCTACTCCCAGGGTGCAAAGCTGGTCGGCGAGTCCATTGAAAACGGCGCGCTGTATGCTTCCGCCACCTGGCAGGATCTGATCGCCAATGCCAAGGATAACAAGGCTCTGCATTTCCTGGGTCTGCTGTCCGACGGCAACGTTCACAGTAACATTTCCCACCTGATCGCCCTGCTGCGCCAGGCCAAGGCCGAAGGCGTCAAGAAGGTCTACTGCCACATCCTGCTGGACGGCCGTGACGTTCCCGCCACCTCCGCTCTGGAATACGTGGAGCAGCTGGAAAATGTCCTTGCCGAACTGAAGGGCGAAGGCTTCGACTACGCCATCGCTTCCGGCGGCGGCCGTATGCAGGTCACCATGGACCGCTACGAAGCCAACTGGGCCATGGTCGAAAAGGGCTGGAAGACCCATGTTCTGGGCGAAGGCCGTCAATTCGCATCTGCTGCGGAGGCTATTGAAACCTACCGCGCCGAGACCGGCTGCATCGATCAGGATCTGCCCGCATTCGTGGTTGCCCGCGAGGGCGAGCCCGTTGCAAAGATCATAAACGGCGACTCCGTCGTCCTCTTCAACTTCCGCGGCGACCGCGCTCAGGAAATCTCCCTGGCCTTCGACCGTAAGGAGTTTGACAAGTTCGACCGTCCCGGCTACACCGGCGTCAAGTTCGCCGGCATGCTGCAGTACGACGGCGACCTGAACATCCCCGAAAACTACCTGGTTCAGCCCCCCGTCATCAAGAACACTCTGACCGAGGTTCTGTGTGAGGCCGGCATCCGGGAGTACGCCCTGTCCGAGACCCAGAAGTACGGCCATGTGACCTATTTCTGGAACGGCAACCGCTCCGGCAAGGTCTGTGAGGAACTGGAAGTCTACGAGGAAATCCCCTCCGATGTCATCCCCTTCGAGCAGGCTCCCGCCATGAAGTCCGCTGAGATCACCGAGAAGATGGTCGAGGCTATGGCTTCCAAGAAGTTCGACTTCCTGCGCTGCAACTTCCCCAACGGCGACATGGTCGGCCACACCGGCGTCATGGAAGCCGTCGTCTACGCCATGGAGTGCGTAGACCAGGGTCTCGCGGCCATCATCGATGCCGCTGACAAGTACGGCTACACCGTACTGATCACCGCCGACCACGGCAACGCCGACCAGATGACCGAAACCAAGAAGGGCAAGACCTCTGTCCGTACTGCCCATTCTCTGAACCCCGTTCCCTTCATCATCTACGATAAGGATCATGACTGGACCATTACCGAAGGCGCCTACGGCCTTGCCAACGTGGCTCCCACCGTGGTCAAGATGATGGGTCTGGAAGCTCCCGCCTGCTGGGAAGCAAGTATGGTTTAATTCCCCCCTGAATTCAGATTAGGAGGCTACAATTATGATTCGTCACAACAATGAGAACGGCAGCGTGAACATCAGCACCAGCGTCTACACCGATATCGCCGGTAATGCCGCCACCAACTGCTTCGGCGTCAAGGGCATGGCTGCCCGGTCCGTCAAGGACGGCGTCTATCACCTGCTGCGCAAGGAATCCGTCGGCAAGGGCGTCCATGTGGAATTCCACGAGGACGGCGCCATCTCCATCGACCTGCACATCATGGTCGACAACACCGTTAACCTGCGCGCCATCGGCGCATCCATCATCGAGCAGGTCGAGTATCACGTTCACAAGTGCACCGGCACCGAAGTCCGCGCTGTCAACGTCTACATCGACTCTCTGATGATCGACTAATGTCCGGAGGTACAGAAAATTGAGACAGACTATCAATGGAGCTGATTTTCGCCGGCTCGTGATCAGCGCTGCGGCATCCATCGAGATCCACAAGCAGCAGCTCAACGACCTGAACGTGTTCCCCGTCCCCGACGGTGACACCGGCACCAACATGTCCATGACCATCAACGCAGCAGCCGCTGACCTGCGCAAGACCGAGGATCCCTCCCTGGAGAAGGCTTCCGCCGTCACCGCTTCCGCCATGCTGCGCGGCGCCAGAGGCAACTCCGGCGTTATCCTGTCCCTACTGATGCGCGGCATCTCCAGAAAGCTGAAGGGCGCCACCATCGCCGACGGCATTCTGTGGGCCGATGCCCTGCAGGAAGGCGTTGACGCTGCCTACAAGGCCGTCATGAAGCCCGCCGAGGGCACCATTCTGACCGTCGCCCGTCTGGCTGCTGCCAAGGCCCGCGAAGTGGCTCAGACCAACAATGATTTCGAAGCTGTCCACGAGGCAGCTCTGGAAGAAGCCAAGGTTGCCCTGGCAGGCACCACCGACATGAACCCCGTTCTGAAGAAGGCAAACGTGGTTGACGCCGGCGGCAAGGGCTGGGTCCTGGCTCTGGAAGCCATGCTGTCCGCTCTGCGGGGCGACGACGTGGTTGTTCCCGAAGGCTTCGACACCGGTGCAGCCAAGGAAGCTGCTGACTTCGCTGATTTCGACACCGAAGACATCACCTTCACCTACTGCACCGAGTTCATCATCAACCGCGAAAACGACAACGACCCCGAGAAGCTCCGTGAGTTCCTGTCCAGCCTGGGCGACAGCCTGGTTCTGGTGGATGACGAGGAGATCATCAAGGTCCATGTCCACACCAATGACCCCGGCAAGGCTCTGCACGAAGCCATCGAGTACGGTTCCTTCGCAACCGTCAAGATTGAGAACATGCGTCTGCAGCACACCGAAAAGGTCATGACTGAAGCCGACCAGGCTCCCAAGATCGCTGAGCCCGAGAAGCCCTTCGGCGTTGTCTCCGTCTGCGCCGGCGCAGGCCTGGCTGACGTCTTCGAGAACTTGGGCACCGACGGCATCATCTCCGGCGGCCAGACCATGAACCCCAGCACCCAGGACATCCTGGAAGCTGTCAACAAGGTTCCCGCTGAGACCGTCTTCGTTCTGCCCAACAACAAGAACATCATCATGGCAGCCGAGCAGGTTGATGCCCTGACTCCCAAGCATGTTGTTGTCATCCCCTCCAAGACCGTTCCCCAGGGCGTTACCGCCATGCTGAACTTCAACCCCGAGGGCACCGAGGAAGAGAACGTGGAAGCCATGACCGAGTCCCTGGGCACTGTGGAGACCATGCAGATCACCTATGCCGCCCGTAACTCCGACTTCGACGGCTACGACATCCACGAAGGCGACTACCTGGCTCTGTACGGCAGCCAGCTCTTCGGCACCAGCCAGGACATCAAGGTTCTGCTGAGGAGCCTGGCCCAGAAGGTTCGCGACGACGGCAAGGAGTACATCACCATCTACTACGGTGAGGATGTGAAGGAGCGCCATGCTCAGAAGGCAGCTGACCTGTTTGCAGAAATCTGCCCCGATGCAGATGTGAACCTGCTCTCCGGCGGCCAGCCCGTCTACTACTATATGATCTCCGCTGAATAATTCAGTGGCAAATAGCCCGCTGCCTGAATGGGCAGCGGGCGTTTTCATTCAAATAATCGACAAATTACAGTTTGTCGAGGTGTTTGGTGTCGAAGCCACCCTTGGCCCCCTCCCTGAGGGGGCTGGCAAAAATCTTTGATTTTTGACTGGGGGAGTGTCGTAAAGTCGATAGAACACTCCCTCCGTCTCGCCTTACGGCGAGCCACCTCCCTCAGAGAGGGAGGCAAGTGTACTGTGCAGCTGCTCGCCAAACTGCAATTTGGAGCACAACCAATGTTTATTTCCCTTCCCACTGTCATAAACTGTTACAAGTACAGTTCTGACAGGAGGGAAATCCATGGACCGCATCAAAAAGCTGATATCCGAAATTCAGTCGCTGCAGATTCCCGTCTACGCCGCCAATGCCAGTTTCTTTCTGGTGCTGTCAGTGTTTCCAACTCTGGTTCTGATGCTGGGTCTGCTCCGCTACACGGCTCTCAGCGCCGCGGATCTTCAGGCATTTGCCGAAGGCTTCCTGCCGGATGCCTTCCACGCCCTGTCCTGGCAGCTGATCACCGGTGCCTACGCAGGCTCCTCCAAAGCGGTGATTTCCCTTTCCGCCCTGACGGCCCTGTGGTCGGCGGGACGGGGCATTTACGGCCTGATCCGGGGTCTTGATACTGTCTACGGCCGCCCGGAAGACCGTGGCTGGCTGAAAACCCGGCTGATCAGCGCAGTGTACACCTTCTTCTTTCTCTTGGTGCTGATTCTGACATTGGTTCTCCATGTATTCGGCAATACCCTGCTGGAATTTCTGACAGTTTACGGCTTCCGCCTTCCCATCAATCTGACCGCCGCCCGTTTTTTCCTGCTGGTGATTCTGCAGACGATGCTTTTCAGCGCCATGTTCATGGTGCTGCCCCGGGGCGGCAATGGCTTTCGGGATAGCCTTCCCGGAGCGCTCTTTGCCTCCTGCGGATGGATGAGCGCATCCACAGCCTTTTCTGTCTACATGGAGCATTTTCCGAAATATGCCACTATTTTCGGCTCTGTCTATGCCGCCGCCCTCGCCATGCTCTGGCTCTGGTTTTGCGTCAGCATCGTATTCTACGGCGGCGTACTCAACGGATTTCTGAAGAAAATCCGATAAAAATATGTATTTTCCGTTAATTTTCCCCTTGTTTACGGATTCGTAACAGATAGGAAATATGATGGATAAAAAAGGAGGTGGGCCCATGTTCGGCTACGTGTCTGCCAATTTCAAAGAGCTCACCCCCGAGCTTCGCAGCCGCTACGGCGGCGTTTACTGCGGCATCTGCCGTGAAATCCGGTGCCGCACCTCCAATACCGCCCGGCTGGGACTGAGCTATGACATGGCCTTCCTGGCTCTGCTGCTGATGAGTCTCTACGAGCCGGAGGAAGAGAGCGGCAAGCTTCACTGCGCCCTCCATCCTTTCCGCCGCCGGGAATGGGTCGACAACGAATACGTCCGCTATGCCGCGGATATGAATGTGGCCCTGGCACACTACAATTTTCTCGACGACTGGAACGATGACGGGAAATTCTCCGCCAAAGTTCTGGCGAGCGCCTTCGGCAATACATTGCCGGAAATCCAGGCACGCTACCCCCGGCAGTGCGGCACCATTGCAGACTGCATCGCCCGGCTCAGCGCACTGGAAAAAGCGAACTGTCCCAACCCCGACGAACCTGCGGGCGTTTTTGGCCGCCTGATGGGGGAGCTGCTGACTTACAAAGAAGATTTTTGGGCCCCTACCCTCCGGCAGATGGGCATGGCTCTGGGCCGGTTCATCTATCTGGCAGATGCCGCGGTGGACTACCGCCGGGATCTGAAAAAGGGCAAATACAATCCCTATATCGCCATGGGTTCCGGTGAGGATCGGAAAACCTGGGACGACTATCTGGTACTGGCCATGGGCCGATGTACTTACAACTACGAAAAACTGCCTCTTGTCCAGGACAAAGCGCTGCTGGACAACATTCTCTACAGCGGAGTCTGGACGAAGCTTCGGGGTAACGGCGCAAAAGCGAGGGAAAAAGAATGATCGACGATCCTTATAAGGTGCTTGGCGTCAACCCCGATGCCTCGGACGAGGAGATCAAGCAGGCCTACCGAAAGCTTGCAAAAAAATACCACCCCGACCTGAATCCCGGTGACGAGGTGGCAAAACAGAAAATGCAGCAGGTCAACGCAGCCTATGAGCAGATCAAGAATCCCGAAAAGGCTCAGCAGTCCGGCGGTTACGGCGGCTACAGCCAATATAACCCCTACGGCGGCTACGGCACCTGGCAGCGAACCTACACAAATACTGACTCCGGGGACACCTACCAGCAGGCAGCGGCAAACTATATCCGCTTCGGAAGATACCAGGAGGCCATCAACGCTCTAAACAATTCCACCGAGCGGAATGCCCGGTGGTACTACCTCAGCGCCCTTGCCAACAATGGTCTGGGCAATCAGGTGACGGCCCTGGAGCATATCCGCCGTGCCGTATCCATGGAGCCGGACAACCCCGAATACCTATCCGCACTGGATCAGATCGAGCGGGGCGGCCATGTTTACCGGCAGCAGGCAGGCAATTTCGGCGGCTTCACCATGCACATGGATCCCTGTACCAACATGCTCCTGTGCTGGCTGGTGAACGTGTTCTGCTGCGGCGGACGATTCATTTTCTGCTGTTAAGTAAAAAATCAGAGGGTACTTTTCAGTACCCTCTTTTTATTTATAAAAACAGCAGTGTGTCCAGATTCCGGTGCCTCATGGTCACATAGAGAAGGCTTCCCGGAATCAGCAGCACAATCAGCTCACCCAGAGCCACATAGAATGCGTTAATCCAGAATCCGCCGCCGATGAACAGCGTCAGCTCATAGCCAACCAGAATCGCATTGGTCAGTGCTGGCATCAGCAGGCCCAAAGCCGGTAGGCCATGGACTTTTACATTCCGCAGGTGCCACATTATCTGGGCCGCAATCAGAGTCGCAAAACTGCCCACCAGCCAGTCCAGAGGCAGTGCCCCCGCGAAAGTGATGTTGAAGAGCAGGCAGCCAATGGTGAGACCCGGAATGGCCGCCGGGGTGAAAAAGGCCAGAATGCAAAGTGTCTCAGAAAGCCTGCACTGGATGGCCCAGCTGGCGGAGCCTGGCAGCAGGATATTCTGAAAATGGGTCAGTACCACGTACAGCGCCGCGATGATGGCTGCCCGGACCATATTCAAAATTCTTTCATGCATAAGATTTCTCCCTAGAAAAAATGCGGATGGCAATCCCATCCGCACAACAAAAAACGGGCGCAAAGCGCCCATCCTCGATTAGTCCTAGTTTTGTTTACCGACAGGATGGTTACGAACTGTCCTATTAACTTGTGAATATAGTACCACGGCAACATTCTCCTGTCAAGAGATGGCTTTGATGGCAGCGGTCAGTCCCCGCACAGTATCAGAAAGAGGCAGATTCGGCTCGCCCTGTTCCGGAAGATAGGGTACATGGATAAATCCCGCCCTGACATTGGTTCCGTCAAAGTGGCGCAGAACGTTATACAGCACATCGTTGCAGACGAAGGTTCCGGCAGTGTTGGACACCGCCCCGGGAAGTCCGTCAGCACAGATGGCTTCTGCCATAGCTTCCACAGGCAGTGTAGAAAAATACGCAGCATCCCCCTCAGGATCAATGCGCTCACCGGAGCAGATTCTGCCGCTATTGTCTGCCCGCCTGGAGTCCCGGATGTTGATGGCAATCCGCTCCGGAGTCACATTGGCTCTTCCTCCCGCCTGACCGATGCTGATGATCAAATCAGGACAAATTTCCTCCGCCTTTTCCAGCAGGATCCGGGGCGCATCCCCATAGCAGGTGGGCAGCTGCAGTTTACATAACTCATAGTTCCCGATTTTTTCAGGCAAAAGCCGCACTGCTTCCCAGGAAGGGTTGATGGTCTGGCCATCAAAGGGGTCAAAGCCTGTGATCAGCAGTTTTTTCATAGTGTCCTCCGGAAGTTTTTCTTCATGGTAGCATATTCTTTGTAAATTTGCAAGAAAAGGACTTCCCGTTTCACTCCATCCATTGTATAATATAGGCAAATCAAAAAATGGAGGAATATGCCATGTCTGCACTGATTCTGGATACCCATAAGAAGCAATCTCTCGACGCAGGATTTGAAGCCGCTTTCGGCGGCGCTCCCGCCTGCTATTTTTCCGCCCCCGGCCGCACTGAAATCGGCGGCAACCACACCGACCACCAGCGGGGCCGGGTTCTGGCTGCTGCGGTGAATCTGGATATGGTGGCCGCTGTCCGCGTCAACGGCACCGATACCATCCGGATGCTCTCCAAAGGCTACCCCCTCTGCGAAGTAAGCCTGAAGGAACTGACTCCGGTAGAATCCGAAATCAATTCCACCCCCGCCCTGATCCGGGGCGTTGCCGCCCGCTTTGCCCAGCTTGGCTGCGCGGTAAAGGGTTTTGATGCCTACTGTGAATCCACGGTCCTTCCCGGCTCCGGCCTTTCTTCCTCTGCCGCCTACGAAGTGCTGGTTGGCACCATCATCAACCACCTGTTCTTCGGCGCCAAGGCTACCCAGCCTGAAGTTGCACAGATCGGCCAGTATGCCGAAAATGTTTTCTTCGGCAAACCCTGCGGCCTGATGGACCAGACCGCTTCCGCAGTGGGCGGCCTTGTGACCATCGACTTCTTCGACAAGGAACACCCTGCCATCAAGTCTGTCAATTTCGATTTCTCCACCTGCGGCCATTCCCTGTGCATCATTGACAGCCGGGCAAGCCATGCGGACCTGACCGACGAATACGCCGCCATCCCCGGCGAGATCAAGACCGTCTGCGCCCACTTCGGCAAGGATGTCCTGACCCAGATCGACGAGGCTGATTTCTACGCCGCCATCCCCGCCCTCCGGGAAAAATGCGGCGACCGGGCTGTGATGCGCGCCGTCCACTTCTATCAGGACAACGCCCGGGTACCCCGTCAGGTTGAAGCTCTGGAAAAAGGCGATTTCGAAGGCTTCCTGGCCCTGGTGAAGCAGAGCGGCTACTCCTCCTGGATGTATCTGCAGAACGTGATCCCCGCAGGCTACAAGACCCATCAGGATATGGCCATCGCCCTGGCCCTGTGCGAGCATTACTTAAACGGCCGTGGTGCCTACCGTGTCCACGGCGGCGGCTTTGCAGGAACCGTCCAGGCCTTCGTCCCCTACGACATTCTGGATTCCTTCGTTGCCGGTATCGACGGCGCACTGGGTAAAGGCGCCTGCCATGTGTTGTCCATCAGGCCCCAGGGTGGTGTCAAAGCGGAGGTATGATCATGAACATCTATACTTGTATTGATTCCCTTGTTTCCTATGCCATGAATTGCGGCCTCGCAGAGCCCTGTGACCATCAGGTTCTCGTCAACCGTCTGCTGGATCTGCTGCGCATCGACAGCTACGAACCCTCCGAAGAACCCCAATCCGAGGATTTGGAAGAGATCCTGGCGGGTATTCTGGACTACGCCTGTGAAAATGGCCTCTGTGATGACAACATCACCGCCCGGGATATTTTCGACACCCGCATCATGGGCGCCCTGACTCCCATGCCCCGGGAAGTCATCGGCGTGTTCCAGTACCTCTACCTGGAAGACCCTGTGGCTGCCACCGACTGGTACTATAAGTTCAGCTGCGACACCGACTACATCCGCCGTTACCGCATTGCAAAAGACATGCGCTGGAAGTATGATTCCCCCTACGGCCAGCTGGACATCACCATCAACCTCAGTAAGCCTGAAAAGGATCCCAAGGCCATCGCCGCTGCCAAGAATGCCCCTCAGGCAGGCTATCCCAAGTGCCAGCTCTGCCGGGAAAACGAGGGCTACGCAGGCCGCCTCAACCATCCCGCCCGGGCCAATCACCGGATCATCCCCATTGAGGTGGCTGGCAAGGACTGGTTCCTGCAGTACTCCCCCTATGTCTACTACAATGAGCACTGCATCGTCTTCAACAGCGAGCATATCCCCATGAAGATCGACAAGGCTGCTTTTGAAAAGCTGCTGGACTTCGTGGGCCTGTTCCCCCACTATTTCGTGGGCTCCAACGCAGACCTGCCCATCGTAGGCGGCTCCATCCTGAGTCACGAGCATTTCCAGGGCGGCCACTATACCTTCGCCATGGAAACCGCTCCTTCCGAGATCGACATCACTTTCGCAGGTTTTGAGGACATCTCCGCCTCCATCGTCAAGTGGCCCATGAGTGTCATCCGCCTGAACGGCAGCAATCCTGCCCGGATTGCAGATCTCGGCGACAAGATCCTGACCCTATGGAGAAATTACTCTGATCCCGCCGCCGGTGTCATCGCCTACTCTGACGGCGAGCCCCACAACACCATCACCCCCATCGCCCGCCGCCGTGGTGACGCTTACGAGCTGGATCTGGTTCTGCGCTGCAATATTACAAGCGAAGAGCATCCTCTGGGTGTTTTCCATCCCCATGCCGACAAGCACCACATCAAGAAGGAAAACATCGGCCTCATCGAGGTCATGGGTCTGGCAGTTCTCCCCAGCCGCCTGAAAAAGGAGCTGTATGCCCTCCGTGACGCCATCCTGGCAGGCTCCGATCTGACTGCCGAGGAAGTCCTTTCCAAGCACGCAAGTTGGGTGGACGAGCTGAAGAAAACCTATACCTTCACGGAAGAGAATACTCTCGACATCCTGCTGCAGGAAACCGGCAAGGTCTTCTCCGAAGTTCTGGAGGATGCAGGCGTCTACAAATGCACCGAGGAAGGCAGAAACCAGTTTCTGGCATTTATCGACACCGTCAATGAAAAGTAAAACATACAGAAAGACACCGCCGACTTTCGTCGGCGGTGTCTTTTATCCATTCTGCAGCTGTTCCTTATAGTACTGCAGCTGATAGAGCTGGTAATACCGGCCACGATTTCGAAGCAGTTCCTGATGGCTGCCCTGTTCCAGAATCTCCCCCTGGGACAAAACGATAATTCTGTCCGCATGCTGGATGGTGGAAAGACGGTGGGCAACGATCAGCATGGTGCCGATGTTTTTCATCTTCACCAGAGAATCCTGAATCAGAAGCTCCGTTTCCGTGTCGATATTGGCAGTGGCTTCGTCCAGAATCATCACCGCAGGTTTGTGAATAATGGTTCGGGCAAAGCTCAGTAGCTGCCGCTGTCCGGCGGAGAAATTGTTGCCCCGCTCCCTGACCACTTCGCCGAGGCCCTGTTCCAGCTTTCCGATGAAGGAATCGGCATTGACGTACGTGGCAGCTTCCCACACCTGCTCGTCGGTGAAACTATCTTCTCTCAGGACGATGTTGCTGCGGATATCGCCGGAGAAGAGGAACACATCCTGAAGCATCTGACCGAAGTGTTTCCGAAGAGATGCAATTTTGATCTTCCGGATGTCGATGCCGTCGATGAGAATCTGCCCCTTCTGGATGTCATAATTGCGGCAGATGAGGCTGAGGATGGTGGTCTTGCCGGAACCGGTGGAGCCCACGAAGGCCACAGTCTGCCTAGCCTCCACCTTGAAGGACACGCCTTTCAAAACCCATTCGCCGGGTTTGTAGGCAAACCAAACATCCCTGAATTCGATCTCGCCCCGGATTTCGGGAAGATCCATGGCATCAGGATCATCCACCACCTCCGGCACCATATCCAGCACCGAGAATATCTTCTCCGCCGCCGCAAAGGACCGCTGCAGCATGTCAAACTGCTCAGCAAGAGTCTGGATGGGATTGAAGAACCGGGAGATATACAGATAGAAGGACACCACGATGCTGCTGTCAATGATCTGGCCGAACCACCGGGTCTGCCCGATATATCCCTTGGCGCCGAAGTACATGAGGCACATAACAGAAGCGATATACAGCATATAGACAATGGGACGGAAGATGCCGAAGACGAACATCCGGCCGAACTTTGCTTTCTGAAGCTGCTCGCTGCGCTGCAGAAAGTCTTCCATCTTGGCATCCTCCCGGTTGAAGATCTGGGTAATCTTCATACCGGAGAGATTTTCAGAAAGGAAGGCATTGATATCCGTGGTGGCATTGTTGACCTTCCGGTGAACCCGCCTTGAGAATTTCCGGAACAGCACCGTAAAGAGCACCACAAAAGGCACAAAGCACAGCACCATCAGTGTCAGGGCGTAGTTCAGCATCAGCATGGCACCCAGCACACCCACAATAACCATGGTGTTTTTCGCCAGGGTCACCAGAATGTTGGTGAACATGTAGGAAATGGAATTGGGGTCATTGGTGACTCTGGTCACCAGACGGCCCACGGGGATGTTATTCAGCTGCTCGTGGCTCAGCTGCTCGATATGTGTAAACACATCCAGCCGAATCCGGGAGAGGATCTTCTGGCCGGTTTTCTGGAGGATCATGGCCTGAAGGTAGGTGCAGATCAGGCTCACCACCAGAATGCCCGCATAGCCTGCAACATACAAATACAGCTGCTTCAGTTCAAAATCGCTGCTGATCAGCTTTTCGATGTTGCCGATGAGCAGCGGAGAAAACACATCATAGGCGATGGAGAAGAGCATCACGATGAATACCAGCACGAAACTCTTCCAATAGGGCTTCGCGTAGGCAAGAAGCCGCCGGACGATCTCAGAGTCGGACATATCCCGCTCATTTTCTTCCTCGTCTTTTACCTTCCGGATGGCAAGCCATACCATCAGAAAGACAAGCGCGAAGGTGCCGATGATGCCGCCCATGATCAGCACAGGCAAATATTCTCTCATTTAAGCACCCTCCTCTTCCAGTTTCTGCAGGTCAACCATCTTCTGATAGGCGGGGCAGGAATCATAAAGCGCCTGATGGCCGCCCACGGCTACCAGCTCGCCGTTATCAATAAACAGAATCTTATCCATCTTCTCGATGGTGGAAATCCGGTGGGCAATCAAAATGGTGGTCTTACCCTTCCGGGTCGTGCGGAGATTCTTCAGAATGCTGGTTTCCGTTTTGGTGTCCACCGCGGAGACGGAGTCATCCAGAATCAGGATGGGCGCATCCTTCATCAGTGCCCGGGCGATGGAAATGCGCTGCTTCTGGCCGCCGGAGACAGTAACGCCCCGTTCGCCCAGCACCGTGTCATAACCCAGCTGGAATTCCCGGATGTTGCTGTCCACATCGGCCATCTCCGCCGCATGGGTGATATCCGCTTCCTCGAAGCTGTCCACGCCGAAGGCGATGTTGCTGCGGATGGTGTCAGAAAACAGGAAATTATCCTGGGGCACATAGGCGCAGGCTGCCCGGACGGAGGAAATCGTCACTTCGTTGACGTCCCGTCCATCGATGAACAGCTGGCCGTCGGAGACGTTGTAGGTTCTCAGAATCAAGTCCACCAGCGTGGTCTTACCCGCGCCGGTTTTGCCTACCAGACCCACATTTTCGCCTACCCTGATGGTGAAGGAAATGTCCTTCAGGGCATCAAACTCCCCGTCGGGATACCGGAAGGTCAGGTTCCGGAATTCGATATCGCCCCGAACGTTTTTGAGGTCTTCCGCACCGGGACGGTCTGCAACATCGATTTTCGCATCCAGCAGCTCGCCCACCCGCTTCAGGGAGGCATTGCCCCGGGAGGTCATGTCGATCAGTTCAGAAACCGCCATAATAGGCCAGATTACCGCATTGAAATAGCCAATGAATTCCAGCAGCTCGCCAGCATTGAACCGTTTGGTATAGACCAGCCAGCCGCCGTAGCCCAGAATCACGCAGATGACACTTTCCACGAACATCATGACCATGACTCGGAAGAGAACGGAGGTCTTGGTGAAGTCAATATTGGCTTCTTCATTTTCCACATTCAGTTTTTTGAAGGCCAGCAGTTCCTTGGACTCTTTCACGAAGGCCTTGATCACCGCGATACCGGAAATGCTCTCCTGCGAAAAGTCTGACAGCTTCGAAAAAGCCGCCTGCCGGGCATCCCATTTCTTCGTCATCCGCTTGCCCACAATGGTGGCAGAAGCCAGCAGGAATCCCATGGGAATCAACGCAAGGATGGTCAGGGTGATGTCCATTTTCCACATGTTCCACATGGCAAGAGCGCCCATCAGCACCGTGTCGAAGAACATCATGATGCCCCAGCCGAAGCACTCCTGAACCGTGTCCAGATCGTTGGTGAACAGGCTCATCAGGTCACCCACCTTGTTGACCTGGTAGTATTCCCGGCTCAGCTTCCGGGCATGATCAAACATCCGGACCCGCAGCTGATTCTCAAGCCGCACGGCGCTGCCGAAAAAGCACACCCGCCACCAGAATCTTCCCACCGCCATGGCAAGGATGATCCACACCATGTTCATGCAGATATGCTCCACAACAAAAGCCATGTCGAAGGGGATCATCTGACCGCCGAACTCCACAAAGCCGGTGTTCATACCGTTGATGAGCATCCGGTAGAGCTTGGGAATCTCCAGCTGCAGATAGTCCACCAGAATCAGCGATGCAAGACCCATAATCAGCCAGTGGGCATATTTGAAATAGTACCGATTGATATGCCTGCCGAAAATCATATGCTGTCTCCTTTCCGGAAATCATTTTCTGATGCCCATTATAGCATACCGCCGGAGCCATTACAATCAACCGCCGGTAAAAAGTTGCGGATGCAACGAAAAAGCTCTGCCCGAAGGCAGAGCTTTCATACATTCAGTTTTTCGGAAAACGGACTTCCACTTTGGTACCTTTGCTCTCGGCGCTTTCCAGGGTGATTTTCGCCCCCAGAATCTGGCAGGCATGCTTGACGATGCTGAGGCCCAGACCCGTACCGCCTACCGCTTTGGAGTGGCTTTTGTCCACCCGGTAGAACCGCTCGAAAATCCGTTCCTGATGTTCAGGCGAGATGCCGATACCATTGTCGGAAACGGTGAGAACCGCTTCCTCAGGCTCTTCCCGAATCTCCACCCGGGCAATACCGCCGGGGTGGTTATACTTGATGGCATTGGTGCAGAGGTTCGTAATAATCGCACTCACCAGATGGGAAATACCCATAATGCGGCAGGAAGTTCCTTCCAGTTCCAGACTGATCTGCCGCTTCACAGCGGTGTCCGACAGATTCCGCACCACATCCGAAGCCAAGGCATGAAGATCCAGCACTTCCCGCTGCATACTCCCCTGCTCCTCATCCAGATGGGAAAGCCGCAGAATATCCTCGATCAGCTTTACCATCCGCCGGGACTCGGTGTATATTTTATCCGAGAACATGGGCACATCCTGATCTTTCACAAAACCGCTTTTCAGCAGCTCTGCATAGCCGGAGATGGCATGAAGGGGCGTTTTCAGCTCATGGGACACATTGGCGGTAAACTCCCGGCGCTGATCCTCCAGATGCTTCTTTTCGGTGATATCGATGATCAGCAGCACCAGGCCCGATACTTCCCCGCCGGAGCGGACGGGACTGGCTTCCATCTGATAGACTTTGCCGGAAAGTTCCAGAACACCTTCGCCGTGCTTTCCTTCCAGACCATTGCTCACAATCTTCTCCATACCTGCCGCCTGGGTCAGATCCAGAAAATTGATGCCCACCATGGCTCTGGGCAGGCCCATGATCCGGGCCGCAGCGGTATTCATGGTCAGCACACTGCAATGGGCGTTCATCAGCACCAGACCCTCATTCATATTCCGAATGACGGTGTCGAATTCCCGCTGCTTCCGTTTCAGTTCCGTCTCCTGCCCCTGCAGCTGCCGCTGCTGGGAGGCGATGCGCCGCAGAAGTGGATTCAGTTCCTCATAATTGCCACCGGACAGGGGATTGTCCAAGTTCAGTTCGTTCAGAGGATGAACGATGTTTTTTGCCAGCCGTTTTGCCAGGGTCATGGCCAGCACCAGAATAATCGCCACAATCAGAATGATGTGGCGGGAGATTTCCAGCATCAGCATCAAAATGGAGCTGTGGGCAGTGGAAAGGCGCAGCACCGTGCCGTCAGGGAGCCGCTCTGCGGCATAAATATACTGCTCCATCTGGGTGTCGGAATAGCGGGAACTGTGGCCGAAACCGGATTCCAGGGCCATTTTAACCTCTTCACGTTCCAGATGGTTCTCCATAGAGCCGGAATCGGAGCGATTGTCGTAGAGAACCGTACCGTCGGCATCGATCCAGGTGATGCGGCAGTCCATGGTATCATCCAGCTCATCAAAATAGTGGATACCTTCATTATCCACCGCATGGGCCGCCAGAGCGGTCTCCACCCGCAGCTGATTCAGCTGCACAGTGGTGAAGTGATTGTAGAGGACACCCATAATCAGGCCCGCCGAAGCAAGAAGCACCAAGAGTGCCGCAAAGACAATGGAACGAAAAATTCGTTTCGTCATCCCCGCTCCTCCATCCGGTAGCCAACTCCCCGGACCGTACGGATATACTCACCGCAGTCACCCAGTTTGGTCCGGAGCGTACCGATGTGGACATCCACAGTCCGGGTCTCCCCCAGATAGTCGGAATCCCAGATTTTTTCCAGCAGCTGATCCCTGGAATAGACTCTTCCCGGATGCCGCAGAAATACCCGCAGCAACTCGAATTCCTTGTAGGTCAGCTCCACCCGCTGGCCGCAGCTGGTGACCGTATGAGAATCCGGATCCATTTCCAATTTTCCCAATCGAAGGGATACAGTTTTTTCCACAGGAGCTGCACGGCGCAGCACCGCCCGGATGCGGGAAACCATCTCCATCATGGAAAAGGGTTTCACCATATAGTCGTCCGCGCCCAGGTCGAGGCCCAGAACTTTGTCATATTCCGTGCCCTTGGCAGAGGCCATAATCACGGGAATCCGTTCCGTGGCAGCGGAACCCCGGAGTTTTTTCAGAATCTCCACACCATCCATGCCGGGCAGCATCACATCCAGGGTGATCAGATCGGGGATTTTCTTTTCCAGCGCAGCAAACAGGGACTTTCCGTCGCAGAAACCCTCGGCTTCGAAGCCGGAGGCTCTCAGGGCATAGACCATCAGTTCCCGGATGCTGTCGTCATCTTCTACGCAGTAAATCATAATTTGCTTCACTCCAGCCATTTTTCTCTAACTTTATCTTACAATGCCCTTGTGAAATATGCCAGTTAATTATTGTAAAATTTGTGTAAAGCCGATATCACTTTGGGATGGTAATGGTCAGCACGATCTGGTTTTCCGTCTCCCGCCGCTCGGAAATGGCGGGAATGCCCGACTGCTGGATCTTCGCCAGGTTCTGGCTGAGACTGTTTAGAAATGCTCCCAAATTTACCTTTCGGGGGCTGGCTTCCGCCTCCGTCAGCAGTTCCTGGATGTACTTTTCCGTCCGGGCAACGCTCATACCCTGCCGGACAATGACCGCAATAGCCGCCATTTTCTGCGCCTCCGGCAGCTTCAGCAGCGCCCTCCCGTGGCGCTCCGTCAGTTCCCCCTCCCGCAAAGCTGTCAGCACCTGGGGCGAATGGCGCAGCAGCCGCAGCTTGTTGGCAACGGCGCTCTGGCTTTTTCCAAGGAGTTTGGCTACCTGTTCCTGGCTCATGGACCACTGCTGCATCAAAAAAGAGATTCCTCTTGCCTCCTCCACGAAGTCCAGATCCTGCCGCTGCAGATTCTCGATCATCGCCGCCATCCCCGATTCCCGGTCGTCCATACTCATGATGATGCATGGAATTTCATTCAATCCTGCCATCTGGGCCGCCCGCAGCCGCCGCTCTCCGGCAATCAGCTCATAGGTTGTCCCCACCCGCCGGACGGACAGCGGTTGCAGAATCCCATGCTGCCGGATGGACTCTGCCAGTTCCGCCAGGGGTTCCTCCCGAAAAATCTTTCGCGGCTGGGACGGGTTCGGGCGAATGGCCCGGGCAGGCACAAACATGACGCGGCCTGTCTCCATGTAAGTCTTTAGCTTCTGGCACTGCATTGCCATTCCTCCTTGGTTCATTGTGACACCATTGTATCGGCTGGGGTCAGGGAAAATCCACGAATCAGGCTGTGTGGGCAGCCAAACCGTGCGACAGCTTTCCGCATCAGACCTGAATTTCCAAAGAAGTCTGAAAATTTTAGAAAAGCCTATGTACATTTCCGCTCCTTTCGTGTATAGTAGAGTCTGACAGAGTAGGAGACCCTGCGTTAAGTGCCACCGGGACGGGGAGTTGCCCGGAGGACGAAGGATTTTTTCCACGATAGGATTTCCGCACCCGCTGTTGCATATAGGAACATCTCCTGATATGTAGCAACGAAACTCGGTAGGCCAACGGCCGGCTGTGTATTTCGCTGCCCTTCTCCACGGCGTCCATATTCCAATCACTCCCCCACCGCTTTTTGCGATGGGGTGCATTTATTGGGACGCCCGGGGATACAGCTGCCGGGGCCTGCTGCATAGAAGGAGGAATTTTTATGTCCAGAACAAGAAGCACTACCCTTTACAAAACGCCTTTTTCGCCTTCTTATTGGCACGATGCGGCGGATGAAATGAAGAACGTCAAAATGATGGTGGTGACGGCCCTTTTGGTGGCGCTCCGCATCGCCCTGAAGCCCGCCGCCATTCCCCTGGGACCATCCCTGAATATCCAGACCGCCACCCTTGCCACCGCCCTGGGTGCCATGATCTTCGGCCCCGTGGTTGCCATCCCCGCGGCAATCATCTCCGATACCATCGGCTTTATGATCTGGCCCACGGGCAACTATTTTCTGCCCTTCGTCCTGACGGAAATCGCCAGCACCCTGATCTACGCTTTGTTCCTCTACCGGGCAAAGGTGAACCCCATGCGGGTGATGCTGGCACGGTTCTGCATCTGCTTTTTCGTCAATGTGGTGATGCAGCAGTTTATCTACGCCTGGTACTATACCTACGCCGGCAATCCCGAAGAAGCCAAGGAATCTATCCTCGGCATGCTGACCGTCAGCCGGATTTTCAAGAACCTTGCCATGTTCCCCATCGAGACGGTGGTGATGACCCTTTTCCTGAAGGTGCTGATTCCCGTGGCAAGACGGGCAGGTCTTGTGTACTGCCCGGAAACGGACATGAAGTTTACCAAGCGGCAGATTGCCGCCATGGTCTGCCTGATGGTCATCGGTGCAGGCTCTGCCGTGGGTTATCTTGGCTACCGCTACAATTATGTTGGCACCTCCCGCACCGCTGACTTCTCTGCCGCTCAGCGCAGGGAAACCAACCAGGCGCTCACCCAGCTTGTGCTGGAACACACTAACGACTGGGACGATGAAACGGTGGTCTGTATTACCGACAGCGCCCACCGGCCCCTCTTCGGCGACGAGACCGACTATGCCGTATCCGTCTACATCCTGGACGAGGAAGCTTTTGCAGTTGCCCAGGCAAAGGACGAAAAGTACACCATGGACACTCTCTGGAGCTACTCCAAGAGCGGCCCCAGCAAGGACAAATACCAATCCCTCATCAAAGTCGCTTCCGCCGATATTCTCCAAAACGAAAAGACCGGTGAAATCATCGAATTTAGCCTTACGCCCACAGAATAAAATCACCATGGCCCGCTGTCTCATGACAGCGGGCTTTTTTCATGACTATTCACACAAATTGCAGTTTATCGAGGTGTTCGGTGGCGAAGCCACCCTTGGCCCCCTCCCTGAGGGGGCTGGCAAAAATCTTTGATTTTTGACTGGGGGAGTGTCGTAAAGTCGATAGGACACTCCCTCCGTCAGCCCTTCGGGCTG
>JAFXAV010000040.1 GCA_017516785.1 Oscillospiraceae bacterium
TCGCCGGTCAGAACGCCGCCCTGGATGGCTGCGCCCAGAGCAACACACTCGTCGGGGTTGATGCCCTTGAAGCCTTCCTTGCCGGTGATGGACTTGACGGCTTCCTGGACAGCGGGGATACGGGTGGAACCGCCGACCAGCAGAACCTTGTCCAGGTCGGATGCCTTCAGACCGGCGTCGGCCATAGCCTGACGGACGGGCTTCATGGTGCGCTCGACCAGGTCAGCAGTCAGTTCGTTGAACTTGGCGCGGGAGATGGTGACGTCCAGGTGCTTGGGGCCGGTAGCGTCAGCGGTGATATAGGGCAGGTTGACAGCGGTGGTGGTCATGCCGGACAGCTCAATCTTGGCCTTCTCGGCAGCTTCCTTCAGACGCTGCATGGCAACGCGGTCATTGCTCAGGTCGATGCCCTCAGCCTTCTTGAACTCGGCAACCAGATAGTTCATGATTCTCTGGTCGAAGTCATCGCCGCCCAGGTGGGTGTCGCCGGAGGTGGCCAGAACGTCAAACACGCCGTCGGAGATTTCCATGATGGAGACGTCGAAGGTGCCGCCGCCCAGGTCGTAGACCATGATCTTCTGCTCGCCTTCCTTATCCAGGCCGTAGGCCAGAGCAGCTGCGGTGGGCTCGTTGATGATACGCTTGACGTCCAGACCTGCGATGCGGCCTGCGTCCTTGGTGGCCTGGCGCTGAGAGTCAGAGAAATATGCGGGAACAGTGATGACAGCTTCGGTAACAGTGGTGCCCAGATAAGCCTCAGCGTCTGCCTTCAGCTTCTGCAGGGTCATGGCACTGATCTCCTGGGGAGTGTAACCCTTGCCGTCGATGGTGACCTTGTAGTTTTCGCCCATGTGGCGCTTAATGGAAGCCACAGTGCGGTCGGAGTTGGTAACAGCCTGGCGCTTTGCAACCTGGCCGACCATACGCTCGCCGGTCTTGGAGAAAGCAACAACAGAGGGAGTAGTGCGGCCGCCTTCAGCGTTTGCGATGACGACAGCTTCGCCGCCTTCCATAACGGCGACACAAGAGTTGGTAGTACCTAAGTCAATACCGATGATCTTACCCATAATAAAAATCCTCCTATATATTAAAGCAAAAATTGTATACAGATTAGTAATGCAGAATGCTTAATGCAAAATGCAAAATTGAGGTATCCGCTGCGCGGATTATTTCAAATCATGCCCGCGGGGCATACATTCATTCTGCATTTAGCATTTTACATTTTGAATTCAGTTCGCGACCTGAACCATTGCAAACCGGATGACCTTGTCAGCGGTCTTGAAGCCCTTCTGGAACACCATGGAGATGGTGTTCTCACCAAGTTCTTCATTCTCGGTGTGCATCACGGCGTTGTGCAGGTTGGGGTCGAATTCGTCGCCCACATTGCCGTAAACCTCGACGCCCAGAGAGGTGAAGATCTTGAGCAGCTCGCTCATAGTCATCTCCACGCCCTTTTTGAAGGCGGCGTCTTCGGTTTCCTGGGCCAGGGCACGCTCCAGATTGTCGTAGACAGGGAGCATCTTGGCAACCGCGTCGGCCTTGCCGTGGGAGTAGGATGCATCCTTCTCCTTGGCGGTGCGCTTGCGGTAGTTTTCGTATTCTGCGGCCAGACGCAGGTGCGCGTCGTGCTCGGCGTTATATTTTTCCTCGAAGGGATTCACTTCGACAACTTCTTCGGCTTCAGGAATTACTTCTTCCTGAACCTCGGGAGTCTCGGTGGTTTCCTCGACGGGGGTGGTTTCCTTGGTTTCCATGTCCTTCTTAGCCACGGTTATGCCTCCTCATTGGATTCTTCTTCAGCAACCGGGGTCGGAAGCTGGGGTGCCTCGGGTTTGGCGAACATCTTCGACAAGCTCTCGGCAAAATAGCTCAGTCTTGCGGTGACCTTGGCATAGTCCATGCGGGTGGGGCCAACCACACCGATCATGCCCTGCATGCCGTCACCGATGTCAAACTTTGTCATGACCACGGAGGTGTCCTTCAGCTCTTCCGCCACGTTTTCGGGGCCCACCAGAACCTTCGTTCCGTTGGCGCCCTGCATGACGGCGGGGAGATTGCTGAGGGCATCTTCGTCCAGTCCGCTGATGACCCGCTGGGCCTTGTCGATGTTCCGGTACTCAGGATGGCTTAAAAGCCGCATCTGACCGGCGACAGCCATATTGGCGCTGCCGGAGCGGCGAAGGGTGTCCGTGGTGAACTCCACGATCACCGGCACGAGACTTGCAACACCGCCTGCGGAGCGCATCACCCGATCCATCAGGCCGGGGGTGAACTCTTCCAGGGGAATTTCCGTCATGGTGGCGTTCAGCAGCGCGCTCAGTACCTTCAGGTCCTGCTCTTCCGCGTGAAGCGGCAGCTTGATCAGCTTGTTGACCACCTCGTCGTTACTCAGCATCACCACCAGGATGAAGCTTCCGGAGCCTGCGGCGATCAGCTCAAAGCGCTTGACCGTTGCATCGCCCTGACGGGACGAGATGGAGATGGCGGGAAGGTCTGTGGCCTGGGAGACAAGCTTTGCGACCTTTTCGACCATCTTATCCACCCGCTGCATCTTTTCTTCGATGGCGTTGGAGATGGACTTGGTTTCGTCCATGCTCAGGCGGTAGTCCGCCATCAGCTCATCGACGTACAGCCGGTAGCCTGCGGCGGAGGGAATCCGTCCGGCGCTGGTGTGGGGCTGTTCCAGATAGCCGAGGTTTGTCAGGTCGGCCATCTCATTGCGGATGGTGGCGGAGGAATACTTCATGTCCGGCAGCTCGGCGATTGCCTTGGAGCCGACGGGTTCCGCCGTCCGGATATACAGATCCACGACGGAGCGCAGAACTTTCTTTTTCCGTTCAGTCAGTTGCATGATGTCCTCCATTTCTTTAGCACTCCATATCCTTGAGTGCTAAGCACACTATACCAGAGAGTGCTAAAAAAGTCAATAGGACGAATTTGAATTATTGGTTAACATTCTTTGATGGGATGTTCAAAATTCAAATATCGATGGAGGAAAGTGTCAAAAACGGCGCTGTGGCCAAGATTACTGTGTCATTGCGAACCAGTGCGCACACTGGTGTGGCAATCTCGACGGCAGGCAGGAACGATACCGAGCGTCGAAGGGCAGTAACGACGACGTATGCACCGAGCACGCATTAGCTGTCGGGCTTACCGACAAAAAGGACGGAGTTTCCTCCGTCCTATAGTATCGCGTTATTCTTCCGGTTTATGCTCGGCGTTCAGTTCGTCCACCACGATATCCTTGTAGGGGTTGACGATGACCGTCCGGTAGGTGTGATAGATGACCATACCCGGCTTGGCGCCGGTGAGCTTTTTCACCTGCTTGACAGGGGTCACATCCACCGGGATGTTCTGACCGCCCATGGTCTCGGCGTAGTAGGCCGCCAGCTGGCAGGCCTGGGTAATGGTGTCGTCCGGGGGCGTGGTGCCGCCGCAGGAGATGATCACATGGGAGCCGTGAACCTTGGAGGCGTGGCACCAGATGTCGTCCTTCCGGGCCGCCTTGAAAGTCAGCTCGTCGTTCTGTTGGTTGTTCCGGCCCACATAGATGGGATAGCCGTCGGTGGACTCAAAGCGCATGGGCTTGGACTTTGCCTGCTTCATCTTCCGCTTTCCGGAATCGGCCTTCAGGTAGCCGCCGGACTGCAGCTCCTGGCGGATTTCCTCCAGCTCCGCTTCCGTTTCGGCCCGGTTCAGCTCCTCCAGAACGCTCTTTAAATAATGGAGCTCCTGCTCGCCCATAGTGATCTGCTTGGTCAGTTCCTTTTCGGCGGTTTTCAGCTTGGCGTAGTCCTTGTAGAATTTCGCCGCATTCTGCTGGGGGGACAGGATGGGGGAAATGGGAATGTCAATGACCTTCATTTCCTCATCGTAGAAGTCCTCACACTGAACCATGGTCTGGCCCTTCACGATTCTGTGGATATTGGCAGTGACGATGTCGCCCAGCTGGCGCAGCCGCTCCCGGTCGAAGGTGGCCACCAGTTCCTTTTCCTGAATGGCCAGCTTTCTGGTGATGCGCTGGCAGAGATTCTGAACGGTCTTTCGCACCGTCTGGCTCTTCTGGCGCATGGCGTCTTTCCGGTCCCGGACGGTGTAGTACATGTCCAGCAGCGCCCCGAAGGAAGCGGCTTCCGTGAAGCTGCCGTACTGCCGGATGGGGCAGAAGGCAAACTGCTTGGGGGTGCCGTCGGGGAGGGCGTAGTAGTAAGGCTTCGGGTGATTCAGATGCTCGTGGAAGAAAAGGGCCAGCTTGTCAGCTGCAGCTTCTTCGTTGAGGTCTTCCACCCGGGTATCCACGCTTCCTGCCGCGAAGAGGGCAGCTTCCCGGCAGACCAGGGGAGAAAGGCCACCGATACAGTCCATCAGCCGCTCATGGAGCAAATCCCGCCCGATGTCCTGAAGCAGATTCTGATACTCTGCGGCAGTCCAGTCTGTGGCGTCCGCCTTGGTGATGGGTTCCGGCAGCTGATAGTTGAGGCCCGGGAGGGCGGCTCGCTTGGCGCTTTCGTCAAGGCCAATGCGCCGCAGGCAGTCAATGATCCGGCCCTCGGGGCTCAGCAGATACAGATTGCAGGTTCTGCCCATCAGCTCGGCAACCAGGGTTTTCTTTACATGGTCGCCCATCTCGTCGATACAGTCGAAGGTGAACATGGCGCAGCGCTCCATGGGAATCTGCTGCATCTCGATCAGCCGCGCGCCCAGCAGGTGCTTTCTCAGCAGCATGCAGAACATGGGAGGCTCCGGCGGATTTTCGGGGCTGGCGGTGGTCAGGTGGAGCCGGGGGGCGGTGGGATTCAGGGCGAAAAGCAGCTTTTCACGGCCTTCCCGGCATTTCAGTTGAATGATTACGGTATCCCGGCTGGGCTGATGGATCTTGTCCACCCGGGCATCGGCAGTGCGGGAGCGAATTTCACCCATCACGGCTGCCAGAAATGTTGCATCAAAGGCCATTGGTAACCTCCATAGGAAAAGACGAATTGCAGTTTGGCGAGCAGCTTGGTGGCGAAGCCACCCTTGGCCCCCTCTCTGAGGGGGCTGGCAAAAATCTTTGATTTTTGACTGGGGGAGTGTCGCATAATCGATAGGGCACTCCCTCCGTCTCGCCTTACGGCGAGCCACCTCACCCAAAGGGACTAAGCGTCCGTAAGCCGCGATGCGGCAACGGTCGCTAAGCCTCAGAGAGGGAGGCAAGTGGTACGGTATAAACTCCCAGACAAACTGCTCTTTGTCTTACATCTCATTCGTCACAATATTAAAAATCTCATTGGCCCGGTCTTTCTGTCCGGAGAGGAACAGATAGCCAAACAGCGCCTCCAGGCCGGTGGCCTTGGCGTACTCGGCGGGGGTGGCGGACTTGGGTACTGCGTGGACGTGGGAATTTTTGCCCCGGCGGTAGTAGGTCAGCTCCTCGTCCGTCAGCAGGGGGAGCATCTTGTCCACAAATTTGGCCTGAAAAGTGGCCTTCACCATCTGGATGGTTTCCCGGTGGAGCCGCTCCACGGTCTTGTTTCCCTTGGAGCAGAGATAAGCCCGACAGAGAATCTCATAGACACAGTCGCCCATATGGGCAAGGCCCAGGTTGGAGATGGCGTCGATCTCCGATTTGGGCATATTCATTTCAAAAAAGTTTTCCACAGATCATTTCCTCGATTCAGCAGAAGTTGGGCGCAGAGTCCCGTAAAGGTGCCGGTGACGATGCTGCAGGCAATCATCACGGGAAGATAGGCGGCCAAACCGACCGTTGCGGTAACTGCTATGGCCATGGCCATCTGGCCGATAGAGTGGGCCATGGCGCCCAGCGCGCCGGCAACCCAGAGCTGTTTGACGGTGAGAATCCGCTTCAGGCCGATGGTGGTGAATATCGCAAGAAGTCCTCCCGCGCCGGAATAGAGAATGGTGCTGAAATTTCCGGCAAAGACCGCGCCCAGGAAGATGCGGACGAATAAAATCATGGCCGCTTCCCTGGATCCCAGGGCGAAGACCGCGAACACCGTCACGATATTGGCAAGTCCCAGCTTGATGCCGGGGACGGGCACCAGGGGCGGGATCTGAGCTTCGATCATGAAGATCGTCAGGGCGATGGCCGTCAGCAGGGCCATGAAGGTCAGTTTTCTCGTTTTCATGGCATCAGGCCACCTTTCAAAATGATAGCATATCAGATTTTTTGGAAATTGTAAAGCCGGGGGAATTTCAGAAGTATTTTTCCCCATTCAATCGTATAAAAAATGAGAAGCAGCTATACGCTGCGGATAAGTTATGGTATAATGAAGATGCAAATCCACGAGAGGAGGAAATGAATATGAAAAGACGTCTGTTAACCCTGCTTCTGGCCCTTCTGATGATGACCGCGATCCTTTCCGGCTGCGGCGCAAGCAGCAAGACCGAAGCCATGGACATGGCAATGCCCGAAGCGGAGGCACCGAGAGAAGAATACGCAGAGGAAGTCATCTATGACAGTTCCACGGCGGATTCTGCCACCGGCTCCATCGATACCACGAATCAGAAGCTTATCAAGAAAGTCTACATCGATGCCGAAACCGAGGACATGGACACCCTGATGCAGCAGCTGACGGAGCAGATCAAGGCTCTGGGCGGCTATGTGGAAAGTCAGGAGATTTACAACGGCAGCAATTATTCCTCCTACCGTTACCGGAATGCGAACATGACCATCCGCATCCCGGCAGAGCGGCTGGACAGCTTTGTGGGAGAAGTGAAGGGCGCTTCCAATGTGGTCAATTACAATGAGACCACCGATGACGTGACCCTCACCTATGTTTCCACCGAAAGCCGCATCGCGGCTCTGGAAATCGAGCAGGAGCGGCTGCTGGCCCTCCTGGCCAAGGCGGAAAAGCTGGAAGACCTGCTGACCATCGAGGAACGGCTGACGGAAGTGCGATATGAGCTGGAGCGGGTACACTCCCAGCTGCGGGTTCTGAGCAATCAGGTCAGCTACGCAACGGTCAATCTCAATATCCAGCAGGTGAAGGTCTACACCGAGGTGGAGGAGCAGACCGTCTGGCAGAGAATCTCCAGCGGCTTCGGAACGAACCTCCGAAACATCGGCGAGAGCCTGGTGAATTTCTTCGTCTGGCTGGTCACCTATTCTCCCCAGCTGATTTTCTGGGCCGTGATCATCACCATCATCGTGGTGGTTGTCCGCCGCCGCTTCAAGCGCCGGAAGGTCAAGTTCATCCCGCCCCAGCAGAATGAGGAAAAATAAATGACAGAAGGGCGCTCCAAAGTGAGCGCCCTTTTCTCTATGAAAAAGAGGTGGAATTTCAAATTGAATCCGGTGGCCGCATTTTCTATAATACAGGTAAGAACCGCGGGAACAATTTGAAAGGAGCAAGCTATGCAAGACACTGGCAATTACTATGTACTCAACCATTTGAAGCTGATTACCGGACTGACAGACCGAACGCTCCGCAATTATCTCGCCTCCGGGATTTTGCAGGGAGAAAAGATCGATGGTCTTTGGCACTTCACGGCGGAGCAGGTGGAGGAATTCGTTCGCCATCCGGCAGTCCGGCCCAGCATCGTGGCGAAGAACCATGGAATTGTGTACGATTTCCTTCTGGATAACAAAAAGCAGGCAGAGGAAATCTGCATCATTCTGGACATGCCCGGCGCGAATCGGGCAGAAACGGCGGATTTTTTCTGCAGTCGTATCTGTGAGGGAGATTATCGGAACATACGGTTTGCGTTTGATGGTATTTCCTCCACATCCCGGGTGATTCTGCGGGGCAATACCGCCGATGTGCTGGGACTGGTTAATGCCTTCAAACAGAAAATGAAATAAAGAATGCCTGCACAGCTTGGCTGTGCAGGCATTCTTCGCGTTTTTAGAATCGGTAACCTGCGTCCAGAAGGCGCATCAGGGCCTCGTTGGCTTCCTCGTCGGTGAAGAGGCCGGTGAACCGCTTGTCCACCACCAGGGCCTCCAGGCTCAGCTTCAGCTGGCCCTTCTTGGCCAGATCGTTGAAGCCGTCGCTGAGACGGGTGCCGGAGAGGATCCGCTTGGCCTGTTTTAAGTCCAGGGGGCGCATCCGGATGCCCATGAGATTTGCCGCGGCCCGGTTACTTTCCCAGGCGGCGATGAATTTCTGTTCCATAGAATTACCTCCGTATCAGAAAACACTTGGCCCCCTCGCTGAGGGGGCTGGCACAGCGAAAGCTGTGACTGGGGGAGTGTCGTAAAGTCGATAGGACACCCCCTCCGTCAGCCCTTCGGGCTGCCACCTCACCCAAAGGGACTAAGCGTCCGTAAGCCGCGATGCGGCAACGGTCGCTAAGCCTCAGAGAGGGAGGCAAGTTGGCGGTTTACTTTTCCAGAATCACAGGGCCGTTGTTGGCACTGAGGGCAGCCTTGATGTGAGCGGCAGCATCGGAAGGATTGAGCTTCACCTGCTCGCCGGTCACCATGTTCTTGACGGAGCAGACACCCTCGGCGATCTCGTCCTCACCCAGCAACACGGCGAAGGGAACGCCCAGCTTGTTGGCGTAGGTCATCTTCTGCTTGAACTTCTTCTGCTCGCCGTAGAGCTGAACCTTCAGACCTGCGCTTCTCAGGCTCTGGGCCAGAGCAATGGCGGGAGCGGGATCGGAGGTCATGGGCAGCACCAGAGCGTCAGCGGGAGCGCTGGGCAGCGCGGGATTCAGCAGCTTCTGCTCGTCCAGAACGTAGAACAGACGGGTCAGGCCGATGGAAATACCCACGCCGGGCAGCTGCTTTTCAATGTAGTAGCCCGCCAGGTTGTCGTAGCGGCCGCCGGAGCAGACGGAGCCGATTTCGGGATGATCAAGCAATGTGGTCTCGTAAACGGTGCCGGTGTAGTAGTCCAGGCCTCTTGCGATGGTCAGGTCAACGGCAAAGTTCTCTTCGGGAACGCCGAAAGCGGCCAGATTCACGGTGACAGCCTTCAGTTCAGCGAGGCCCAGATCGAAGATCTCGTTGCGGCCTGCGTAGCCTTCCAGAGCGGCAAGGACTTCTGCATTGGTGCCGGTGATGGCGATGAACTTCAGAATTTCATCAGCCTGGGTCTCAGTCAGGCCGCACTCTTCGCCCATCAGGATGGCCTTGACCTTCTCGGTACCGATCTTATCCAGTTTGTCCACGGTGCGCATGATTTCGCCGGACTTTTCGGAAAGCTCCATCATGGCGTAGAAGCCGTTGAGGATCTTGCGGTTGTTGACCCGGATCTGGAAACGGCTCAGGCCGAAGCCCTTGAAGACGTTGTAGATGATGGCGGGGATCTCGGCCTCGTTCAGAATATCCAGCTTGCCGTCGCCGATGATGTCGATGTCGGCCTGGTAGAACTCACGGAAGCGGCCGCGCTGTGCCCGCTCACCACGGTAGACCTTGGAGATCTGGAAGCGGCGGAAGGGGAAGGCCAGGTCATTGCAGTGCAGGGCAACGTACTTTGCCAGAGGCACGGTCAGGTCGAAGCGCAGGGCCAGATCGGAGTCGCCCTTCTGGAAGCGGTAGATCTGCTTTTCGGTGTCGCCGCCGCCCTTGGCAAGCAATATCTGGGCATCCTCGATCACAGGGGTGTCCAGGGGGGCGAAGCCGTAGGAGGAGTAGGTATTGCGGAGGATTTCAACCATCCGCTCGAACTGAATCTGCTTGGCCGGCAGCAGTTCCATGAAACCGGACAGAGTCCGGGGCTTAATGATGTCCATGTATCTAAATTCCTTTCAGGATATTGGTAATGCAAAATTCAAAATGCAAAATGCATAATTGCTGTATCCGGTTTCCGGACATTTTGCATTCTGCATTCTGCATTTTGCATTCAGTTTTCTCAGAATCTGGGCTTGGTATGGAGCATTTCTCTCCAGTCCAGATCGCCCCGCTGCAGACCCATGATGGACATTTCGGCGGAGGCCAGGTTGGTGGCGATGGGCACATTGTGCTTGTCGCAGTGCCGGATGGTTTCGATCATCTGGGCATCATCCCAGGGATCGGTGGTATTGGGGTCGGTAAACAGAAGCACCAGGTCGATCTCATTGTAGGCGATGCGGGCGTTGATCTGCTGGTGGCCGCCCTGCTTGTGGGAAAGCAGCAGGGTGATGGGCAGACCCGTGTTGTCCGCGATCAGGCGGCCGGTGGTGGCCGTTGCAAAGAGATTGTGCTTCATGAGAACGCTTTTATAGGCAGTGCAGAACTGAACCATCAGTTCCTTTTTCTTGTCATGGGCCAGAAATGCGATATTCACAACATCTCACTCCTTACTGATATATCACCGGAGAGCGATAGGCTCCGGAAGTCCTTGAATTCGTCTGGCAATGCGCCGGAAAGCCTTGGCGGCAGCGCAGCGCCTGCGGTAGTGAAGCAGGGGATGGCCGAAGGTGGCGGCGAGGGTCATGTTCAGATCCTCAGGGATCACGCCCAGCAGCGGCAGTCCTGCGGTGTCCATCACATCGTCCACGGTCACGTCGGTGGCGTTGACCATCTTCCGGCTGACACGGTTGACGATGAGACGGATGTTGGTTTTTCCCATGAGCTCCAGAAGATCGCCCACCCGGGCGGCATCCCGGATGGCGGCGGGACCGGGGCCAGTTACCAGAATGCAACGGTCGGCGTAGCTTGCGGTGAGCCGGAAACCGGCTTCCACTCCCGCGGGGGCATCCAGGAAGATGTAGTCAAATTCCTTCCGGGCGGCGAGCATCAGCTGGCCGAAAGCGATTGTGTCAATGGATGCGGCGGGGCAATTCATGGGAGCGGTGAGGAAATGGAGGTTTTGAACGGAAGGATGGGATGCGGCCTGGGGCAGCAGCTTTTCCTCCGGATTCACTTCCAGGAAGGACAGGGCGCCGCAGTCGGACATTCCCAATGAGATATCCAGATTCCGCAGACCCACATCGCAGTCGATGCAGAGCACCTTTTTTCCCGCGGCGGCCAGAGCGGTGGTAATACCGGCGCAGACCGAAGTTTTTCCTGTTCCGCCCTTGCCGGACAGAACTGCGATCAATTCACCCACAGGGCAGACTCCTTCCATATACCATATGGGTTCATTATAAAGGGATATCGCACAAAAAGCAAGGGGAAATCCAGGATTTTCCAAAGATTTTTCATCAGAATTAACAAAAGCATGAATATGGGAACGTTTCCATCTGTCATATCGCGATTTTGAGACAGAAGGAAAAGGCACCCCCGGAGAGAAACCGTTTGCACAGGTTCTCGCCGGACAGATAAATTGCAGTTTGTAGAGCTGTTTGGTGGCGAAGCCACCCTCGGCCCCCTCTTTGAGGGGGCTGGCAAAAATCTCTGATTTTTGACTGGGGGAGTGTCGTAAAGTCGATAGGACACTCCCTCCGTCAGCCCTTCGGGCTGCCACCTCCCTCAGAGA
>JAFXAV010000041.1 GCA_017516785.1 Oscillospiraceae bacterium
CGATACCGACCCCCGTCTGAAGGTGAAGGTGCTGCTGGCTCAGGCACTGTTCGGCAACCCCGACATCATCATGCTGGACGAGCCCACCAACAACCTGGACATTGAAGCCATCAACTGGCTGGAAGACTTCCTGCTGGACTTCCCCGGCATGGTCATCGCCGTTTCCCATGACCGTCACTTCCTGAACACCGTCTGTACCCACACCGTCGATATCGACTACGGCAAGATCAAGATGTACGTCGGTAACTACGACTTCTGGTATGAGTCCTCCCAGATGGTTCAGGCCATGATCCGCAACAAGAACAAGCGCAACCAGGAAAAGATCGAAGAGCTGCAGCTGTTCATCCAGCGCTTCTCTGCCAACAAGAGTAAGGCCAAGCAGGCTACCGCCCGCCGCAAGCTGCTGGACAAGCTGACCGTTGAGGAAATGCCCTGCTCCACCCGCCGTTATCCCTTCGTGGGCTTCATGCCCGAACGTGAACTGGGCAAGGACATTCTGACCGTCAAGGACGTATCCGTTACTGTCGACGGCGAAAAGCTTCTGGACAAGGTCTACTTCTCCGTGGGCCGCAATGACAAGATCGCATTTGTCGGCGAGAACGAAAAGGCTCAGACCGCACTGATGCAGATCCTGATGGGCGAACTGGAACCCGATGAAGGCTCCATCAAGTGGGGCATCTCCACCATCCGCTCCTACCTACCCAAGGACAACTCCGCTTACTTCGAAGGCAACACCATGGAGCTGGTGGACTGGCTGCGCCAGTACTCCGCCAAGAAGGATGACGTGTACCTCCGCGGCTTCCTGGGCCGTATGCTTTTCTCCAACGAAGACGTCTTCAAGCAGGTTCATGTCCTCTCCGGTGGTGAGAAGGTCCGCTGCATGCTCTCCAAGATGATGCTCAGCGGCGCAAACGTTGTCCTGCTGGACCAGCCCACCAACCATCTGGATATGGAATCCATTCAGGCTGTCAACAAGGGCCTGGAAGCTTTCCACGGTGTTGTGCTGCTGGCCTCCCATGACCACGAAATGCTGGAATCCACCTGTAACCGCGTCATCGCCTTCCAGCCCGACGGCACCATCATCGACCGCTACGGCACTTATGACGAGTACCTGTACTGGATGGAACAGCAGAAGCAGAAAGGTTAAGTAAAAATGAAAAAAATCTTAGATATCATTACCGCCAAGATGCAGAAGGCCTTCGCTGACGCTGGCTACGATGCATCCTTCGGCCGGGTTAACGTGTCCAACCGGCCCGACCTGTGCGAATATCAGTGCAACGGCGCTCTGGCCGCTGCCAAGCAGTATAAGTGCGCCCCCATCAAGATTGCCACCGCCGTTGTGGAGCAGCTGGACAAGGCTGACTACGATCTGGTAGAAGCCGTCATGCCCGGCTTCATCAATCTGAAGCTCTCCGGCAGCTTCCTGGCAAACTACCTGGAGCAAATGCGCAATGCCGAAGACTTCGGCGTTTCCAAAGTTGGCGCCGGCAAGACCATCGTGGTGGACTACGGTGGACCCAACGTTGCAAAGCCCCTGCACATCGGCCACCTGCGCTCCGCCATCATCGGCGAAGCCCTGAAGCGGCTGCACAAGTTTATGGGCTTCAATACCATCGGCGACATTCACCTGGGCGACTGGGGTCTGCAGATGGGTCTGATCATCACCGAGCTCCAGGAGCGCCAGCCTGATCTCTGCTACTTTGATCCCGACTTCACCGGCGAATATCCCGCCGAGCCTCCCTTCACCATTTCCGAGCTGGAGGAGATCTACCCCGCCGCTTCCGCCAAGAAGAAGGAAGACGAAGCCTTCGCTGACCGTGCCCACACCGCAACCTTCGAGCTGCAGCAGGGCCGCCGGGGCTACCGGGCCATCTGGCAGCACATCATGAAGCTGTCCGTTGCCGATATGACCAAGATCTACGACAACCTGGACGTCCACTTCGAGTCCTGGCTGGGCGAAAGTGATGCTGATCCCTATATCCCCGCCATGGTCGAGGACATCAAGGCCAAGGGCCTGGCTGTTATGAGTGAAGGCGCATGGGTTGTCCCCGTTGCCGAGGAAACCGACAAGAAGGAAGTTCCTCCCATGATCCTGGTGAAGTCCGACGGCTCCTCCATCTATGCAACCACCGACCTTGCTACCATGGTTCAGCGTATGCAGGATTTCAATCCCGACAAGATGCTGTATCTGACCGACAAGCGCCAGGCTCTGCACTTTGAGCAGGTCTTCCGCGCTGCCAGAAAGTCCGGCATTGTGCATGCTGAAACGGAACTAGAGCATGTCGGCTTCGGCACCATGAATGGCAAGGACGGCAAGCCCTTCAAGACCCGCGAGGGCGGCGTCATGCGTCTGGAGCGTCTGATCGCTGAAATGACCGAGTTTGTCCGTGCAAAGGTCGTGGAGAACAAGATCGTCTCCGACGAGGAAGTGGAAGACACCACCGCAAAGATCGCCCTGGCTGCCCTGAAGTACGGTGACCTGAGCAACCAGCCCACCAAGGACTATGTGTTCGATATGGACCGCTTCGCCGCTTTCGAAGGCAACACCGGCCCCTACATCCTCTACACCATCGTCCGTATCAAGTCCATTCTGGCCAAGTACGGCGCCTGGGAGCATCTGCCCATCCAGGTTCCCACCAATGCTTGCGCCAAGGATTTGATGCTGGCTATCACTAAGTTCGGCCCCGCTATGGAAAGTGCCCTCAAGTCCTCCGCTCCCAACCTGATCTGTGCCTACATCTATGAGCTGGCCGGTGCTGTCAACAAGTTCTATCATGAGACCCGCATCCTGACTGAGGAGAACGAGGAGCTGCAGGCAGGCTACATCTCCCTGATTGGCCTGGCAAAGAACATTCTGGAGCAGTGCATCTACATTCTGGGCTTCTCCGCCCCTGAGAAGATGTAATGAATACCCAGCATAAAAACACCATAATTGTCATGATCGCCGCAGCAATCTGCTGCGGCGTTATGGCTCTGGTTGACGGTGTCATCCAGCCGGGTTACGCCATCAAGTCCGCCATCAAGATTGCGGTCTTTGCCCTGCTCCCCATTGCGCTGACTCAGCTTTTCAGACTGACTTCCATCCGGGATATTTTCCGGATCCGGAAAAAGGGATTTGCCATCGCTCTGGGTCTGGGTATCGGTATCTATTTGTTGATCATCGGTGCCTGGTGGGTTGTGAAGCACTGGGTGGACTTTTCCAGCATCGCCGGAAATCTGACCAAGAGCGCAGGCGTGTCAAAGGACAATTTTCTGTATGTCAGCCTGTACATTTCCTTCGTCAATTCCCTGCTGGAGGAATTCTTCTTCCGGGGCTTTCTGTTCACCAACCTGAAAAAGAACCGGCGACTCGCTTACTCCTTCAGTGCCCTGGCCTTCTCCCTCTATCATGTGGCCATGATGATCGGTTGGTTCAATTTCTGGCTCACCGGACTGGTGCTGCTGGGACTCTTTGTGGGCGGCCTGATTTTCAACGCGCTGAACGAGCATAACGACTGCATCTATGTTTCCTGGCTGACCCATATGTTCGCCAATTTCGCCATCAATACCATCGGTTTCATTCTTCTGAGCTGAATCCGCAAAAACCGCCGCAGAAATTCTGCGGCGGGGTTCTTTTTCACTTGACGATCTCGTAAATGTCTTTTCCTGTTTTCTCTTCAAAGTAAGCCTTCAGCTCCATGACCCTATCCCACTGTTCCTGGGGGTAACTGCCGTAACGGGTTTTCACATCCAGCATACGCTGCTGAATATCCGCAACGCCTTCCGTCCCACCCAGGCCATCGCACAACTGGATCAGTCGGTCGTAATCGTCATATATCATCTGATCAATCAAAGTCCGAATTTCATCCTGCTGGCTTTCCGGAATATCCCGTCTGCCAATGAAGATTTCAAAATCCTGCACCGGGAAGGAATGGGTCAGGCAGATTCTTGCAGCATCCTCATAGCCCAGTCCCTTCATGTAATAGTAGCCGTGGTAGACGTGCATCAGATGTCCCCTGCCGAATCTCCGGCCCACATCATGCAGGAGGCCCAGCACATAGGCCTTGTCGGCGTTCATGCCGGCAGCGGCAGCGATCTTTCGGGCACAGCGGGCCGCCACACGGCTGTGGTCTGCCCAGGCGCCGGGGTTCAGCTTCTCAGCCTCCCGGAGCAGCCGGAGGGCCTCCACCTGATTGGGATAACCGCTCATTTCATCGCCTCCAGAGCCAGGGCATTCTGGGTGGTGTAGAGTTCGGCATAGATGCCGCCCTTCTGAAGCAGCTCCTCATGGGTGCCGCACTCGGTAATATAGCCGTCTGCGATGGAGACGATCCGGTTGGCAGACCGAATGGTGGACAGACGGTGGGCGATGATCAGAGTGGTACGGCCAACGGCCAAATTGTCGAAAGCCCGCTGGATCTTGGCTTCCGTGACGGAGTCCAGAGCGGAAGTTGCCTCGTCCAGAATCAGGATGGGAGGATTCTTCAGGAAGATCCGGGCGATGGCCACGCGCTGCTTCTGGCCGCCGGAGAGCAGGGTGCCGCGCTCACCGACATAAGTATTGAACTTTTCGGGCATCGCCATGATATCATCGTAGATTTCTGCACGCTTGGCGGCTTCCACCACTTCTTCCATGGTGGCGTCCGGCTTGCCATAGCGGATGTTCTCGAAGATGGTATCGGCGAAGAGGAACACATCCTGCTGGACGATACCGATGTTCTCGTGGATGGAAGACTGGGTCACATCCCGGATTTCCTGGCCGTCGATGGTGATGGTGCCGTTTTCCACTTCGTAGAAACGGGGAATCAGCTGGCAGAGGGTGGTCTTGCCGCCGCCGGAGGGACCGACGATGGCAATGGTCTCACCGGGCTGCACATGGAGGCTCACTTCGTGCAGCACATCCAGATCGCCTTCGTAGGCAAAGGAAACCTTGTCCACCACAATCTCGCCCTTGACATTCTCCAAAGGTTTGGCATCAGGCTTATCCTGAATGGTAGGCTCGGTGCGCATGATGTCCACAAAGCGGTTCAGACCAGCCATGCCGTTGGCAAACATTTCGGAGAAGTTTGCAAGCTTCCGGACGGGGTTGGTGAAGGTGGAGACATACAGGGAGAAGGTAACCAGATCCCGGTAGTCCATCTTGCCTTCCATGATCAGCCAGCCGCCGTAGCCGATGACGATGACGTTCAGGCTGCAGATGAAGAACTCCATGGAGCTGTGGAACCGTCCCATGGCCTTGTGGAATTCCCGCTTGGCAGTCTTGAAGATCTCGTTGGCGGCGTTGAACCGGTTGCTTTCGGCAGCCTCATTGGCAAATGCCTTGGCGGTACGGATGCCGGAGAGAGAGGATTCGATCTCAGTGTTGATGTGGGCGGTCTTTGCCTTGGATGCCCGGGATGCTCTGCCCATGCTCTTGCGCATCAGCATGATGACAAAGACGGAAATGGGGATCATGATTGCCACAACCAGGGCAAGCCGCCACTGAATGGAACCCATAACCACCAGCGCGCCGATGATGGTCAGCACAGAAGTGATCAGATCCTCGGGGCCGTGGTGGGCAAGTTCAGTAAGCTCAAAGAGATCACTGGTCAGACGGCTCATCAGCTGACCGGTGCGGTTGGAATCATAAAAATCAAAGCTCATCTCCTGCATATGGTGGAACAGATCCTTTCGGATATCAGCCTCCACCCGGATGCCGAAGGTATGGCCCCAGTAGGCCACCACAAACTGCAGGAAAGACCGCAGCACATAGCTGGCAACTGCCGCTGCCATCACGAAGAAGAAGGTCTTGTACATCTGATTGGGCAGCATATCATAAAGAGCGCTGCGGGTAATCAGAGGGAAAGCCAGGTCAATGGCTGCAATCAGCATGGCGCAGGCTACGTCCAGAATGAAAAGCTTCTTATGATTGCCGAAATAGCTCAGGAAAATCATAAGGGGATGCTTTTTCTGATATTCTTTCGTCGTCATTCAAATGCCTCCTTTGACATTTTTCTCTGCATATCATTATACACCAATTTCCGAAAGTTGCAAGCGCAACTGTAATCCCGGGAAGACATTTCTTTCGCCTTTTCTTCCCATGTATGATATAATCATTTTAAAGTATCAAAAAGGAGAACACATATGGACATTCTCTATTCTGACCGCAGCATCGTCGTCTGTGTCAAACCCGTGGGGCTGGATTCTGAAATGGAAGTTCCTGCTGCCCTGAAAGAACAGCTTGGCGGTGAAATTTTCCCAATTCACCGGTTGGACAAAAATGTGGGCGGCGTCATGGTCTTCGCCCGGACGAAACAATCCGCTGCTGCCCTGTCCAAAGCCGTCCAGGAAGGCTCTATGGTAAAAGAGTATGTCGCCATGGTTCACGGCACGCCCCCGGAGTCCGGCGACTGGGAAGACCTTCTCTGGAAGGATTCCAAAAAGAACAAGGTTTTCGTAGTCAAGCGGATGCGGGGTGGAGTAAAAAAAGCCAGACTGGAATTCAAGCGGCTCAGTGAGGGAGAAACCTCTCTTGTCCGTATCCGGCTGCACACCGGGCGGAGCCATCAGATTCGGGTACAGTTCTCCTCCCGGGGTTTCCCTCTGGTGGGCGACCACAAATATGGCTCCCGGGATGAAGCCACTGCCCCCATGCTCCATTCCTGCCGGATTACCTTCCTCTATAAAGGCGAGATGAAAGCATTCGAGCACCTGCCCGACTGGGCATAACGAAACAAGACACCGCTTTGAACTGCACCCCATTTGTTAGACAAGTATGATATAATACTTGTACTAAGAAATGGGGTGTCTTTTATGCCTAAGGGAATACCGAACAAACGCTATATGCCAGAGTTCAAGAAACTGGTAGTGGAAACCATGCATAGGGTAACTGTTATGACAATGCTGTGATGGAGAACTTCTTTGGAATACTCAAAAGCGAATTGCTGTATCTGCAACAATTTGAATCTATGGATCACTTCAAGCTGGAATTGATTCAATATTTAGATTACTACAATAACAAACGGATCAAGGCAAGACTAAAGGGCTTGCCGCCTGCATTGCACAGACAGCAAGCCCTCTTGGCTACTTGAACAATTTGAGTCAGAAATATTTGTCTAACTTTTTGGGGGCACTTCACTTGCGGGGTGCCTTTTCTTATTTATCTCATAACCAGCTGGCCGTTTTCTGCATCCACTGTGACGATCTGACCGGGCAGGATATCGCCCCGGAGGAGCTTCTTGCTCAGCATGGTCTCCACCGTATGCTGCACATACCGGCGCAGGGGCCGGGCGCCATACTGGGGATCGTAGGCTGCGTCCACGATCAGAACCTTGGCTGCCTCCGTCAGGAAGCAACTGATCTGCTGCTGGGCCAGACGTTCGTTCAGCTTTGCAATCTGCAGATCGATGATCTTGGTGACATTGTCCTTGGTCAGAGGCTTGTAGAACACAATCTCATCCAGACGATTCAGGAACTCAGGACGGAAGGAACGCCGCAGCAGAGCTTCCACCTGCATTCTGGCACCTTCATCGATATAGCCGTCGGAAGTGATGCCGCCCAGCAGATACTCAGAACCAAGATTGGAAGTCAGAATCAGAATGGTGTTCTTGAAGTCCACGGTTCTGCCCTGGGAATCGGTGATGCGGCCATCATCCAGCACCTGAAGCAGCACGTTGAATACATCGGGATGGGCCTTCTCCACCTCGTCGAAGAGGACAACGGAGTAGGGCTTCCGGCGGACAGCTTCCGTCAGCTGACCACCTTCCTCATAGCCCACATAACCAGGAGGTGCACCGATGAGACGAGACACAGAGTACTTCTCCATATACTCGGACATATCGATGCGGACAAGATTGTTCTCGTCATCAAAGAGGGCCTGAGCCAGGGTCTTGGCAAGCTCCGTCTTGCCCACGCCGGTGGGACCCAGGAACAGGAAGGAACCGATGGGCCGGTTGGGATCCTGAATACCGGCACGGCTACGCTGGATGGCTTCCGTAACCGCCTGAACGGCTTCGTCCTGGCCGACCACACGCTCATGGAGGGTTTCATCCAGATGCAGCAGCTTTTCCCGCTCGCCCTGAACCAGTCTGGAAACTGGAATTCCCGTCCAGCGCTCCACGATTCTTGCAATTTCCTCTTCTGTTACACGATCTCGCAGGATATTGCTTTCCTTGGCAGCCTGAGCATTCTGCTCTTCCTGTGCCAGCTGCCGCTGGGCCTCTGGCAGGCGACCATACTTCAGTTCCGCAGCCTTTTCCAGGTCATAACGCTGCTCCGCGGCTTCAATCTGGCGGTTCAGATCTTCAATTTTTTCACGAAGCTGCTGGACTTTGCCAATGGCATTCTTTTCATTCTCCCACTGGGCCTTCAGAGCATTGAAAGAATCCCGTTCCTCTGCCAGCTCCTTCTGCAGTTCAGAAAGTCTAGCACGGGAAAGCTCGTCCTCTTCCTTCTTAAGGGCAGCTTCTTCAATTTCCATCTGAATAATCTTTCGGGAGATGGCGTCCAGCTCCGTGGGCATAGAGTCCATTTCAGTACGGATCTGGGCGCAGGCTTCATCCACCAGGTCGATGGCCTTGTCCGGCAGGAAACGATCGGTGATATAACGGTGGGACAGGGTTGCGGCTGCGATGATGGCAGGGTCTGCAATCTTGACACCGTGGAACACCTCATAACGTTCCTTCAGTCCGCGGAGGATCGCAATGGTGTCCTCCACAGTAGGCTCCTGCACCAGGACCGGCTGGAACCGGCGCTCCAGAGCGGCATCCTTTTCGATATACTGACGATACTCATCCAAAGTGGTAGCGCCGATGCAGTGAAGTTCGCCTCGGGCCAGCATCGGCTTGAGCAGATTACCAGCATCCATGCTGCCTTCGGTCTTGCCCGCACCCACGATGGTGTGCAGCTCATCGATGAACAGAATGATCTGGCCTTCGGACTGCTTTACTTCATTCAGAACTGCCTTCAGACGTTCTTCAAACTCACCCCGATACTTGGCGCCTGCAATCAACGCGCCCATATCCAGAGAGAAAATGGTCTTGTCCTGAAGGCTCTTGGGCACATCCTTCCTAACGATTCGCTGTGCCAGACCTTCTGCAATGGCGGTCTTACCCACACCGGGTTCACCAATCAAAACAGGATTGTTCTTGGTCTTTCTGGACAGAATACGGATCACATTTCGAATTTCCTCATCTCTGCCGATAACTGGGTCCGGCTTACCTTCTCTTGCCCGCTTCACAAGATCGGTTCCGTACTTTTCGAGAGCATCATAGGTGCCTTCCGGATTGTCACTGGTGACCCGCTGATTTCCCCGGACGGACTGCAGCGCAACCAGGCATTCTTCCTTACGAATGTTGTAAGTTCTGAATAGATCCGCAACTGCTCCATGAGCAGCTTCCAGAAGGCCTAGAAACAGATGTTCAACAGAAACAAACTCATCCTTCATTGCCTTCGCCTGTTCTTCTGCGGCAGTAAAAGCTGCATCTGTATCAGCAGAAACATAGAATTTGTCAGCCTCACGGCTTCCCGTGACACCAGGAATTTTCCGCAGCTCCTGCTTTGCAGCGGCCATAATGCTTTCCACGGATTTGTCCATCTTCCGCAGCAGCTGCGGGATCAGACCACCCTCCTGCTGCAGCATTGCAAGCAGCAGATGCACCTGCTCCATCTGCTGATGGGAACAGGACCTCGCGATGGTCTGGGCACTCTGGACGGCTTCCAGAGATTTCTGCGTGTAATTTTTGAAATTCATAAACCATACGCTCCTTTCGGTTTTTAGCACTCTCTTAGTTAGAGTGCTAATCTATTTGTCATCAGTATACTCCATTTTTTCAAAATGTCAAGTCTACCTGAAGGTCATATGTGAAAGTTAACAAATCCGACATATCTTTTTTAGCGTTATATGTGCAACTTCATATTTGCTTAACATTTTCCCACTTATTTATTTAACACTCTCCCGTTATAATAAAGATACAAAGTTAAAGAAGATACACATCTTCCTTCTTCAATTCATTATTTCCTTCTTTTTCATTTTCTTACCTCTCTTTTCTCATGAAAAATCCCCGATGCGGTCTGGTCAACCACATCGGGGATTTTTCATATGATAAGCATAGAAAGACCGCAGCCAAAAGGCTGCGGTCTTCGATTTTGTTAGAACAACAGGAGACCAACACCTACGATGATCAGAAGGATCAAAAGACATGCAGGAACGATGGTCACAAAAGCTGCGAACACCATTGCAAACACATCACTTTTATCCAGCGGAATCTCCTCATTGGCCTGAGCCCGAAGCTCCTCCATGGAAGGCAGCTCCCCGTCGTCTTCAAACTGATTATCGGGGTTCTGATCATGCAGCCATTTCTGCGCCCGCTCGTATTTCTTCTTGAAGAGCATCCTTAAGCTTCCTTAATCTGCTCCAGAATGTGATGGCAGGCAACAAAGTGGTTGGGACGAACTTCTTCGAATTCAGGCTGAACATGAGTGCAAATCTCGGTGCAGTACTTGCAGCGGGTATGGAACTTGCAGCCCTTGGGGGGATTGACGGGGCTGGGGATATCGCCTTCCAGAATCTCAGGATTCTTGTTGGCGTCCTCATCGGTGGTGGGAATTGCATTCAGCAGAGCCTCTGTGTAGGGATGCAGAGGATGAGCAAAGATCTCATCGGATGCACCCAGCTCAACCATGTTGCCCAAATACATAACGCCGATACGGTCGGAGATGTACTTAACAACGGACAGGTCATGGGTGATGAACAGGTAGGTCAGATGCTGCTTTTCCTTCAGGTCCTGCAGCAGGTTGATGATCTGTGCCTGGATGGAAACGTCCAGAGCAGAAACGGCTTCATCACAGACAACGAACTTAGGACGCAGGGCCAGAGAACGGGCGATGCCGATACGCTGGCGCTGACCACCGGAGAACTGGTGAGGATAACGGTGCAGGAAGTAGGGTGCCAGACCGCACTCTTCCATGACCTTGATAACGCCTTCCTGCATGCGCTCGTCATTCTTGCGGAAGAACTTATGAGCGACCATGCCCTCACCGATAATCTGACCGACGGTCATGCGGGGGTTCAGGGAGGAATAGGGATCCTGGAAGATCAGCTGCAGGTCACTGCGCAGCTTACGGACTTCGGAGTAACGCAGACGGGCCAGGTCGATGCCTTCGGAATGATCAGCTTCGTACTCATCATAGCCGGGCAGGCCGACACACTTGGCGCGTTCAGCGGAGATCTTACCCACAACGACTTCAATCTTCTTGTGGATCTCGTCGATGTTTTTCAGACACTCATCCAGCTTGGCCTGAGCCTTGGCAAGCTTAGCAACGATCTTATCAGTTGCCTTACCTTCCTTGTTAGCCTTCTCCAGCTCGAAAGTGCAGTCATCCACATCCAGCTGCAGGTCAGTGCGCTTTTCAACGGCAACAGACAGTTCCTTGGAGTACTTATACTGTTCCACGAACAGAGCCTCCAGAACAGGCAGATCGGGATGAACAATCAGTCCGCCGATCAGGGTGGTCACGTCCAGACGAGCATCATTGGCTTCCTTACGCAGGTGAACCATCTCAGCATGCTTGGCATAGCGCTCCTTGCCTTCCAGCTTATCGTACTCAGCACGGAATGCATCATACTTTGCCTTGGCGGCATGCATATGGTCACGGCGCTTGCTCAGAGTAGCGAAGGTGTCGTGTGCGTACTTGGGTGCAATCTCATCGATGGGGCGACCGAAGTACATGGTACGGCCGTCAGTCTGCTTATAGAGCTGCAGAATGGAACGGCCCAAGGTGGACTTGCCGCAGCCGGACTCGCCGACCAGGCCGAAGGTTTCGCCTTCATAGATGTCCAGGGTGATGCCATCATTGGCGCGGACAAAGCGGCCCTTGCCAACGGGGAAATACTGCTTCAGGTTGCGGATCTGCAGCAGGAGTTTCTTTTCATTATTTTCCATTGCGGCGAGCCTCCTTATCGGGATAGAAGCAGCGGACTTCCTGTTCCTCACCGACCTGAATCAGGCCGGGCTCCTCGTCGATGCACTTCTGGGTGCAGTACTTGCAGCGAGGTGCAAACTTGCAGCCCTTGGGCAGATCCAGAGGATGAGGCACGGCGCCGGGAATAGCATCCAGACGCTTTGCAGTGGTGTCCAGTCTGGGGATGGAAGCCAGCAGACCCTCGGTGTAGGGATGAGAGTACCGGACATTTTTGGAGAACAGAACGTTGGCGGGAACGCGCTCAACAACCTGACCGCAGTACATGACAGCGACGTCATCAGCCATCTGGTTGATAACACCCAGGTCATGAGTGATGAACATGATGGCGGTGCCATGCTCCTTCTTCAGGTTGTTCATCAGGTGCAGGATCTGTGCCTGGATGGTAACGTCCAGTGCAGTGGTGGGTTCGTCAGCGATCAGCAGCTTGGGCTCGCAGGCCAGAGCCATGGCGATCATGACTCTCTGGCGCATACCGCCGGACAGCTGGTGGGGATACTGCTTCAGAACGACCTCGGGGTTGGGGATCTTGACGTCTGCCAGCATCTTCAGTGCAGCCTCGGAAGCTTCCTTCTTGTTCATGCCGCGATGGATGATGAAAGGCTCGGACAGCTGACGTTCCACAGTGAAAACGGGGTTCAAAGAGGTCATGGGCTCCTGAAAAATAACGGAAATCTTGTTACCACGGAGCTCATAGAGTTCATTCATGGTGATCTTGCTCAGGTCCTTGCCCTCGAACCAGATCTCGCCGCCGGCAACGTAGCCGTTGCCGTCCAGCAGCTTCAGAATGCTCATTGCAGAAACGGACTTGCCGGAACCGGATTCGCCGACAACGCCTAGGGTACGGCCTTCGCCAACGGTGTAGGAAACACCATTGACAGCCTTAACGATACCCTTCTTCGTCTGGAAGAAGGTATGCAGATCTCGAAGTTCAAGTAATGCCATTGCTTCTTCCTCCTTATCTGGAATTGGACTTGGGATCCATTGCATCACGCAGAGCGTCGCCGACGATGTTGATGCAGATACAGGTCAGTGCCAAGAAAATTGCGGTGAACAGCCACTGCCACCAGTATGCGTTAATGATGGTGGCATTATTCGCGCCGTTCAGCATATTGCCCCAGGTGGGACGGGGATAGGTAACGCCGAAGCCCAGGTAGGACAGGCTGGATTCGGTCAGCATACAGGTACCGAAATTCAGAATCAGGTTAACCAGAATGACGGACATGACGTTGGGCAGAATGTGCTTGAAGGCGATGGAGCCTTCCTTAACACCCATAGCCTTGGCGGCGGTGACGTATTCGCTCTCACGTGCAACCAGCACCTGACCACGAACCAGGCGTGCCAGGCCGGGCCAGGTCAGAACACCCAGAATACACATAATGATAAAGATTCTGGTATTCTCACTCAGGGTCATACGGCCCATGACAGCGGACAGGATCATGGCGAAAGGCAGGAAGGGAATGGCATTGAAAATCTCTGCAATACGCATCAGCAGGATATCGATCTTGCCGCCGAAGTAGCCGGACAGACAACCGATGATGATGCCGATGACGGAGGAGATGATAACTGCAACAGCGCCGATGGTCATGGTCATCTTACCGCCGTTGATGATACGCTGGAAGATGTCAGCGCCGGAGGTATCGGTGCCGAACAGGTAGCCCTTCAGACCCCATTTTGCAGTCAGATCATCGTTGTCATCAACAGAGTAGGTCTGGAAACCGCCGCTATACAGCTTGACAGCGCCCTTGTAATTCTTGGCTACATTGGTCTGGTTCAGAGTGTTGCTGCCCCAGGAGTAGATGTTGCCCTTGTTGGTCAGACCGGAGTAATGGTAAGAACCTGCAACGATCTCAACAAAGTCTTCATCAGCAGCCAGAGCGGGTGCGGGAGTCTGCTTGCCAGTGAAGTCACCTGCGAAGCAAACAGAGCCGTCGTTCAGCAGCAGGCACATGCTGCTGTTTGCTGCAACGATGGATTCGATCTGACGGCCGTTCAGGTACTGTGCGATGGGAACAGCCTGACCACCGATGGTTTCACGGACCACGTCATAGAGGCCGCGGGAACCGGTGTAGATAGCATTACGCATGCCATTAATACCAACAATGTAGTTCAGGGTGAAGTCCATGTCATACATGCTGGGTGTGCTCAGAAACAGATCCATGTTTGCGTAGGTCAGCTTATTGCCCCACAGATAGAAGCTGTTGTCATTCATGATGATGGCGGTGGTCTGGTAACCACAAGTCAGCTTCTTGATCTGGGAAACATCAATACCGGTGGTAACCAGCTCTTCAGGCATGTAGGCAATGTTGGGATTGATGGCTTCGCCCTTGGCTTCTGCCTCGGCCTGAGTGCCGTACTGGCCCAGGCGGTTGTTGCCCCATGCGTGGACAATACCCTGATCGTCGATGGCGACGATGTGGTCAATACCGGCGGCAACCATCACGATATTGGCGTTCTGAACATCCTCGGGGATGTCAGCAACGTCGAAACCGGTGGTACCAATCTGGGTGGAACCCCAGACATAAACCTTGCCGGAGTTGGACAGACCGACAGTGAAGGAGCCGTATCCGTCGATCATTTTAATGTCATTCTTCAGTGCACTGGGAACGGACATCATGGACATGGTGGGAGCGATGCTCTTCTGAGTGACTTCCGTATAAGCATCGTAGTAGTTGGGCATGAACAGGGGACCGACAAAAACGGTGATGAACATGCCGATCAGGACGCATAGGGCAATAACTGCCAGCTTGCGGTCAAAGAAATTACGGACAACCTGCTGCAGGGGGCTGACGATTTCCTCAACGGCCATGTTCTTGGCCTTTTCATCCATCTCATCAGCCAGCTGCTTGGAGCCGCCCTTCCACAGGCGAGCAAACCAGGTAGCCAGAACGTTCTTCTTGCCGGAGGAATTTTTATTATTGTTAGCCATTATATTTCTTCCTCCTTCTTAGTTATTGACGCGGACACGAGGATCGACCAGACCGTAGACGATGTCGATCAGCAGGTTACCGAACAGGGAGATGAAGACGTAGAACATCTGCATCAGCAGAACGACTTCATAGTCTGCAGTACGCAGAGAGGTGATCATCAGCTTGCCCATGCCGTTGATGGCAAACATATCCTCGATGACCAGAGAACCGCCGAAGATGCCCAGGAACCAACCAACAACCAGGGAGACGATGGGGATCAGCGCATTACGGAAAGCGTGAGAGTAAATGACAACCTTCTCACGAACGCCCTTTGCACGAGCGGTACGGATGCAGTCCATGCTCAGAGCATCAGCCATGGATGCACGAACGTAGCGGGTCATGGAACCGAGAGAGGAGAAGGTCATGACAATCAAGGGCAGAGCCATGTAATACAGCTCGTCCAGGAACTTCTGCATGCCGGTGTAATTGGAACCGGGCGTCTTCATGCCGCTGGGGGGGAAGATATTCAGCTTGGAGCAGAAAATCCAGATGAACAGAATGGAGATCAGGAAGGTGGGCATGGAGTAACCCAGGATGGTGAAGATCTGAACACCCTGGTCCAGCTTGGAGCCCTTCTTGACTGCGGTGTGAATGCCCAGGGGGATGGTAATACCCAAGGCAAGTATGGTAGCCCAAATATTGATCTTGATGGTGTTGATCATGGGCTGCTGAATAACTTCCGTAACGGGCTTGTTGTACTCATAGGAGTAACCGAAATTACCCTGCAGCAGGCCGTTGAAGGAGCCATCATACAGAGGGGCAATGCCCATCCAGCGAAGATAACGAACAAATTTGCTATCGGTGTCAGTTCCGTAACGGCGCTGATACTGAAGATAAAGCTCTTCAAATTTCTGATCAACTTCTTCGGGAGAAAGAATGTTTTTCAGGGCCTTGACTTCGTTAAAAGCATCGGTATACGCACGGTTACTGGGAACAAGGCTGTAAATCATATACATGATGATAGACAGAATCAAAAGAACGACCAGCATGTATGCGATTCTTTTTAATACGTATTTTCCCATAAAAGATTCCTCGTTTCGTTTTTCGAAACGACGGCGATATTTCCCATTTTCTCGGTGAGGCCGCCGCCAGTCTCTTTGGTGTTTACATGTGTTTTGTTTTTAGCCGCGGAGAACACGGTCCGGTTCTGGGCAGAGCGAGGGCTTACCACTGCGCTCAAGGGGCTCGCAGGAGCAAGCCCTCGCCCTGTCTCAGACGCAGAAGATTACGTTTACAGCAAAATTGTACATTTTGAACAATAAACCAGCATCATGCAGGCCAAATTAATTGCGCCCGCAACGAATTGCCCTAAATATGGAAACTCCACAGGCACGGGGGCTTGCGCCCCCGCCCTGTGGTTTTGTGTTACCGGAACAACTAAGTCCTTAAATTGAATCGATTACTGCAGCCAGTAAGCGTCCGCCATGTCCTTCAGGTAGTACAGGGAGTAGTTGTCGTACTCAGCAGGATCGATGGTCAGGTTGTAGGAGTAGTCGTAAACAGCGGAAGTAAAGCCGGTAGCGAAGTTGAAGCAGGTGTACAGAGGAGTACCTGCGTAGTAGCCGTAGATGGGAGCCTGGTACAGCTCATCCAGCATGGGGTTGAACTCGCCAACGGTGTACTGCACGTTGAAGCCAGCAGCGATGATGTTCTCGTTGGAGGCGAAGCCGGTCATCAGCAGATCAGTGAAGGGGTTGTCAGTGGTGCCGTACCAGTTCAGAACCAGAGGCATATAGTAGTTGCCTTCGGCATCCTGAGTGACAACGTAAGCGCCGTCCTTGGACTGGAAGGTCTTATCCTGCTCCAGCATCTCCTCAGCAGCGATCTTCTTGTAACGAACGCCATCGGTGTAAGCGCCGCCCTCAGCGTTGTAGACCCAGCCGCCCTGCTCCAGAACAGCGATAGCGGAGTCAACGGAGGTAGCGTATGCGTTCAGCATCATGCCCTGCTCGACAGCAGCCTTGTACATCCAGGAACCGGTGTAGTAGGGGCCGTCAGCGACACCGCCGTAACCGCCGGTGAAGTCCTTAGCAAACTGAGCACGGTCCATGCAGTAAGCGATAGCCTGGCGAACCTCGGTGAACTGGACGGGACCGAAGTCGGCACGGAAGCCCAGCTTGCCGTAGCCAGCGCGGGAGTAATGGGTGTAGACGTATGCGCCGTTGGAGTTATCAGCCAGAGCGATAGCTTCGTTGGTCTCGTCGCCGCCGGTGATGCCAGCGATGACGTCCAGGTTGCCGGAGGTCAGGTCAGCGATCTGAGTGGAGGAGACGATCTTCTTGTAGACGACAGTGCCGATGCCGGCGACAGCGCCTTCGTAGTTGCCCTTGAAGTAGGGGTTAGCCTTCAGGATGGCAGAGTGGTCAGCCTCGTTGTAGGACTCAACAACGTAAGGACCGGAGTAAGGATAGGTGGTATCCTGGTTCCATGCAGCGTCCTCAACGTGAGCAGCCATAACATAGCTGTCGCCGTCCTTGGCATAGAAGTCATCGGAGAAGTAAACGCCGTTGCCATCGTCCAGGATGTCGCAGTCGCCGATCCACAGCTCAACGGGAGATGCGGTGTAGCTGCCGTAGGAGATAGCGTAGAAGTAGGGCAGGTAGTCAGCGGAAATGGTGACGGAGAAGGTCAGATCGTCGATCAGACGCATACCGGACAGTTCCTTGGTGACACCTTCGCCAGCGTTGGTGCCGTCGTAAGCATTGAAGGACTCGAAGCCAACAACGCTCATGGTGGACATGTGGTCCTTACCAGCTGCCTGAGCACCAACGGGGGTGGAGAACAGCATGGAGGTGACCAGGTAGTTCTTAGCAGTGACAGCGGAGCCGTCGGAGAACTTCAGGTCGTCGTGCAGGGTGATGGTGTAGGTCTTGGAGCCATCAGCGTTGTCGGTCTCGGTGTGTTCCTTAACAACGGTGTCGTTCCAAACGTAGCCGCCTTCCTTGGTGACGGCGACAGTTTCCAGACCCAGGGTCAGGTTCTGAACGTCCAGGTCAGCGGAGCCGGGGTTGTTAGCGCCGAAGTTGGCGTAACGGAACTTACCGGACAGGTCGGTGGAGCTACCGATGATGATGGTGTCGTTCTTCTCAGAAGTCCAGTCGATCAGAGCGGAAGCGGGGCTCCAGTAGGGGTTGGTGGGGTATTCCTCGACGCCCTTGATCTGAGCATTGTACAGATCGTAGTACTCGTTGGCGTACAGGGGAATTTCGGGCAGCAGGTTGTTCCAGCGCTGGATGTACAGCTTCCACCAGGTGGCGTAAACGTCATCCTCAGTCTGCCACATACCGCCAGCGGGGACGGAAGTGTTGTAGACCATTGCGCGGGACAGGAAGTCCAGACCCAGGGTGTACATGGTGCCGTCGATCTCAATGTAAGCGTTGCCGGTAGCGGTGTCCTCAATGACCTGGTCAATGGTGACATCAGCGCCGAACTCGCTGTACAGGGAGACGAAGTCAACGCCGTACTCCTTGTTGTTCAGGGACTTCAGCTCAGCGATGTTGATGGTATCAACAGGATCGGTGGGAGCAACAGTAGCTTCGCCGCCAGCCTCAGCGCCGGGCTGAGTGTCTTCGGTGTTGTTGCCACCACATGCAGCCATGGACAGAACCATGACCAGTGCCAGCAGCAGAGCCAAAAACTTCTTCATTTGTGTTTCCTCCTTGTAACATTTATTTACTCATGTATTCTACAAATTTTGGCATAGACTCACGAATAAATTATGAACATATTTTACCGTGTCCGCCTGTGGATGTCAAATGTTTTTTGCTTTTTCATCTTTTTATATTAAAAGGATTCCGTTTCGCACTTCTTTTTGTGCAAAAAGACGGAAATAGCCTTGAAACTGGTAATTTCTGGCTCTTTCCGTCTTTTTTCGTTTATCTGATCAAACTATATTCTTATCATTATGGCATCTTCAGCTGCCGGGATTTGTACAGCTTGTACATCTCCTCGGTTGCAAGACGCAGCTTCGCAACCGAAACCTCCGCATCTTTGGGGAACAGGAAGTAATGAACCTCATTGTCGCCGATGCAGATACAATCCGCAATCTCATACCAGTAATAATCCGCATAAAGTCCAAAACAGCTCTGGGGCTTCTGGTGGTAATCCAGTTTTCCGCCGCAGCCCGTCAGATGGAATCCGGTGTTGTCGTGGGTCAGATGACCTTCACCTACCATATAGATTGCCTTGAAGTCCACCTGCATGGCAATCTTCACATCGGTATCCAGATTGTAAGTGCCGTTCAGGATTTCTTCCTTCACCTTCTCCCGCTCCCAGCGGTACCAGTTGGGGACGTGATCAATCTCCGTCTCCCCTTCCAGCGCCTTCAGCTCGCCCAGGGTGGTCAGTTCCCAGCGCTTACCACAGTGACCGCAGGTCAGATGGATACCTCGTCCTTTCATTTTGCCTTCAGCGCCGCAGTGGCTGCACTTGTAGAGGATCCGGTCCAGGCCGTCTGCCCGGAAATCCTGGGTGATCTCGATGCCGTTCTCCTTCTGCCATTTGAAATGATCAAAGCCGAAAGCGGCATCGATGCCGTCGCTGAGTTCCCGGACGGTCTTTTCCCGGATCTGTTCCTTTGTATAAAGAACATAGGCCCGGACACTGACCTTCTGATCCTTGCGGATCTGCAGTTCATTATAAAGAGGATTGCGGCCGTAGAGGCCCTTCGTCTCGATCATGATGACGGGCACATCGTACTTCTTCAGCAGGACACCCATTTTCCGGGGCAGGGTGGTTGCGGTTCCGTCGAAGGAGTAGCCGGCTTCAGGGTACATCAGAACGCTGGTCTTCAGGGTCTTGAAGCAGTATTCCATATCCTGCACCAAGCGCAGGTCGGTGACGAACTTCTGGGTGGAGAAGCATCCGATCTTCCGCATCAGCCAGCCCATAATGCCCCAGTAGCCGATGAAACCGTCATTGGAGCATACAATATTAAATGCACGGGGATAAAGTACATTGTAGGCGATCTCCATGTCATTGAAGCAGGTGTGGTTCATCAGAATCAGGCAGGGTTCATCCCTGGGAATGGCAGCAAGCTCCGCGGTATCATAGGTGCAGGGAGTACCCATCATGGTAATATGGCTCAGCGTACGCACCAGAGTCCGCCAGGCAAGATTCGGCCGGGTGGGAAGCCGATGTTCCGGGCGGGGCAGGGCCATAACCTGGTCATAATCCATCGTTTTGACGGTGGTTTTCAAGACAACACATCCTTTTAAAGTATTTTGCGCTATTTTTGACATTATACTTGACCCGAATGCGCCTTGTCAATAAATTGTTCATATTTTGCTCCTCCATATAGAATAATATTCATCATATTCGTATGGCTTGCATCGTTATTCACTGTTTGGAAAATGCATACATTTTCTGTATGTTTGGATATTCTGAGTCATTTTCCATGTTTTTTGTGGTTTTTAACCATGAAAATGTTCTATCTTTTCAGATCATTGGTAAAAGAAACTATTGACGCTGAATATTATTCGCGGTATAATTCACTCAGAAATCAGAACTCCCGTCTGAGACACTCTATATTTAATAAGGAGAATACAAGTTATGAAGAAAATCATCGCGCTTGTCATGGCCCTGGCTATGTTTGCCTGCATGTTCGCAGGCTGCGGCTCCAACAACACTGCCGCTGACGACACCGACTACTCTGCCATGACCATCGAGGAGCTGAAGCCCCTGCTGAAGACCCTCACCCCCGGTAAGCTGACCATGGTCACCTCCCCCGACTTCGCCCCCTACGAGTTCTACGCTCTGGACGAGAACGGTGACCCCACCCTGGCAGGCTTCGACATTGCCCTGGGTTACTATATCGCTGACTTCCTGGAACTGGAGCTGGAGATCGTCCCCATGGACTTCGACGGCACCATCGCTGAGCTGGGCGCAGGCAAGGCTGACATCGGCATGGCCGGCTACTCCCCCGACCCCGACCGTGAGAATGCCATGAGCTTCTCCGAGGTCTATTACACCGGCGGTCAGTCCTTCGTCTGCCACGTGAACAACGCTGCTGCATTCGCAGCTCTGGAAGATGCCAACAAGGCTGAGTACCAGATCGGCGCTCAGATCGGCTCCATCCAGGCTGACCTGGCTGCTACCCACACTCCCACCGCTGACATCGTCGAGCTGGGCAAGGTTACCGATATCATCGCTGAAGTCATCGGCGGCAAGCTGGACGGTGCTTTCATCGAGACCGTCGTTGCTGAGACCTACGCAAAGAACTACCCCGACCTGTGCGTGGTTCTGGATGTCCCCTATGATGCTGAAGGCTCCGTCGTCGGCGTCAACAAGAACAACCCCGCTCTGCTGGCTGCTGTGAACTTGGCCATCAAGGCTGCCATCGCTGACGGCTCCATGGCTCAGTTCGTGGCCGCTGCCAATGAACTGTCCACCGGCGACAAGTACGAGGGCCTGCTGGAGAACGGCTTCGTCCCCGCCGAATAATCCGAATTTACTGCAACTCCCCCGGAAGATTTTCTTCCGGGGAAGTTCTGCGTTGATAGCCAACTTCTGACAGCAGCCTCTGTCAGACATACATACGAAAGGAGTGCTCTTCTTGTTATCTGCGAAAGGCTTTGAAGCCGCATTTGCCTATTTCCAGCTGTTTCTGGAAGGCCTGATCACCACCGTCACATTGTCCGCCCTGACCGTTCTGTTCGGTTTCATGCTGGCTCTGGTGCTGGCACTGATGCGCATGTCCAATTTCCATCCCTTCCTGTTCCTGAGCTACGGTCAGCCTAAGAACAAGTTCGTCAACTGGATCAGCAAATTCAATCCCGTCAGCTTCATCGCCAATGTCTACGTTGAAGTGTTCCGCGCAACTCCCCTGCTGGTTCAGCTGTTCATCGTCTACTACATTCTGCTGGCCGGTATTTCCCTGCCTGCTTTCAAGCTCTTCGGCATCATCCGCTTTGAGCGTATGATCCCCGGTGTTATCGCCCTGAGCCTGAACTCCGGCGCATATCTGTCCGAAATCATCCGTTCCGGCATTCAGTCCATCGACGGTGGCCAGACTGAAGCCGCCCGCAGCCTGGGCATGACCCAGTGGCAGACCATGCAGCACATCGTGCTGCCCCAGGCCATCAAGAATATCCTGCCTGCCATCGCCAACGAATTCGTGACCATCATCAAGGAGTCCTCCATCTGCTGGACCATCGGTGTGCAGGAAGTCATGTTTGCTGTCAACTCCATCAAGTCCGCCACCTATTTCATCGGCGAGCCTCTGATCATTGCGGCATGCGTCTACTTCTGTCTGACCTTCCCCACCTCCAAGATTATCGAACACTTTGAAAGGAAGATGAGCCGTGGCGACAAACGATAAGCTGATCCAGGTCAAGAACCTGAAGAAATATTACAATAAGGGCACCCTCCACGCTCTGGATGACGTATCCGTGGACATCAACCGTGGCGACGTCATGGTCGTCATCGGTCCCTCCGGTTCCGGAAAATCCACTTTGCTTCGCAGCCTGAACCTGCTGGAAGTTCCCACCGACGGTGAGATCATCTTCCATGGCATCGACATCACCAAGAAGGCCTTCATCAACAAGGAAGGCCATACCGAAAAGGTGAACATCAACCTGCACCGTCAGAAGATGGGCATGGTGTTCCAGCATTTCAACCTCTTCCCTCACAAGACCATTCTGGACAACATGACCCTGGCCCCCATCAAGGTGCTGGGCATGAACCAGGCAGAAGCCGAGGAAAAGGCCCTGATCCTGCTGAAGCGCGTGGGTCTGGAAGACCGGGCCGGTGCTTACCCCATTCAGCTCTCCGGCGGTCAGAAGCAGCGTGTTGCTATCGTCCGTGCCATGATGATGGAACCCGAAGTCATGCTCTTTGACGAACCCACTTCCGCCCTTGACCCCGAAATGGTCGGCGAAGTTCTGGAAGTTATGAAGGAACTGGCCCGGGGCGGCATGACCATGGTGGTCGTCACCCACGAAATGGGCTTCGCCCGCGAAGTCGGCAACCGGGTCCTCTTCATGGCCGACGGTCAGCTGCTGGAAGAAGGCACTCCCGAAAATATCTTCGATCATCCCAAGCATCCCCGCCTTCAGGACTTCCTCTCCAAGGTGCTGTAATATGGACAAGCAGAAATTATACGACATCGTCGAAGAAAAGCGCCAGGTGCTCACCACCCTCAGTGACAAGATCTGGGAGTACGCGGAGCTTTCCATGCTGGAGCACAAGTCCACCGCCGCCTATCTGCAGGTACTGAAGGACGAAGGCTTCACTGTAACCGAAAATCTCTGCGGCATCGCCACCGCCTTCTCCGGTTCCTACGGCAGCGGCAGACCCTACATTGGAATCCTGGGCGAATATGATGCCCTGTCCGGTCTTTCCCAGGAAGCAGGCGCCACTGAGAAAAAGCCCCTCCACGATGTTGGCTGCGGCCAGGGTTGCGGCCACAATCTGCTGGGCGCAGCCTCTCTCGGCGCTGCCATAGCCGTCAAGCAGGCAATCGAGGCCGGTGACCTCTCCGGCACCGTGATTTTCTACGGCTGCCCCGGTGAGGAAGGCTGCGCTGGCAAGACCTTTATGGCCCGTGACGGTATGTTCCGGAATTTGGATGCTGCCCTGACCTGGCACCCCGGTGACGTCAATGAGATCTCCACCGGCTCCAACGCAGCCTCCATCCAGGTGGAATACTCTTTCACCGGTATCGCTGCCCACGCCGCCGGGAATCCCCAGCACGGCCGCTCCGCGCTGGATGCCGCCGAACTGATGAACGTAGGTGTTCAGTTCCTGAGAGAGCACATGGAGCCCAAGTGCTCCGTCCACTACTCCTTTGCCGACGCCGGCGGTCTGAGCCCCAATGTGGTGCAGCCCACCGCCAAGCTCATCTACATGGTTCGCGGTGAAAACGTCCGCAAAGCCAAGGCGTTGCTGAACCGGGTGAACAACATTGCCCGGGGTGCTGCCTTGATGACCGAAACCCAGATGACCTCCCGGCAGATCGACGGCACTTCCAGCACCGTGTCCAACGAAGTTCTGGAGCAGCTGCTCTATGACAATCTGTTGGCCGCTCCCCTGCCCCTCTACACCCAGCGGGAGCTGACCTATGCCGCCACATTGAAGACCACCTATCACACCGAAGGTCTTCCCGGCAGCCGCACGGAAGAAAACCGGCAGGTGCGGGCATTCGTGGCTGAGAAGTCCGACAACGGCAACGCCGCCATCAACGACTTCATCATCCCCTATGTTCCTTCCAACCACTTCAATCCCGGTTCCTCCGACGTAGGCGATGTCAGCTGGCTGACCCCCACTGCTCAGTTCACCACCGTGACCTGGCCCTCCGGCTGTCCCGGTCACTCCTGGCAGGTGGTTTCCGCAGGCCGCACCAGTTTTGCCCACAAGGGTATGCTCCACGCCGCAAAGGTTCTGGCAGGCTCCGTTGCCGACCTGATGACCAACGCAGAGCTTCTGGAGCAGGCCCGGGCCGAATTCCGGGCTGAAACCCGGGAAGGCTACGACTGCCCCATCAGCAAAGACCTGCTTCCTACAATTGGATGATATAAATCCCAGTCTGAAAAGACTGGGATTTTTTCGTGGGTTTTTCTTTTAAGCCGTGTATGATATAGTAGAAAGAAAAAGGAGGGATGCATATGCGTGAGATGACCTTGTCCGGGCTGCTGCTGCAGTACGGACCGCTGATGCGCTATATCATCGCTCCCATTCTGCCCGATTCCCGGGACCGGGAGGAATGTCTTCAGGATGCCGCCATGAAAGCCTGGAACCAGCTGGACAGATTCAATCCCAACCGGGGCAGCTTCACTACCTGGCTGACGGTGATCACCCGGAACACCGCCCTGAACTATGCCCGAAGAAAGCATCCTGAAACGGAAGCGCTGCCCGAGCAGATGGAAGACCCCAATTCCAATCCGGAAAACATTCTGATCGCCCGGGAGCGGAAAGAAGCACTCAAAAAAGTTCTGGCTGCCCTGTCCCTTTCCGACCGGACCCTTTTCTACCGCAAATACTACTACCGCCAGTCCACTGCTCAGATTGCTTCAGAAACAGGCCTGACCCTTCGGGCGGTGGAAGGACGGCTGTACCGCATCAAACAGAAACTTCGAAAAGAACTGGGAGGTGATCTGTATGACTGACCGGGATTTTGAACTGCTGCTGCAGGAAAGCCTCGACGAGCTCCCCCCTTCCGATGAGCTGGTGGATGCGGTGAACCCCTGGCGTACTGCCATGAACCGGATTCTCTGGGGCATGGGGCTTGTGACCATCACCTTGAATTTCCTTGCTCTCAACACGATCCTCCCCGCCATCGGCACGATCCTGATGCTGCTGGGCTACCGGACACTTCGCCAGGAAAACCGCTGGTTCGGTTTTGGCTATGTGCTGGTGATCCTCCGGACCATCTGGCTGATGATTCACATTTTCTTCGACGCAACCATTTACAGTGGCGATTTTGCCGCCACCAATTTTGCAATTACCGGAAGCTATCTGCAGCTGGTTATCGGCTTTGTCCATCTGATCTGCCTCCGGGGCGGCATCCGGGCCGTCCAAAAAAAGGCGGGGTTGGAACCCCACGCCGGAAGCGCCACGGCGCTGATCATCTGGTACGTCATCATTACCGCTCTTGCGCTGATGAACTTTGAAGGCTATTCCGTTTATGTGCTGCTGATCGCCTATATTTGCATTCTGCGGGGTCTCTGGAAGCTTTCCAAAGCGCTGGACGATGCAGGCTATGTGGTTTCCGCCGCCCCCTCCGCCATCCGGGATCAGACTGTTGCCATTGCCTATACAGCAGTCATCGCCCTGATGCTGACCATCGGCTTCACCTGTTTCTCCCAATATCCCATGGAATGGGAAATCCGTCAGGACAAAGCTGAAAGCCATCAGGAGCTTCTGGATCTGGGTTTTCCCGAATATGTATTGCAGGATCTGAATGAGGAAGAACTGCGCCGCTGTGAAAATGCCGCAAAGGTTTATGTGGACATGGAAGAAGTTCCCGTCACCGACGGATACCAGGTTTACGGACAGAGACGCGATGGGAGCTATATCTACACCGAATACACAGCGAAAGAGCTTCTGATCACCGCCGTTGCTGTGGAGCCGGAAAATCCGGAAGACGACTGGCTGATCATCCATCATTTTCTCTGGACGGAAGACCCTGGCTACCGGGGTACCGAAGCCATCCAGATCTGGCCTGCCTATATGAAAAATGACGGTTGGGTCAGCGGAAATTACCTCTCCGGCCGGGTACTCCACGACCGGGACGGTGCCACCTACACCGCCCCCTACCGGCGGCTGGATGAGATCAGCTATTCCTACACCTGGTTCTTCGGCACCAATGACTCCACCGACATCATCGCCACCTTCTCCCTGCCCCGAAAGGGAGAAAACTGTCGGGGCTATGTGTGCTACGGCGCGAAGGAAGTAGAAAAAGGCTGGCTTCTCAACAGCTGGTGCAACTATTTCTACCAGCAGACCTTCCTGCAGTTCCCCGTTGGCACGGCAGAGGAAGCCGTTCTCTCCCACAATTTCGGCCACAACGAGGCCATCAAAGCAAACCAGACCGCCATCCAGATGAGTCAGGAAGAGCGGGACAATTCTTAAAAACACAGGGCCTTCGCAATTGACAGCGAAGGCCCGCAATGTTATGATAATGATACTGATATGCCTGCACAAATGCAGGCGGGAAAGGAGACTAAAAGTATGATTGTTCGTGAGGTCGCTACCGGCTAACTGAATAGGGGCGCGAATAAAAATGGGGGTTTAGACCTCCAAATTTGGTGCGCCGTTTTTGAAGTATCCTTTCCAATATGGGACCGCAGATGGCACCCCGGACGAAGGGCTGCTTTGCTGCGGTATTTTTGCGCCCATTTTCAGTTAGCGAAAGAAAAAACATTCACTTACTGAATTTGGAGGAAATTACCTTGAATATATTTGATTACGGTTTTACCGGTGAATCTTCTGAAAACGTCGCCCGCGTCACTGCCGTCCACAAAGACCGCTTTGAAATCTTCTGCGACCAGGGCATCACCCACGCCCGACTGAAAACAAAAGAATACTACGCAGGCACGGAAACCTTCCCCACCGCGGGAGATTTCGTTAAGATCAACTACATCCCCAACGGCGACAGCCAGATCATCAAAACACTGCCCCGCAGGACCCTCTTTTCCCGGCGGGAGCCGGGCCCCATTCCCAGAGATCAGGCAGTGGCTGCCAATTTTGATTACGTCTTCATCATGCAGTCGCTGAATCTGGACTTTAACCCCAAGCGGCTGGAACGGTATCTGACCCTCGCCTGGCAATCCGGTGCCACCCCGGTGATTCTGCTGACCAAGGCAGATTTGGTGGATGACTGCTGGGACTATCTGACCCAAGTGGAGCGGGTGGCCCCCGGAGTGAATACCCATGTGGTCAGTGCTCACACAGGTTACGGACTTCCCCGGCTGAATGCCTATCTGCAGCCGGGAACAACCGTGGTATTTCTCGGCTCTTCCGGTGTTGGAAAATCGAGCCTGGTCAATGCCCTGGCAGGAGAGAAAATCATGGCCGTCAGCGCCATCCGGGAAGATGACAGCCGGGGCCGCCACACCACCACTCACCGACAGCTGATCCGGCTCCGCAGCGGTGTCATGATCATCGACACCCCCGGCATGCGTGAGCTTGGCATGTGGGATGTATCCGAAGGTCTTGGGGAAGCCTTTGCGGATGTGGAGCAGTTTCTTGGCAAATGCCGTTTTTCCGACTGTACCCATACCTCGGAACCTGGCTGCGCCATCTGGGCAGCCATTGACAGAAGTGAACTGGACATCGCCCGATGGGAAAGCTACCAGAAGCTTCAGGAAGAGGCCCTGGACAAGGGCGAGATGCTCCGCCGGAAGCGGGAATGGCACAAGAACGTGGCCAAATTCAGCAAGCAGCGCAAAAAGGAGATCTGGTAATATGAAGATCGTAAGCTATTTTGAAAGTGATCAGAAAGATGCTCTGATGGACAAGATCGGCCAATGCGACTGGAGCGCAGCAACTTTTCTCTGCAGCCTTCTGAAAAACGGAACCTTCTTTGAAACACTGGGTGGTTTCGGCGATCTTTACCTCCTGATGGACGGTGAGAACCTCGTATCCTTTGCTACCCTGACAGGACAGGATGCGGTCCGGGATGAAAGCCTTTATCCCTGGATCGGTTTTGTGTTCACAGTCCCTGAATACCGCGGTCACCGTCACGCAGGGAGCCTCCTTGCCTACGCCGAATCAATCGCCGCAAGCCAGGGCCACAGCAGAGTCTACATCGCCACAGACCATATTGGCCTTTACGAAAAGTACGGATATTCCTATCAGGAAAACCGTATCGACTGCTGGGGTGATAATATGCGGGTACTTTATCAGGATTTGGAGGATAAAGCATGAGAGTGATTAAATCTATGGAAGAGAAATACCTGCTTTCCTCTCTGAATCTGGTGGAAACCGTTTTCACCGAGTACGATTGCGCTGCCGAAGGAAAACTGGTTCGAAGCCTGGTGGAAGAAATCCGTAGCAAGCGGTTTTACATCCCGGAGCTGGAACTGATCATGGTGGATGAAAAAGATGATCCCATCGGCTATGTGATGTTCTCCCGGTTCCACCTGGAAGGCAAACATGAGGATGAACTGCTGATTCTGACCCCTGCGGCTGTAAAGACGGAACTTCAGCGGCAGCACATCTCCAAAGAGCTGATTGAATACGGCTTCGAAAAGGCAAGAAAAATGGGCTTCAAAACTGTCATCGTGGAGGGCAACCCTCTGAACTATCGCAGCCGGGGTTTTCAAACCTCTGCAGATTATGGTATCATCGCCCACGAATCCGTGGGTCTTCCCGCTGTGGAGTGCCTGATGGTGAAAGAACTGATTCCCGGCGCATTGCAGAATATCCACGGGACAGTTCAGTACTCTGACTACAAAACCCTCACTTAACCAGTCAAGACCACCGGCATAGCCGGTGGCTTGCACAGGCCCTATAAGGGCCTATTACAGCTGCGTCTTAAGGCGCATGAATGGTTCGACAACCGCAATTGATTACTGGCTGCCCCCTCCGGGGGCGGCTTAATTATTTGCCTTTGGTTACCGGCTCACCCGTGAACGGGTCATAGTATTCCTTGATACTCATTTGATCGGATGCGATATCCTCTTGTAACTGATTGCGAACATATTCTTTTATCGCCTTTTCGTTTCTTCCTACCGTATCC
>JAFXAV010000042.1 GCA_017516785.1 Oscillospiraceae bacterium
GAGAACGCCACCGACATCTGCTCCAACGTTGACTTCGACACCATGGCTTCTCCCGGCTCCTGGGTTGTCAACCCCGACTGGGCTGCTGAGAATGCTGACGTGATCGTCCGCTTCAACCGCGCTATGTTCAAGGCTATGGACTTCGCTGCTGCTGCTACCACTGACGATGCTGTTGCTGAGGAAGTTGCAGGCTACGTTTCCGCCATCACCGGTCTGGACGTGGAGTCCACCATCGCTCAGCGCTACGACGGCTCCTGGCTGACCAGCGCTCAGGTTCTGGAGATGATCGACTCCGGCAAGCTGGTTGACTACTACAACGCACAGCAGACCAACTTCGGCGACGCTGCAGGCCCCCTGAAGGCTGACGAGTTCGTCCTGGTTGACCTGATGATCAACGCCAAGTAATTACCGCGCTTTTTTAGGAAAAAAGGGAGGCGGCAACGCCGCCTCCCACACACCCACAGGCAATCGCTAAAAGCGGTTTGCCTCTGTTGTAGATAATAAACTGCTTTTCGGGGTTGCCTGTTGCAACTGTTAGGAGGTTCGTTTTGAACAAAACAAAGAACGTCGATATTATCGGCAAGATTCCCAAGTGGGCATGGCTGTGCCTGTCCCTGCTGTCTGCTGTGGTGCTGTGGTTCTTCCTGTCCAATAACCCCACCACCTCCCTGAGTTTCCCCCCTCTGACTGAAGTTTTTAAGGCCTATCATACCATGGCTGTGGAACGCGGTAAGTTCTGGCCTGACGTCTGGGCTTCCATGCGCTCTGTTGGCATCGGCTTTGCGCTGGGCTTTGTGTTTGGTGTGCCCGTTGCCTTCCTGATGGCCTGGTACCGTCCTGTGCGCTTCATTATTGAGCCCTGGATCCAGTTCGTCCGTAACATCCCCCCTCTGGCTTACGTTCCCCTGGTGGTTCTGGCTGCCGGCGTTGGTGCCAAGGCCCAGATCGTGGTTATCTGCATTGCTACCTTCCTGACCATTACCGTCACCGTGTTCCAGGGTGTTATCAATGTGGATGAGACGCTGATCAAGGCTGCCCGTGTTCTGGGTGCCAATGACACTGTCCTGTTCGTTAAGGTTATTTTCCCCGCAACCACCCCCTTCATCATCACTGCTGTCCGTCTGGGTATCTCTGTTGCACTGACCACTCTGATCGCTGCAGAGTCCACCGGTGCTGTGGCAGGTCTGGGCATGCGTATCAAGGCTCTGTCCCAGGTGTTTGAAAATGCAGAAATGATGTTCTACATCATTGTGGTTGGCGTCATCGGCATGCTGGCTGAGAAGATTCTGAAATTCTTTGAAAGGAGACTGACCTCATGGCAGGAGAAGAGAGAAATCTGATTCCCAAGGTTCAGATCAAAGACGTTAAGAAGATTTATGAAGGCCGCAATGGCCAGACCATCGCTCTGAACGGTGCCAATCTGGATATCTATGACAACGAGTTTATCTGTGTGGTCGGTCCCTCCGGCTGTGGCAAGTCTACCTTGCTGAACATCATCGCCGGCCTCCACGAGGCTACCTCCGGCGAAGTCCTGGTTGACGGCGTCAAGGTGGAAGGCACCGGCGTTGACCGCGGTGTTGTGTTCCAGCAGTATGCCCTGTTCCCCTGGCTGACTGTTAAGAAGAACGTTATGTTCGGTCTGAACCTGAAGAAGGGCATGACTGATGCAGAGCGTGAAGAAATCGCCCTGAAGTACATCAAGATGGTCGGTCTGGAGAAGTTTGTGGACTCCTACCCCAAGGAACTGTCCGGTGGTATGAAGCAGCGTGTGGCCATCGCCCGTGCTTATGCTGTCAACCCCAGCCTGCTGCTGATGGACGAGCCCTTCGGCGCACTGGACGCACAGACCCGTACCCAGCTGCAGACCGAACTGCTGAAGACCTGGGAAGAAGAGAAGAAGACCTGCTTCTTCATTACCCATGATGTCGAAGAAGCCATTCTGCTAGCATCCCGTGTTGTGGTCATGTCTGCCCGTCCCGGCCGTATCAAGGAAGTCATTGATATCGACATTCCCTATCCCAGAAACCAGGAGACCAAGATGCTGCCTCGGTTCACGGAACTGAAGAACTACATCTGGCAGAACGTCTACAAGGAATATCTGGAAGTTCAGAAGTAATAAAAGTAGGGGGATGCTTCTGCATCCCCTTTTCATCACATAAAAAGGAAGGTAGCGTATCATGCATCACGATTATTACTACTACAACAAAGAGCAGCTGCTGAGCTCCCCCAAGATCCCCATGGTGGTCATGGAAGACAAGCCCGCTGTTTTCCAGGTTATCGCCCGTGAGATGGCAGATTTCATCAAGGCCCAGAATGAAAAAGGCGAGAAGACCGTCTTCATCTGCCCCGTTGGCCCCATCGGTCAGTATCCCTACTTCGTGGATAGGGTCAACAACGAGAATATCAACCTGAACAACTGCTGGTTCATCAACATGGACGAGTACCTGGATGACAACAAGCAGTGGATCGACATCAACCATCCTCTGAGCTTCCGGGGTTTCATGAACCGGACGGTCTACTCCAAGATCAAGCCCGAACTGAATGTTCCCGAGGATCATCGTGTGTTTCCCGATCCCAACAATGTGGAATACATCCCCAATCTGATTGAAAAACTGGGCGGTGTTGATATCTGCTTCGGCGGCATCGGCATCAACGGCCATCTGGCTTTCAATGAAGCTGACGGCAGTCTGACCTGCGATGAGTTCAAGCAGCTGAAGACCCGCGTTCTGCCCATCTCTCCCGAGACCCGTGCAGCCAACGCCATCGGCGACTTCGGCGGCCGTCTGGAGGATATGCCCACCTGGTGTGTCA
>JAFXAV010000043.1 GCA_017516785.1 Oscillospiraceae bacterium
GAAAGATTCCGCCATCATGCTGGAGGGCAAGGCCGCATGGAGCTTTTCACTGATGTTTCTGGAAATGTGGGAGCTGTGCAAAAAATGCGGCGAGGATATTGCATCCTTTTACCCCTGGCAGCTCGCTCCCTGCACGATGGACCCGGACGGTCTGGTGCAGCCATATGCCGACAGTCCCATGGACAACGAAAATGTGGGTGAACACGTTTATCTTCAGATCTTGAATGAAGCGAAGGATTATGTATATATTAACACCCCTTACCTGATTGTAGATGACAGCATGGTTTCAGCCCTATGTCTGGCAGCAAAACGTGGTGTGGATGTACGGATCGTCACACCCCACCGGTGGGACAAGTGGCTTGTACACATGACCACTCGCTCTTATTACCGGGAGCTGATTCGGGCCGGTGTGAAGGTCTACGAATATTCAAATGGCTTCATCCATGCTAAAAGCTTTGTCAGCGATGATGTGATTGCCACAGTCGGAACAACCAATTTGGATTTTCGCAGCCTGTATCTGCATTTTGAGTGTGGAACCTGGATGTATGGCAGCCGGGCAGTCGCTCAGATCAAGCAGGATTTTTTGAACACGTTAACTGTTTGTCAGAAGATTGAAGAAAAAGACTGCGCAAAATATTTATCCGCCAAGCTGCTTCAGGAAATACTTCGCCTGTTCGCTCCCCTCATGTAGAAAGGAAATACCATGTTTTTAGATGATCCTCAAAACCGAAAAACCTTAACCAAATGGGCTGTTGGTACTGTTGCTGCATGCATTCTCATTTTTCTGGGCATCCGTTACGTTTCAGCCATCGCCATTGCAGTCCAATGGCTGTATGATCTTGTAAAGCCGCTGCTGACGGGAACCATACTGGCCATGATCCTCAATGTACCTCTGGCATTCATTGAAAGACACTTATTCCGCAAGAATCCCACACCGAAAAAGGAAAAAGCAAGACGGCCTCTGGCAATCCTGCTCTCTCTAATTCTGGTCATTGGCATTTTTGTGGGTGTTGCCGTCCTGGTGATCCCTGAACTGACAGGCGCTGTATCCATCGTGATCTCCTCTGTCACCGGAGCGCTGGATCAGATGGCAGTTTTGGAAAGCTCCGAAGACTTCGCACAGCTGCCCTTTGCCCCCTGGCTTGAAAAGCTGGACATCGACTGGCTGACCATGAAAACGCAGGTAGAAAGTTGGATGCCGCAGCTGAGCAGCACGGTTTTGGGCTCTACCGCAAGTGCGTTGGGAAGTGCAGCTTCTTCTCTGATTGACGGCGTGGTGGCCTTCGTATTCTGCATTTATGTGCTTGCTAACAAGGAAACCCTGGCAAGGCAAATCGGCCGTCTGGCAAAAGCCTGGCTCCCTGCACGACTGACCAATACCATGTCCCATGTTTTTCATGTCTGTGCGGATGTGTTCCAGCAGTTCATTGTGGGACAGACAACGGAAGCGGTGATCCTGGGAACACTCTGCGGTATCGGTATGGCGATTCTCCGAATTCCCTATGCGCCTATGGTTGGCGCACTGGTGGGTGTTACTGCCCTGATTCCCTATGTGGGTGCGTTTCTTGCAACCATTGTGGGTGCGTTTATGATTCTGACCGTGAATCCCTTTAAGGCATTGGTCTTTGTAATCTATCTGCTGGCCCTGCAGCAGGTGGAAGGAAATCTGATCTATCCCAAGGTCGTGGGAGCCAAAATCAATCTCCCGGCTATGTGGGTGCTGGCAGCTATTACCGTCGGCGGCAATCTGGCAGGCCCTATCAGTATGCTTCTGGGCGTTCCGGCAGCTTCCGCCGCCTATGCGCTTCTGAAGGAAGCCACGCAAAAGAGAGAAACACAGTTGATGCAGTCTAATGTGCAATAAGAAAACAGCAGATCACCTTCAAAAATGAATGGTGATCTGCTATTTTTATTCTGACACTTCTTGTGCCAAAGTAATGCCAACTTTTATGCCTTCTATAAATCCGGATTTCTGGTGATCTCGACAGAGCGTACATACGGGATAGATAACTTTATCCATATCCCGGAGGGGCATGCCGTTCATCATACGGTACAATTCATTGAAATCTTCTTTGATCGTCCCATCATCCATTTTATTGCATTCGGCGTAGGCTTCATAGAGAAGCGCAAGGGCAGATTCGCTGTCGCCGAAGTTTGGTGCTAGGATAGCGATTTCATATTTAAGTGAACAAATGAATTCTTCTTTTTTCATGCATAGATCAACTCCTCTCTAACGATCTCTTCCACTCTGGCGGTGATGTTGCTCATGCGCTGGGTCCAGCCCATGGGATCGGCAGCTTTCAGAGCTTCCGTGATACCCTCTGCGGATTTCATTTGAGTAATCAGCATTTCCATGCGCTGCTCAGCCTGCTTGTTCAGGTCAGCAAGGTATGTCCAAAGATTTCCGGACAAGACTAAATTATTATACTGGATTGGGTGGTATTCTTTGAGATAGTCCCTGTGCATACGGCCCCATTTACCGATGGGTCGGTTTTCCTCCGGCAGCTTAAGATCCGGAATCAGATAGTCTCCTGTGCGAATGTAGTTGACACTCATTGTTTAGCCCTCCGCTTGTGTTGCATTGCAGTTTTTATTCTCTTCTCAATGGTTTCTAAGTTTGCTGATTTCTCGATTATCACGCATTGAATCCTACGCACATTACACAGGTGTTTTTGAACTGCTATAATGCGGTTTTCTTTTTCTGTCCCTCGCTTTTGGAAAACAAATGCTATTTTCAGTTCGGGAACAAATGCATCCAATGGGATGCCGGTGGTATCCATATCATCAAAGATAACTTTCACACCCATTTGTGAGGTATATCTGCATATTAGTTGCTTGGGTAAATTTCCTTGATGCTCTTCTTGGCAGAAAATACAGCCTGTATTTTCTACTGCCCGGTTATAGATTTTGTCCTTCCATCTATGACCGCAGCTACCCCTCCACCATGCGGGTTGCATGGAATTTCTGGACACTGCAAAGGGCTGTACATCGACATTCTTCTCATAATCCCATTCCAGTAGAAGCTCTGGATCAGTTGCTGCCAAATCATTATATCCCGGAAGGACCTTGATACCGCTGCAATATGGGCACTGACTTCCATAAGACCTCGTTGAGATTAACGCCTCTCATTCGTGGCCTTTCTCACAGATCCACCAGACCTTTGTATTGGCATATGCAGTCACCTGCCACGGAAGCAGCGGCAGATTTGCTGTTGACCACTCCTGTGCCACTTTGGGGAACAGATAATCCAGGTCATTAACCCCAGCCAGCACCCTATTGTGGGAGCAATAGGGACACCCGGCACCAGCAGCTCTGCTTCGAATAACCGCTTCCCATTCATGCCCACATTTCCCATTCCAGACAGCCTTTTTGTGAGAACCAATCCCAACAGTTTCTGCTGGCACAGGATTCTTCGATGACCATTCAGCCGCCAGATCAGGCATCAGGCTTGCAAGATCGTTTATTCCTGGGATAATACGCTTCCCCGCGCAGATGGGACACTTTTTGCCCTGTGACCTTGCTTTGACACTGGCTTCCCACTCATGTCCGCACTTGCCTCTCCACCAAAACACCTTTTTCGATCCGTAGGATATATCCTCCGGACTAAGGGGTAGGTTGCGTGGCGACCATTCTGTAACTATTTCCGGTCGCATTGCTGCCAAACTGTTTTCCATATATTTTCCTCCATAAACAAAAAACCGTCTGATTTTGTAACGAAATCAGACGGTAAAATTTGAACACTGTCCCTTAACTTCGCCGTCTGCATTACTTTTCGCATACAGTGGCGTAAGAAAGGCTTAAATCCGTGTTTTTATGGAGTTGTAGAATCTAAAAACCTGTTGCGGCTCTAGCACTTTTCCGATTAGTTATCGGCAGTGGGCTTCATTGTGGGGAACAGGATGACCTCGCGGATGGTATCGTTGCCGGTGAGCATCATGACACAGCGGTCGATGCCCATGCCCATGCCGCCCGTGGGAGGCATGCCATATTCCATGGCGTTCAGGAAATCCTCGTCCAGCATTTCGGTCTCATCGTCGCCGCGCTCACGCTGCTCTACCTGCTTCATGAAACGCTCTCTCTGATCAATGGGGTCATTCAGCTCGGAGTAGGCGTTGGCCAGCTCGGAGTGGCAGACAAACAGCTCGAAGCGCTCGGTGACTCTGGGGTCAACAGGAGACTTCTTGGTCAGGGGAGAAACCTCGACGGGATACATGGTGATGAAGGTGGGCTGGATCAGATGCTCCTCGACCTTCTGGTCGAAGCAGGCATACAGAGCATTGCCCCAGGTCTTCTCAGCGGCGTCAGCCAGCTCCACACCTGCGGCGTTGGCAGCAGCCACAGCCTCAGCGTCATCGGTGATGGCACCGAAGTCGATGCCCACGTACTCCTTGACAGCTTCCACCATGGTCAGCCGGCGCCAGCCGGGAGCCAGGTTAATCTTCTCGCCCATCCACTCGATCTCGTAGGTGCCCAGGATTTCCTGAGCGGCGCCGGAGATGATGCCCTCAGCGATGTCCATCATATCATGGAAATCAGCATAGGCCTGGTACAGCTCAACGGAGGTGAACTCAGGGTTGTGCTTGGGGTCCATACCCTCATTACGGAAGATGCGGCCGATTTCGTAGACGCGGTCCATGCCGCCGACGATCAGACGCTTCAGGGGCAGCTCGGTTGCAATACGCATGAACATGTCGATGTCCAGGGTATTGTGGTGGGTCACGAAGGGACGGGCAGCAGCGCCGCCGGCGATGGTGTTCAGGACAGGAGTCTCCACCTCGATATAATTCATATTGTCCAGGTAGTTGCGCATGTACTTGATGAACTGGGAGCGGATGACGAAGTTGCGCTTGACTTCGGGGTTGACCATCAGGTCCACATAGCGCTGACGGAAGCGTGCTTCCTTGTCAGTCAGGCCGTGGTACTTTTCGGGCAGAGGCAGCAGAGACTTGGACAGCAGAATGATGCTGCTGGTACGGATGGAGATCTCGCCGGTCTTGGTCTTGAAGACTTCGCCCTCAGCGCCCACGATGTCGCCGATGTCGTTCTTCTTGAAGCGCTTGTACTCTTCCTCGCCCATCTCGTCGATCTTGACGAAGAGCTGGATGCGGCCGGTGCAGTCCTGCAGGTCGCAGAACATGACCTTGCCCTGGCCGCGCTTGCTCATCAGACGGCCGGCAACACGGACAACCTTGCCCTCGTAAGCCTCGTAATCGCCCTTGATGGCAGCGGAGTCAGCATTGAAATCGTACTTAGTCTGAACAAAGGGGTCGCGACCCTCGGCCCGGAGTGCCTCCAGCTTGTCGCGGCGGATCTGGGCCTGCTCAGAAACAGGCAGTTCAGCCTGGGGAACAAACTTCGCCATGGCTTAGCCCTCACGAGAGACGCTGACGACCTTCATGGTGAAGGTGCCTGCAGGAGCGATATAGGTGAACTTCTCACCGGCAGCCTTGCCGACGATGGCGCGGCCGAAGGGAGAGTCATCGGACAGCTTGAACTCCATGGGATTTGCTTCCTGGGAGCCGGTGATGCGGTAGGTGGTGCGGCGGCCGTTTGCATCTTCAACAACGACAGTGCAGCCCAGGCCAACGCGGCCGGTGGCAGCATTCTCGTCCTCGATGATGACGGCGTGGTTCAGAATGTCCTCGATCTCGGCAATGCGGCCATACAGCTTAGCCTGCTCGTTCTTCGCAGCATCGTATTCGGAGTTTTCGGACAAGTCGCCGTAGGAGCGAGCTTCGGCGATCATGGCGGCAATTTCGCGCTCACGGGTCGTCTTCAGATAATTCAGCTCATCGTTCAGTTCCTTGAGTCGCAGGGATGTGATCTTAAATTCCTTTGCCATATTCAACAATCCTTTCAAAAGATAGAAGTTTCCATAGGTTTTATTATTATAACTGGTATTTTCGTCACAGTCAAGGTATTTTCATACTTTTGAAAAACAGAAAAGCCTCCCATTTTTCAGAGAGGCTTATGCAGATTTACGGATTGAGAAGCGCCTGGGCCGCAGCCTGGATCTGGGGATCCTCCGCAGGATCCAGTATCCCCGCATAGATCTCCCAGTAGGTGTCCTCATCCACCTCCACGTAGACCTCCGGGGTAATGCCCACGCCCGCCAGATTATTGCCGTTGGGAGTGGTGTACTTGCCGACAGACAGACCCACAGCGGAGCCGTCATTGAGCTCGATGGTGGTCTGGAAGTAACCCTTGCCATAGGTCTGGGTTCCCGCCACAATGGCCCACTCATATTCACCGAGCGCCGCGGCAAAGAACTCCGCAGCAGAGTAGGAGCCGCCGTTGACCAGAACTGCCATGGGAATCTCCAGGCATATTTCATCGGACTTGTCCACGTATTCCGCGCCGGTGTAGTACTCGCTGCGGAAGAGCGGTCCCTCCGGCAGCAGATAGTCCAGCACCTGAACCAGCTCATCCTTATAGCCGCCGGGATTGAACCGAACATCAAAAATCAGGGCTTGCGCACCTTCAGAGAGCAGCTGTTCAATGGCCGCGATGGTCTCGGAGGCACAGCGGGCATCGAAATTTGCAATGGTCACAAGGCCGATGCTGTTTTCAAGCATCCGGGCGGTGGCCACGGGATTCTGGACCTCTTTGCGGGTCACAGGCAAATCAAAGGTCTCCCCTGCTCTTTGGATGGTCAGCAGCACCTGGGTGCCGGGTTCGCCCCGGACAAGATCTCTTGCTTCGGTGGTGGTCATGTTGGCCACGCTCTGGCCTTCCACGGCAATGATCACATCGCCAGGCAGCATACCTGCTTCCTCCGCAGGACCGCCTGCATTGACCTTGGTCACTTCGAAGCCGGTGCTGTCCTCCCGGGCAAGGATCGTAATGCCGATGCCCACATAGGCGTTGTTCATCTGCTCCATGTGTTCGGCAAAGTCCGCGGCGGGAATATAGTAGCTCCACTCATCTCCCAGGGCAGCCACCATGGCATGGGCAGCAGCATCCTCAATCAGGGTTTCATCGTATTCACCGATGAACCGCTCCTCGATGAGGCCAGAGAGCTGGTCCAGCTTGGACACCTCGTCGGTGTACCAGATATATGCAAATGTACCTGCCGCAGCCAGGGCCGCAACCAGCACATAGGACAGGAATTTCCAAACTTTCTTCATAAAAATACCTCAAAAAACAGATCCCACAGCCCGGAGGCTGTGGGATCGTAATCCATGCGCTCAGGCATGCAGATTCACATAGTTGGCGGGATTGACGTATGTACCGTCCTTGGTAATGCCGAAATGCAGATGGGGGCCGGTGGAAATACCGGTGGAACCCATATAGCCGATCAGCTGTCCAGCAGAAACCGCAGCGCCCTTCTTTACCACATATTTGGTCATATGCATGTAAATGGAGGAGAAGCCGTCGCCATGGTTGATGGTGACATAGTAACCTGCGGACTTGCTGTAGGTGGCAGTAGTGACCACGCCGGAACGGGATGCATAGATGGGAGTGCCCTCAGGACCTGCCAGGTCAACACCCTTATGGAAGGTGGAAGCGCCTGCGGTAGGTGCTTCACGGTTGCCGAAGGGACTTGTCAGCTTCACATAGCTGCAGGGAACCAGCCAGCCGCTGCTGGAAGCAGTGCCGGAACCGTTGGAGGTACCGCCGCCGGAACCGCTACCGGAGCCACCGCTTGAACCGCCGCTGGGTTTGGTGGTGGCAGGAGGCTGGGTGGTGTAGGTTGCCATGTAGGCCAGCCATTCCTGATGCTTTGCTTCATTATATTCCTTTTCCTTCTGGGCGATTTCGTCCATCAGGGCCTCTTCTTCCAGTTCGAAGCCTTCAAAGAGGTCCGCCAGTTCTTCGCCGTGAGCAATCAGCTCATTCAGAAGTTCCTGGGCCTCAGCTTTCTTCTCTTCCAGAGTCAGCTGAGTGGCATCCAATTCTTCCCGGGCAACTTCCAGCTCGTCTTTTTCAGCCGTCAGAGCTTCCCGGGCAACCGCCACTTCCTCGGCAGCGGCGCTCATTTCCTTCAGGCGGCGCTGGTCGGAGGCTGCGATCTCCTCGATCATGTTCAGGCGGTCCAAAAGATCAGAAAAGCTGCTGGCTTTGAAAAGCACAGCCCAGTATGAGATGCTGCCATCTTCCTCCATGGCCCGGATGCGTTCCTTGTTCTTGGCGTTCAGCTCGCTGAGTCTGGCCTGGGCGGCATCCAGCTCATCCTGCTTATCGGCAATCAGAAGGCTATAAGAGGACAGCTCCTGGTTGATCAGATCAATCTGATCGTAGAGCAGGGAGATTTCCTGGTCGATGGTACTCTTTTTGTTCACCGTGTCCAGAATCTCATTTTCGTTTTCTTCATACTGGCCCTGGACTTCATCCATCTGTTCCTGCAGTGCTTTCTTCTCTTCCTTCAGCTGGGCGATCTGTTTCTTGATCTCGCTGGAGGAAGCGGCGCTGGCTTTGGCCGGAAGCAGGCCAAGGATCAGAGTCAGCAGCATCACAGCAGCCATAACGCCTGCCATAATGGAAACATACTTCTTGTTCATAGTCTTCTCCTTTTCAGGGTCAGATATACTTCATGGGATTCACATAGGAACCGTTGTAGGAAATGCCAAAATGCAGATGGGGACCTGTGGAACCGCCGGTGGAACCCACGTAACCGATGACCTGTCCGGCATTGACATACTGGCCCTTGCTGACAATGTAGTGGGTCATATGCATGTAAATAGAGGCAAAGCCGTCGCCATGGTTAATGGAAACATAATAGCCCGCACTGGACTGGTAGGTTGCGGCAGTAACCTTGCCGCTCTTGGCGGCATAGATGGGAGTACCCTGAGGTGCTGCCATATCGACGCCGTTATGCATCTTGTATTTGCCGGTGATGGGATGTACACGCATACCGAAGGGGCTGGTCAGAGTATAGGACCGCAGAGGGCAGATCCAGCCGGAGGAGGAAGGTGCCTGGCTACTGGAACCGCCACCGCCGCCGGAGGGACGGGTGGTGGGAGGCACATAGGTTGCCAGCCATTCCTCATACTCAGCCTTCTTCAGGTCCTTTTCCTTCTGGGCAATTTCCTGCATCAGCTTGTCCTGCTCTTCTTCGGACTGCTCCATCAGGGCTTCAAATTCAGCACCCTTGGCGATCAGTTCGGTCAGCAGTTCGTCAGCTTCCGCGCGCTTTTCATCCAGAATCACCTGGGTGGCATCCAGCTCTTCCCGGGCCACTTCCAGTTCGTCCTTCTCAGACTGCAGTTCATTCTGAGCGGTAGCAACCACTTCGGCAGCTTCGCTCATTTCCTTCAGGCGCTTCTGGTCGGCGGCATTGATCTCCTGAATCATATCCAGCCGGTCCAGCAGGTCGGCAAAACTGCTGGCCTTGAAGATGATGGACCAGTATGAGAGCTTACCCTCTTCTTCCATGGCCCGGATGCGCTCTTTGTTCTTTTCGCTGAGCTCGTCCAGCTTTTCCTGGGCGTCGTCCAGCTCATCTTGCTTGTCAGCGATCAGCAGGGCATAGGATGCCAGCTGGTCATTGATGATGTCCACCTGCTGATGGAGCAGGGCGATCTCCTGATCGATGGCATTCTTCTGGCCCACCAGATCGGTGATCTCGTCCTCATTGGCCTCATACTGACCCCGGACTTCTTCAAGTTTTTCCTGTACTGCTTTCTTCTCTTCCTTCAGCTGATTCAGCTGCTTGCGGATCTCGCTGGAAGATGCTGCGAATGCAGTTGCGGGAATCAGGCTGAAAATCAGGGTCAGCAGCATGACAGCTGCCAGAACACCTGCCATCACAGATACCCAGCGTTTGCGATTTTTCATATTATACTCCGTTTCTCCTGTTGAAACAAACGAAATTTGTAATCAGACATCCATGAACTTACGGATGGAGGTCCAGCTGCCGATGATGCCGACAAACAGGCCGGCTGCGGCAAAGGTTGCAATCATGGGAACCAGCAACTGCTGGAAGGGCACAAAGCTGAACAGCCGCAGGGAGTCCACCTCTGCAATTCTGTCCACCAGGGCGTCATACAGGCCCCACTCCATGCCAAAGGCCAGGGCAGCGCCGATCATACCCAAGGTAAAGCCTTCCACCACGAAGGGTAGACGGATGAAGCCGTTGGTGGCGCCCACCATCTTCATGATGGCGATTTCGTCACGGCGGTCATACATGGCAAGCTTGACAGTGTTGGAAATGATCAGCAGAGAAACCACCAGCAGCACCGCGATGATGGCATAGGAAACGATCTGCAGTACATCCTGCAACGTGGTGAAGCCTTCGGCCATTTCATACTCAGCGCGGGTCTTGACCACGCCGGGAATTGCCTTGATGGCGGCGTCAGTTTCCTCGATCAGACGGTTATCCTCCAGAACCACCACAAAACGGTGGCGCAGGTCGGTGGGATCAACACCGGTGAAGACCTCGTCTTCCTGATGGTCGGCGATGAAGTTCTCCAGGGCCTGTTCACGGGGAACAAAATCAGCCTGAAGCACGTTCTCGACCATATTGATTTTTGTACCGATGGATCTTGCCTCAGCCTCGGAAAGGCTATCGTCCACATAGGCAAGGATCTCATTGGTCTGATTCAGTTCTTCCACCATGATGTTCACATTGTACATCAGGATGGAGAAGCTGCCCACGATCAGCAGGCAGGCCACCGTAACGCAGACGGCGGCAAAGGACATGAAGCCATGGGTAAAAATACCCTTGATGCCCTCTTTTAACAAATAACCGATATTATTGATTCTCATAGTCGTAATACCCATCCATTCCGTCGCTGACGATGATGCCGTCATTGATGACGATGGTGCGCTTGTTGAAGCGCTCCACCAGATCCTGTGCGTGGGTAACCACCAGCATGGTGGTACCCAGATTGTTGATCTCCTGAAGCAGGCTCATGATCTCAAAGGACATGGCCGGGTCCAGGTTGCCGGTAGGCTCGTCGGCAATGATCGTAGAAGGATTATTCACCAGAGCGCGGGCAATGGCCAGTCTCTGCTGTTCGCCGCCGGAAAGCTCATTGGGATGGCGGGTACCCTTGGAATCCAGGCCGACCAGTTCCAGAACATAGGGAACGCGGTCGCGGATATCCTTTTCACGGGCGCCGACCACACGCATGGCAAATGCCACGTTTTCATAAACAGTCATGTTCTGGATCAGACGGAAATCCTGGAAAACAACACCGACGGTACGGCGCATATAGGGAATCTCGCGCTTGCGGATCCGCTCCAGAGAATAGCCGTTGACATGAACCGTACCCTCAGTAGGCTTCAGCTCGCCGGTGATCATTTTAATGATGGTGGACTTGCCGGAACCGGAAGGACCCACCAGAAAACAAAATTCACCATCCTCGATCTGCATGGTAACACCGTTCAGGGCGGTATTGCCTTCCGAGTAGGTTTTTCTTACATCAGTAAATTCTATCATATGTACCTATCTCCAAGTCATAGTGTAACCAGATTGTAACACATTGTAAAAACAAAGTCAATCCGGTTCCTGTCACAATAGGGAAAAGTTAATAATTTGTACACGCAATTCGCCGGAATCCGGGAAAATTGCGCAAAAATCGGGGCCGCACCATGGTGCAGCCCCTGATTATTTCACTTAGCGGGTCTCACGAGAGGACAGATACTTGCGGACCATCAGGGCCACCTTGAAGACAATGGCGTGGTCGAACTGACGCAGATCCAGACCGGTCAGCTTCTTGATCTTTTCCAGACGGTAGACCAGGGTATTGCGGTGAACGAACAGCTTCCGGGAGGTCTCGGAGACGTTCAGGTTGTTCTCGAAGAACTTGTTGATGGTGAACAGAGTTTCCTGATCCAGAGAATCAATGGAGTTCTTCTTGAAGATTTCACCCAGGAAAATCTCGCACAGAGTGGTGGGCAGCTGATAGATCAGACGGCCGATACCCAGGCGCTCATAGTTGATGATGCTCTTCTCGGTGTCGAAAACCTTGCCCACATCGATGGCAGTCTGGGCTTCCTTGTAGGAGTCAGCCAGCTCCCGCAGATGATCGGATACGGTGCCGATGCCGATGATGGTCTTGATGCTCAGCTCGGTGCGCAGAGTTTCCTCAATGCCGGCAGCCATCTTCTCCAGCTCTTCGCCGGTGGTGGTGCCGCTGATCTGCTTGACCACGGCAATATCAGTCTCGTTGATGCTCAGAACAAAGTCCTGCAGCTTATCAGGGAACAGGCCGGACAGCACGTCCACGGTTGCCACATCAGTATGGCCAACCTGACGGATCAGGAACACTGCACGGGGAGCATCGGTTGCAAAATGCAGCTCCTTGGCACGGATGTAGATATCGCCGGGCAGAATGTTGTCCATGATGATATTCTTCACGAAAGTGCCCCGGTCATGCTTCTCTTCATAGAAAGTCTTGGCATCGTTCAGTGCCACATAGGCCATCAGGCAGAAACTGCGGGCCATCTCATCATCACCGCTGCAGAATACGGCATACTCGAAGAAATTGGAGTTGCCCACGATTGCCTTGAAGGTCTTCTGACCAAAGGTGACCATATTATCAGAGGAATTGCCCAGCTTCAGTGCGGCATCGCTCCAACGCTCGCCCAGCAGGGACACATCAGTGCAGGAAACCACACAGCCTTCGGTGTCAATCACGCCAAATACACGGTCGTTAATTTCTTTTAACTGTACAATAACACTCTGAAAAACACTGTTAGACATTTTCCAGGCCTCCTTAGTAATTTGCATAAATACGCATTCCACAAAATAACACAGTCATTATACACAGCTTTTGCGCATTTTGCAAGTACCATTTGACATTTTATTGCAAAAACTCTATGCTTTTTTAGGTAATATCACGGCATTTGTCGCCATCGGGCGGAAAAGTGTCCTTGACTTTTTTGCCTAAAACGTCAAACTCTTCGTGCAGAATTAACATTCGAGAGTGGCAATCTCCTCTTCCGTCAGCTCCCGGACCTGTCCTCTGGGCAGATCGCCGAGCATTAGAGCACCTTCCTGCCGCCGTTCCAGATAGGCAACTGTCATGTTCCGGGAAGCCATCATCCGGCGCACCTGGTGATATTTACCCTCGCAGACAGTGATCAAACTTTCGCCGGGGCCAATGGGTTCCAGCTTGGCAGGCAAGCACTGCAGGCCATCCCGAAGGGTCATGCCCTCGGCGAAAGCTTTCACGTCATCTTCAGCCGCAGTGCCCTCATGCTTTGCATAGTAAACCTTGGGAACTTCCTTTTTGGGGCTGATGAGCCGGTGGAGCAGGTCGCCGTCATTGGTAAAAAGCAGCAGGCCTTCCGTGGCCTTATCCAGCCGTCCGATGGGTTTTACATCCATTTTCCGAAGCTCCGGTGGCAGCAGTTCCATCACCGTTTTGTCATTGGCATCTTCTGTTGCTGTCACAAATCCCGCTGGTTTGTTGAGCATGGCAACGACGCGCCGCCTGCCACCCAAAACTTCGCCATCCAGGGTGATCACCTGCTTTGCAGGATCGATCTTCCGGCCGTTGTCCTTTTCCACTTTGCTGTCGACGGTGACTCTGCCTGCCTTCAGCATGGCTTTCACCTGGCTTCGGGTGCCGACACCGCTGTCGCAAAGAAATTTATCCAGTCTGTCCATGGTTCCTCCGTTCTTCCCTCCCCCTTGTCCGCATAGAATCAAACACGTACTATATATTATGGAGGGATCATCTATGATGGTTATGACCGCAAAGGTCGATATGAAAAAAATCACACTGGCTCTGGCCGCCATTGCCGCGGGGATTATCGGACTTATCCTGCTCTTCGGCGGCGATGATGCACAAACCACGTCTGCCCCGGCGGTATCCAATAACGATGCCCGGGTACAGTTTTTGAAAGATTTCGGTTGGGAAGTCACGTCCTCCCCTGCTGAGTCCAGCCAGGTGCGGATTCCGGAATCATCCAGCGAGGTCTTCGACCGCTACAACCAGCTGCAGAAAAGCCAGGGGTATGACCTTTCGAACTACGCAGGCAAAAACGTCATGCGCTTTGTATATAAGGTAAACAACTATCCCGGTGCCACTGACCCGGTGTACGCAACGGTATTGATTCACAAAAATCAGGTCATCGGTGGAGACGTGACCAACACCGCCCCCGGCGGCAAGGTCCAGGGCTTCAAAATGACGCAAAACAGCGTGACTCCCACGGAAACCGCCCCTGCCGCATAACTTCCATTGTCCAAATTGTAGCACAAAAATACAACCTTGACAACCGCTGTCTGCCATGCTATCTTTTAGATAAGTTCATATGGGTTCTTCAGGGCGGGGTGCAACTCCCCACCGGCGGTACAGTCCGCGAGCGCGAAAGCGCCGAACCGGTGCAACTCCGGTACCGACAGTAAGAGATTTTCTCGAGTCTGGATGGAAGAAGAACTGACGGCTTTGCCGGTCCCATCTTCACGCCCTGAGTATTTTGCTCAGAGCGTTATTTTTTTACTTACGAGGTGTCATTATGAGCAATCTGTGGTCAACTTTACTGGAAAACCTGGGTTTTGTCCTGACCTGTATCGCCATCATCGCAGGCTTAGGCCTGCTTGCCAAACTTGCCGAGCGGTTCATGCCCGAGATGCGCAAGGTCTCCACTGCCCGCCGGGTCAGCATCATCGGCATCTGCGCCGCCATCGCAACGGTGCTGCACATGCTGGACTTCCCCCTGATCTTCCTGGCTCCCGAATTTTACAAGCTGGACTTCTCCGAGCTGCCTGTTCTGCTCTGCGGTTTCTATCTGGGACCCTCCGCCACGATAGCCTGCGAGGGCATCAAGATTCTGCTGAAGCTGATGCTGAAAAGCACCTCTACCGCTTTCGTCGGTGACTTTGCCAACTTCGTGGTCGGCTGCAGTCTGGTACTCCCTGCCACCATTTTCTATCATGCCCACAAGAGCAAGCATTCCGCCGTCATCGGTCTGGTCATCGGCTCTCTGTGCATGACCGTCTTTGGCTCTGCCTTCAACGCCATCTATCTGCTGCCCAAGTTCGCAGAGCTCTATGGCATGCCTCTGGAAACCATCATCGGCCTGGGCACCAAAATCAACGCAAATGTGAAAGATGTAACCACCTTTGTTATGATCTGTGTGGCGCCCCTGAATCTAGTCAAGAGTGCCATCGTGTCCTTCCTGACCATGCTTCTTTACAAGCGGGTGGCACGCCCCCTCTTCGGCAAAACCAAATAAGCGCAAAAATCCCCGGCTTTTTGAAGCCGGGGATTTTTTTACAGCATTTCAGGACCTTCGCTGGGTTCCTGGGGTTCGGTGGATGCCTGATAGACAGGCTCCTCGTAAACAGGATCCACATAGAGAGCGGGCTGGGGATTCTCCCGTCTGGGGGGCATGCCGTCATCTCTCTTCCGGTTGAAAAACACGAAGAAGGGTTCTGTCACCTGGAAGATGATGCTCAGCACCAGAAGCAGTACACTGTTCTGGGGATTGCAGGAACTGTAGAGATCATACATAGCCATGTAGTAGAACACCAACAGTGTAATGCCCACGCCTGCGCTGATCAGGCCGCCAATCAATGCCAGAGCACCGCCGGCTATGGCCGCTTCCTCGCCGCCGGCAAACAGCAGCGCATTGGAAACACCCCGCAGGGTGCCGCCAAGCAGCATGTTTGCGATGCCCAGAATCAGCAGAATCTTACGTCTGTTCTTGGTGCTGCCCTTGACCACATACTGGTACTGGTCAGAAATGCAGCCGGTGATCCAGAGCTTCGCAACGGGAATCCAGGCAAGCCAGGCATGGTGAATGCCTCGGCGCTTGGCGATGGTGTAACTGCCGATGCTGCCCAGAATGTAGCTGACAGCAGCTACTGCCAGAATGATCAGACCGATCACCGCAAAAACGCCGATTAGCGCAAAACCGAACTGCTCCATAAATTCCATGAGCTGCTGTTCATTCATGCCGGAAAATTCAGAATAATAATCGTAGGAAAAATCCATCCGGGATACCTCCTTATTGATAGTATCTACAGTTTACCACGGACTATGACGGATTGCAACAGTCTCAGCGCATCAGTTTACAGACAAGATCGGTGTAGGCAACGGGATCCTCGATGGGCAGGTCGGCCATCAACTGAGCCTGGTACATCAGAAGCTCGGCATAGTCTTTTGCCTTGAAAGCATCCTCTGCCATAGCCTTCTGCAGGGCTTTCACAGCTTCATGCTCGGGATTCAGCTCCAGAATACGGCCCACGGAGAAGGCAAATTCCGGATTCATCTTCTTCATCTGCTTTTCCATTTCGAAGCTCATGCCCATTTCGGGAACCATGGCCACGGGATGGCTGCCCAGGTTGGCGGACAGCTTGACTTCCTTGATCTTTTCGCCCAGGGTCTCCTTGACGAAGGTCAGCATACCCTTCAGACTCTCAGCCTTTTCTTCCAGTTCCTTCTTCTCCTCATCGGTCTGAAGGCCCAGGTCCTCGGCAGAGGCGTTGCAGAACTGCTTTTCTTCATAGGTGTAGAGGGTCTGGGGAATGAATTCGTCCACATCCTCGGTAAAGAGCAGTACATCGTAGCCCTTTTTGCTCAAGGTCTCAACCTGAGGCAGTTTTGCCAGGCGCTCACGATTTTCACCGGGAACGAAGTAGATCTTTTCCTGACCCTCGGCCATGGTTTCCGCATACTCCTTCAGGGAGATCAGCTTACCCTGCTTATGGGACCAGAAGAGCAGCAGATCCTGAACGGCATCCTTATGGGCGCCGTATTCCGCCACGCAGCTGTACTTCAGCTGACGGCCGAAGGAAGCAAAGAACTGCTCATACTTTTCCCGGTCGTTTTCCAGCAGGTTCTTCAGTTCCTGCTTGATCTTCTTTTCGATGTTCCGGGAGATGATGGTCAGCTGGCGGTTGTGCTGCAGCATTTCGCGGCTGATGTTCAGGGAGAGATCCTGGCTGTCCACGATACCACGGACGAAACGGAAATGTTCGGGCAGCAAGTCCTCACAGTTTTCCATGATCATGACGCCTGCGGAATAGAGCTGCAGACCGGCCTTGAAGTCCTTGGAGTAGTAGTCGAAAGGCGCCTTGCCGGGAATATACAGCAGTGCCTTGAAGGATACGGTGCCTTCGGCGCTGGTGTGGACTACACTCAGGGGCTTGTTATAGTCGAAGAACTTTTCGCGATAGAAGGAGTTGTACTCTTCCTCAGTGACATCCTTCTTATTTCTCTGCCAGATGGGCACCATGGAGTTCAGGGTATCCACCTCGGTGTAGTCCTCGAACTTGGGTTCATCATCCTCATCCTCAGCTTCAATACGGCGGGACTTGGAGACCTCCATGCGGATGGGATAGCGGATATAGTCGGAATACTTTTTGATCAGGTTCCGAATCTGGTACTCTTCCAGGAACTTGGAGTATTCCCCCTCTTCGGTGTCGTCCTTCAGCACCATGATGATGTCAGTACCGGGGGCAGCCTTTTCGCAGGGCTCGATGGTGTAGCCATCGGTGCCGTTGGATACCCACTTCCAGCCGGTTTCCTCGCCGTACTTCCGGGAAATGACCGTGACGGAGGAGGCGACCATAAAGGCGGAATAGAAACCGACGCCGAACTGGCCGATGATGTCGATATTCTCCTGAGCCTCCATTTCCTGCTTGAACTTCAGGCTGCCGGACTTGGCGATGGTACCCAGATTCTCCTCCATGTCGGCGCGGTTCATGCCGATGCCGTTGTCGGAAACAGTCAGGGTTCGGTTCAATTCATCCCGGGTAATGGTGATGGCAAAATCGTCCCGGTTGAGGCCAACATTTTCATCGGTCAGAGCCAGGTAGGCAAGCTTGTCCATGGCATCACTTGCGTTGGAGATGATCTCTCTCAGAAAAATCTCCTGATGGGTGTAGATAGAGTTGATCATCAGATCCAGCAGACGCTGGGACTCGGCTTTGAACTGCATTTTTTCCATAATGTATTCGCTCCTTTTAGCACTCTCGTGTTTTAAGTGCTAAAATTATATCACACCCTGAAGAAAATGCAAGCCCCTTCAAAGAATGTTCTCCCTTTGTTTACAAATGGAGCGTCTTTTTCCCCGTGAAAATCATCAAATCCTCCATTGATTATTTGTGAAAATGTGGTATTATTATAATGTATAAGTATGTGTGGAAATATGTCCTCCAGGCATTCCACACCCCTGATTTGAAGATAAATAATAATGAATATATAAGGAGTATGAAATGATCACAGTATCCAATCTTGGCATGCAGTTCGGCGGTCAGTGGCTGTTCCAGCACGTTGATCTCCAGTTCCTGCCCGGCAACTGCTACGGCATCATCGGTGCCAACGGCGCCGGTAAGTCCACCTTCCTGCGGATTCTGACCGGCGAGCTGGACTCCACCACCGGTTCCATCTATGTGGATCCCGAGAAGCGTGTTTCCGTCCTGAAGCAGAACCAGAACGCCTATGACGATTTCTCCGTCATGGACACCGTCATCATGGGCAACCAGCACCTGTATGACGTGATGAAGGAAAAGGACGCCATCTACGAAAAGCCCGATTTCTCCGATGAGGACGGCCTCCGGGCCGCCGACCTGGAAGCAGAGTTCGCCGAAATGGGCGGCTGGGAAGCTGAATCCGACGCATCCCGCATCCTGCAGGGACTGGGTATCCCCCCCGAGATGCACTACGACATCATGGCTTCCATCGACCCCCGTCTGAAGGTGAAGATCCTGCTGGCCCAGGCATTGTTCGGCAATCCCGACATCGTCATGCTGGACGAGCC